>JAUVXN010000024.1 GCA_030603605.1 Dehalococcoidales bacterium | reverse complement strand
TTGTATTACCTACTTATTCACCTTTTTCCACGCGTTCAACGCGCCGTAGAATGTCCTCTTTAGCCCACCCTTTGGTAAGTTTGTAAATAGTGCCAGCCAGGAGAACAAGGGCAATCATGTTGGGTAGCAACATAAGCCCATTGGTGGTATCGGTGAACAGCCACACAAACGCAATCTTCGTTAACGCACCCACTAGGCAGAGAACCACGAATATCGACCGGTAGGTCAGATGTATCCACCGCCTCTCACCAGTGATATAGCAAAGGCTGCGTTCACCATAGTAAGACCAGGTGAGCATGGTGGAAAAGCCGAATAGGAACGAGGCTACGCCCACGATGGGCGCCCCAAACCCGCCGATCGTTGCCTGGTAAGCAGCTATAGTGAGTGGGGTAGAGGTCAGGCGCGGCTCAGCAGTAAGGTATTCGGCTGTGCCAAATACCCCTGAGGTAAGGATAACCAGCGCCGTCATGGAGCAGATAACGATGGTGTCCAGGAAGACCTCAAAGATGCCTATATAACCCTGGTGAATGGGGTTTCTAATCGTCGAGGCAGAATGGACGATGGGGGCAGAACCAAGACCTGCCTCGTTGGAGAAGATGCCGCGTGCCACGCCAAAACGCAGGGTACTTGCAATCGCATAACCCATGACACCAGCAATCGGTGCGTAAGGGGTGAAAGCATGCTTGAAGATTAAGCCCAGGGCAGCAGGAATATCGACCACATTGATAGCCAGGACTACTATTGCCACGATAACGTAGAAAACGCACATGACCGGTACTAGTGCTTCGGTGGCCTTGGCAATAATCTTGAGCCCGCCGATGATGACCAATCCAAGCGCTATAGCCATAACCAGACCGGTAGCCAGGCGCGGGACACCAAAGCCGAATTCAAGCGCAAAGGCAGACGAGTTGGATTGCACCATAAGGCCAATGCCAGGGGCAGCAATAGCGGCAAATAAGGCGAATATTATGCCCAGCCACTTCATATTCAACCCCTTCTGCAGGTACCACATGGGACCACCGGAAATGGTACCATCGGGGTTGATTGTCCGATAGTGGCGCCCAAGCATGACCTCCGCCGACTTGGTGCCCATACCCACAAGGGCGGTTATCCACATCCAAAAGACAGCCCCGGGACCACCCATGGCAATAGCTGAGGCTACACCAGCCAGGTTGCCGTTGCCGACAGTTCCCGCCAGTGCCGCCCAGAGGGACTGCCTGGGGGTTATTTCACCCTTGCTCGTATCTACTAAATCCGGGGTAGCTCGCCTCCCTATAAACTTTAAAGCACGGCCAAGATTAACAAACTGGAAACCGCGAAGGCGAATGGTAAGGTAAAGGCCGCCACCCACCACTACTATCATCCCCGGCCATCCCCAGGCAATGCCATTTACCCAATCCATAGCTCCCATAATAGCTTCCATAAGTTACCTCCGTTCCATAATTTTTAGCTGGTTTAAATCCCTTCCCTTTTCGGGCTCTTGCTATAACATCACCTCCTCTACTTGTAAATATAAATACCGCACCTTGTTAATGGCTAGGTAGCCCACTTAATACAAAAAATTTATTTGATTGTTAAGTTTCCCCTAATAAAAAAGGGCAATCTGCTCATGCAGATTGCCCCTGCCTTTCTACCTGAGAGATTGTCCGCTACTATTTGCAGACTTATCTCTTTGGTGCCTCCACGCGGACGCTTCTCCAGCGGTTTCGCCACCGACAGTCCTTTTGCCTGAGAGTTTCAAGACCTTGGGCTCAGGCCCGGTCTCTTTCCCTTCGGCTCCCTATATAGGGTCTCTCCTACCGTTATCAGGATTAACTTGTAGCATATTTTACCGTGATTGTCAACCCCCCCCTGGGTCAAATCGCATAAATTTACTGCCATATCTTCGCGGGGGAATTAGCCACCCAGGCGGTAGAGATTGCTGCCTTCACAAGAGAGCTTGTTTCTGTTAGAATTGTAGTCGCTGAAATGAATTACTCTCTAGGGGTAGATATAGGCTCGGTCAATGCCAAGCTGTCACTCATTGATGAGAACGGCAGGGTCATTCAGATTGACATTGAAAAAATAACCTCCAATCCCAAGGCGGCAGTTAACTCACTCATTGCCAGGTTGGGCGAGAAATTCAACCTTGAGCAGATTGTCGGCGCCGGGGTATCTGGCTCTGGCAAAGCGGTGATTCCGAAGGAGCTCAACTGGGCAGACTACAGCAGCTCACTGGCGATTGCTTCCGGGCTTCTCGACCACCATCCCGATGCCAGAACTATCCTACAAATTGGCGGGCAGAGTTCCCTCGTCATCGGACTGGAAGACGGGTTGAGAAAGCCGTGGAAGGTGGCATCAAATCCGCTCTGTGCCGCCGGCACGGGGAGGTTCCTCGAACAACAGGCATACCGACTTGGTATCAGCATGGACGACTTTGCCAGTCTGGCACTGGGGTGCGAGGGTAGCCCGCCCAGGATAGCCGCCAGATGCAGTGTCTTTGCCAAGACTGACCTCATTCACCTCCAGCAGAAGGGTGTCCCAATCCAAGCGATGCTTTATGCACTCTGCGAGAGCATTGCCCGGATGGTCGCTTCTCTCAAGAAAGGAATTTTTGAGGAGCCAGTCTATCTTGTTGGGGGTGTCGCTGCCAATAGTGCTATAGTTAAAGCTCTCAATGAGGTCCTTTCGGCAAGGAACGGGCATCAAGTGCCGATAATCGTCCCTGAGAATTACCTTTATATTGAGGCTTCAGGGGCAGCCTTACTTTCAAGAGGAAAGAATTCGCAAGTAGCTAAGTTACCAGAAGCAGATACACGGCAGCGCTATTTTGAAATGCCCAAGCTTGAGAATGTGGCTCTTCCAGGGAATGGGGTAAATCAGAGGATAAATGAATCATGTACGGGTTATCTCGGAGTTGATGTTGGTTCTACCAGCACCAAGGCGGTGATACTTGATGAATCTGGCACAAATATTCTAGCCAAGAACTACCTGATGACCGCTGGCAGGCCCATTGATGCCGTCAAGCAGGTCTTCAAGAACCTGCTTTTAGATGGAGCCGACAGGATCAGAATAGCCGGCGTAGGTGTTACCGGTTCCGGGAGATATTTGGTCGGTAGCTTCATTGGGGCAGACCTGATTAAGAACGAGATCACGGCACAGACAAGAGCTGCTGCCGAAATAGACCCCGAGGCGGACATCATTGAGATTGGCGGCCAGGACTCCAAGCTTGTCATCAAGAGGAACGGCGTTGTTGTTGACTACCAGATGAACAAGGCATGTGCTGCCGGAACGGGAAGTTTCATTGATGAACTGGCAGAAATGCTCGGCGTTTCGGTGACCAACGGTGATTTTGCCAGTCTGGCATTTACGGCACCCTACACCATAGACCTGGGAACAAGGTGCGCTGCCTTTATGGGTCAGGCAGTCGCTTCAGCACAGCAGGAAGGCATCCCGTTGGAGGTAATCACCGCCAGCCTTTCCAGCTCCATAGCCAAGAATTATCTGTCCAAGGTGGTGGGTACCAGAAAGCTGGGCAGCAAGATTATCCTCACCGGAGCCGTATTCTACAACGAGGCCGTTGTCTCTGCATTTTATCAGCAGCTTGAGGGGAAAGCCCTGACCGTGGCGGAACACAGGGAGGTCAGCGGTGCAATTGGTGCCGCACTTCTGGCAAAAGAGGTAATGCCTGACCAGAGGTCAAACTTCAAGGGATTCCAGAAAATCGTTGACAGCGAGTGCACCCTTTCTACTTTCACCTGCCGGAAATGTGACAACAACTGCACTATCACCCGGATGCAGGTGCCCAATGAGAAACCTACATTCTATGGTAGCCGGTGCGACCGCTATGACAGCACTATTAGCCAAGCCAGGGGAGAAACCTTTTTTGACGAACGGGAAAAGTTGCTCTTTCGGGAATACAAGGAAGGTTCCGGCAGCGGGCCCTCGGTAGGGATTCCCAGAGCACTTCTGGTATATGACTACGCACCGCTGCTTATCGGTTTTCTCAATGCACTCGGGGTGAGGGTCTTCCTTTCCAGCCAGACCACCAAAGAAATTATGGAGCAAGCTGTCGAGTTAAGCTACACTGACAGCTGCTTCCCAGTCAAGCTTCTCCACGGGCATGTAGCTGCGCTTGATAACGTTGATTACATTCTCTACCCCTGTGCTATCCGGCTGGGCGAAAAAGATGGGGATGAGAACCAGAAATACGCTTGCCCCCTGATTCAGGCGTCCCCGTTCATAATACGCCAGGTTCTCGACCTGGGGGAGCGGCTGTTGGCACCCATAATTGACTTCAGCCGGGGCAACGCTGATACGATAAACAACCTTGCCGATGTTGCGGTGAAGATGGGATTCAGCAAGAGGAAAAGCAAGCAAGCGGCTCTTGCCGGCATTAAAGCACAGCAGAGATTTGAGGCGAATCTGACGACACTCGGCAATAAACTGATGAAGCAACTTCAGGAAAGTGACCAATTAGGCGTGGTTCTCTTCTCCAGGTCCTACATGTCACAGGATGCAGGGGCAAACCTTGGTATCGCCGAGAAGCTTGCCCAGCTTGGTGTGGTGCCGATACCGCTCGACTTCCTGCCCCTTGCCTCAGTAGACCCCAAGCAATACTCAGACCGTCCGTACTGGTTATATGAGAGTAAACACATAGCTGGTGCGGCTATAACCGCATCGGAGCCGCGGCTATACGGTCTCGCCCTGACAAACTTCGGCTGTGGCCCGAACTCATTCATACTCAAAATTTTGGAAGACATTATGGGTGGTAAGCCTCTAGGACAGCTGGAAATCGATGAGCATGCTGCCGAGGCTGGCATCGTTACCCGTCTTGAGGCCTTTGTTGATACCATTAAAGGATACGCCCATTCCGCTAAACAGCACGAAGTCCAGTGCAAAGACGTCTACCGGGGAACGACGGCATATATCAACTCAAAGAAGACTCTTCTCATACCCCGGATGTCACCCCATGCCGAGGCCGTCGCTGCGGCAATGGAGGCCTGTGGAGCTAAGGCGATTGTGCTCCCCGAGCCGGATGAACGTGACCTCCTCTACAGCAACCAGGTAACATTGGGCACAGAATGCCTGCCCTATCGCGTAACCCTGGGTAGTTTTATGAGGCTCTATTATGAGGACGGTGCTGGCTTGAAAGATGTCGAAGGATTTATGACCGGCTCATACGGCCCATGCCGTCTTGGCAAGTACGCCATAGAACAGATGAGGATACTTAAAGAGATTGGCTTTGACCTGCCGATACGAACCACAGTGTCAAACAATGCCTATCGTGATTTGAACCTTGGTCCTGGTTTTGAGCGCCTCGCCTGGAAAGGCATCACCGCCATAGACTATCTGCAAAAACTTCTCTGGCGCACCCGCCCCTACGAAAAACAGGAAGGGCTGGCAGACAGACTGTTTGATGAGTACATTAGCAAGATTGCGAATCGCATTCGTAAAAAAGAGGAATTCGGCGATATTCTGCGGCAGGCAACCGCTGAGTTCCGGTCTCTGATTGACCCTGACCTACCCAGAAGACCGCTGGTTGGCATTAACGGCGAAATCTTTTTGCGTTCCAACAGATTTAGCAATAGCAACCTGGAGAAGGTATGCGAAGATGCTGGACTTGAAGTCGTCGTTTCTTCAGTGGGTGAATGGATTAAATACACCTCATATAGGAATGTTGAGGATGCTATCAAGAACCGAAAACTGAGTAAAATGGTGAAGAGCTACGTAAAGAAGCTCGTCCAGGAGCATGATGAGCATTCGGTAGCCAGCCATTTCCGTGACATGCTGGATGGGAGAGAGCCTTCGACAGCGGATATACTGGCGAAGTCAAGCCGATTTATTTCCCCCAAATGTGGTAGCGAGGCAGTTCTCAGTATAGGTAGTGGCATTGAATGGATGGAGAGTCCCGAGTTCGCTGGCGTGATATCGGTAATGCCTCATGGCTGTATGCCCGGTGGAATTGTGGCGGCAATGGCAGAGAAATTCTGCACGATGTACCAAAAACCCTGGATAAGCCTTACCTATGACGGTATTCTGGAGACCAATAATCTCGCCAGGGTCAACAACTTTGCCGAAATTATTAAATTCTGCAGTCAGGAAGCTAATGAAGCCGCCTCCCAGCTAAAACTTTAGATAAACGATTCACCCTCTTGTCCAGTAACCGTTTGCTGGCATTTTCTCACATTGACTTAAGTAGTTTCATCAGGTCAAAAAGTGCGTAGTAGGCTGCTCTTCTTTTCATATAGTAAAGTCTTCCTGAGTAACTTTGCACCGTATGTTGCTTAATTTGCTCGCTGTCAATTGCTATATATACTGTACCCAGCGCAGCGCTGTCCCCTGATAGGGTTTCACCCTCTATACTAATACCAATGCCGGCATCCAATTTGCGGCGCACCAGAATCGCCATTGCTGTTGCAACTTCAGCGCTAGCCCCACCTGTAACCAGGCGGGGAGCTACACCCAGGGCAACTTTAGCCTCGTTAGAGTTAGCAATTAACCCGCCCTTAAAGTAACTCTGGCTATCGGGAGCGGTCGCCAAAATATGATTCAGAGAGCCGCCGGTGAAAGATTCGGCAACAGCCACGGACAGTCCTTCGGCAATCAGTAATTGCCCGACAATACTCTCCTGCGTCTCATCATCTGCTCCCCATATGCAATCACCCAAAATTGCCCTGACCTCGGTTTCCCGCTCTAAAATCATTTCCTGTGCTTCTTCAGGTCGGCCTGCTTTAGCGGTGATGCGCAGGTGGATACCATCCAGCTTGGCATAAGTAGCCAGAGTAGGATTGGTAGACGATATCAAGGGAGTCACTAACTCATCTACCTTAGCTTCGGTTAAGCCAAAAGTCTTAATAGTTCGGGATAAGATAATCGCCCCGGTTCTTTCTTGTAATCTGGGGAATACCTCGTTTTGCCACATTGACTGCATCTCACTGGGGGGACCGGGCATAGCTATGATTATCCGCCCGTCTTTCTCCACCCACCAACCAGGAGCGGTGCCGTGAGGATTTGGGATTGAGGCTGCCGAGGGGATAAGGGTAGCTTGCTTGATATTGCTCGGGGGCATCTCTAAGCCACGCTGTGCAAAATAGTCGACGATGCTTTGTTTTAGTTCTGGGTCTACCTCAAGCTCCTCACCGAAAAGCCCGGCAATGGCCTCCCGCGTAATATCATCCTGTGTCGGCCCCAAACCACCGGTGGTGATAATAAGCTCCGACCTCTGCCAGGCCTGCCTCAGGACTCCTGATAACCTTTCATAGTTATCACCAGCCGAAGAAGTAAAATAGAGGTCAATCCCCAGCAAAGACAGCTGATTTGCCAGAAATGGAGTATTAGTATCAACTATTTCCCCAAGGAGCAGTTCAGTTCCGATAGAAATAATCTCAGCTCTCATCTTGACTCCTTTGCAGTTGTTCCTGTTGCCAGGAAATTAATTCCGATTGTACTGGCAAGGTCTATAAGTTGCACTGGAATTGTAGCACTTAAGGTATAAGCTGGGGAAGAGGAAACTCGCAGGACCTTGTTCCCTCGGCTCTTTACTTTGGGGAAGTGGCGGCCATCAAAAAGGCCCCGAATGGATTACCGGCGCTTACTCGAACTTAAACCCCTTCTCTTTAAAAAGCTTCAAGCAAGCGTCTACCACCTCAGGGTCATAGAGGATGCCCTTTTTCTGGGAGATTTCCTCTAGGGCTTTATCTATGCCGAGGGCGGGTCGGTAGGGGCGGTGAGAAGCCATAGCCTCAACAACATCAGCTACCGCCAGGATTCTTGCTTCCGGCAGGACGTCTTCGGCTGATAAACCTGAAGGATACCCCGAACCATCCGCTCTTTCGTGATGTTGGAGCACGATTGGGGCAATTGGCCACGGGAAGTCTATCGTTTTCAATATGTCGTAACCGACTTTGGAGTGGGTTTTAATCATATCGAATTCGGTGTCAGTTAATTTACCGGGCTTAGTGAGAATTTCACTGGGTATATGCATCTTGCCGATATCGTGAAGGGACCCGGCGATACGGATTTCGGTGAGCGTCTCCTTGTTGAGGCCCATCCCCTCGGCTATGGCACAGGCGAGCTGGGTTACCCTCTGCTGGTGGGCAGACGTATATGGGTCACGCATTGCGGTGGTTAAGGCGACAGCTTTGGTGATGTTATCTATTAGCTCTTGTAACTTCTGCGAATACCGTTTAAGTTCCTCCTCCGCCCGCTTGCGCTCGGTGACGTCCCCCAACCGATTAGCCACAGCTTCTATTAACAGCCTCTCTTCTTCTAAGAACGGTCCTTCATCAATCTCTAGCATCGCTTCTAGATAATAGACTTCTACGGTTCCTTCCTTTTGCCCGTTTACATTTATGTTGGCTGACTGCTCCCATTTCGTAGTCTTAAAGTTATCGGTTTTAAATTCTTTATCGCCAATAGTTATCTTGGCACAGGTCATTTCTGGATACTGCCAGCCGGTTGGAAGCAGATTAGCAGTTTCTTGATATATTTCATCCAGGCTAACACCCGGTCTCTCAGCAATATTAGCAACATCGTAAAGACACTTGATTTCCTTTACACGTTCGGCTAAATCATGTTCTGCCCGTTTCCGCTCGCTCAGTTCCCGCTGAGCCTCCTCATACAGCCTCTTGTTCTCCATTATCAGGCGCTGCTTTCCCAGCGCCTCGGTGAGGGTAGTCAAGAGCTCGGTCACATCAAAAGGCTTGGTGATGTAGGCTTGTGCCCCTTTATTCACAGCCTGCATTGCTGTTTCCACAGAGGCATAGGCGGTGAGCACGATTATCGCTATGTCAGGGTGCATTCTCCTCAAGGGCTCTAGTAGCTCTACCCCTTCCATATCGGGAAGTCTGACGTCCAGTAGAGCCACATTGAAGAATCTTTCCTTTACCTTCTCCAGTGCCTCTTGCCCTGTCCCGGCCGTCTCCGTCTCGTAGCCCCTCTTGCCAAGCATAAGCGACAGCATTCTGCAGGCACTCTCGTCGTCGTCAATGATAAGGATACTCTCTTTTTTGTCCATCTACTTCTTCCATCCCAATTATCCTGCCTTTTGTTGCCCTTTTGTCTTATCTTTATCCTTCATCTTGTCTGCCACGGGAGCTAAAGGCTGTCAGATTATGTCACCTGTCCATATTATGCGCACAATAAATGACAATTGTCAATACACTGTGGTGCTGTTTCCCGTGTTCTGCTTGGTGGCTTAGAATAATGATAGCAAGCCTGATGAAGATTGAGCCGGCATGGGTAGCCAGACTGATAAATACGGTAACGACTCTTGGAAGCCCGTGATTCAAATGATGGGGCAGTTTGCTTCCCCAGCATTGGTTAGGTGCGAATCATTACCGAGAACCCTACCGGAACCAGATATTGCCATTGAGGGCCAACCACCCCTAGCGGTCCCAGCACTGCCCCGGCGAAAATAAGCAGCAGCGCCAGCCAGGCGGTAGCCTCAGCTGGTTTCTGTTTCCACCCGAAGCTATTCTGGATTACCGGCGAGACAATAGCCAGGGCAAGCCCCAGGAGCGCCAGATTAAGGGAGTAGATAGCCCAGGCCATTAAGAGCAGTGCAAGGATAATGGAGGCGGATGCCATAGGCTTGCTGTTCGGGTTTAAGCGAGCTACGGTTTCTCTGAACCCTCGCCTCATTTTGTCCTTCTCTTTGACTTTTGCCCCGGTGACAATAAAGTGGGCTCTCCGGGCGACGATAAAGGCTAGGATGGCGATAGTGGTATGCAGATAAAACGAAACATAGGCACAGGTTACCTGGCTCAGGTGTCGGAACATCTTTATTGGTGTGCGGTACCGGCCAACCACTACCCGGACTAAGGGGCTTAATGCGGCCAGCCAGCCGAAAGCCACCAGCCCCCAGGCAGTGGTAGTCATAACATTGACGGAAACAAAGGAGATGGCCAGTAAAAACAATACGTAGGGCAGAAATAGGGAAGTAGCCGTCCTTCTCAACGTATGGGCTATAATGTCCCATTTTTCGGCGAAAGAAGCTGAGGCGGACTTAATAAAGGGCACAGTATGCTGGGCGAAGGTCTCAGTATCGGCCATGGTCATGCGGTAGGTGCGTTTTCTCAGCTGTCCCAAATTCTCCGGGACACCTTCACTACAGACTATGTCTTCGGCGAAAAATCCGGTGTATCCGGCATCACGCAAGGCTATGGTAAAAGCTACATCCTCGGCGACAACTTCGGGGAAGCCTCCTGCCTTGGAGTAGGCTTCAGTGCGGACAAGAACCCCGTGCCCCAGCATAAGGGGGAACCCGTAGTGATTCCGCGGGACATTATTATGCTCCCAGCGAATTAGAGTTTCGGCGAGGAAATGTTCGGTAAACGCATTTCTGGTGCTGGAACCGCTATCATGGTTTGCCTGTACAAATCCGATTAGCTTATCCTGCTGAATGTAAAAAGAGGTCTTCTGCAAGAAGTCCTTGGCTAGTATCCCGTCAGCATCACAAAGAGCAAAGAATTCATATCCCTTAGCTTGGTTGGCTAAAGCCAGGTTGAGGCTGCGGGCCTTGAACCCCTCCAGCTTTTCTCGTCTGACGATGGTGGTCTTTTGTGGGAATTCTTTGTGGAATTCATCTACCTGGTCTCTTCCTTGCTGTCCCTGACTCACATCGACAATGAAAACATGAAAGTTGGGGTAGTCTTGATTGACACAACTTAAGGCAGCGTCATATCCGAAATCGTCTACCGTTGTATAGAGAAGAGCTATATGGGGGAAACCGGCTTCGCCCCTTTCTTCTACCTTTACCCTATGCTTTATCTTGCCTGTCTGTCGGAAGACCACCAGTCCGTAATGGTAGAGAGCGTAGAACCAAAAGATGGCGAGGCAGATTGCCGTGAGCACAACTAAAATCCAAAGACCGGCAGATTCTGGCATGCCGTAGGTGGAAGCGGCGTTTATCGCCAGTAAGACCAGGGAGACTAGCCAGACCCCCAGGATTATTAGATACATTGTGTTTTTCTTGGAGACCAGGTCAGGAGCCGAGTTGGATTTTTTACTCCGTTTCTGCTGCTTTGCGTTCTTCATGGACAACCTCCCAAAAAACAGCTCTTTTAAGTGCGGATTATACCAGATAAGTGTTGCCTTAGCAAGGAAACCTTCAGCTAACAAAGCCTTAGACGAACTTTTAACCGATTGACACTTCCTCTTGGCTAAGTTATCCTGATAATGAAGAAAGGTGAACCTCAGATGAATTATCTGGTTTCTAATCTGGAGCAAGTAAAAAAAGTGGTGTTTACCCAGCCGTTTGGCCTGATTTTCGATGTTGATGGAACCATCGCTGAAATTGCCCCTACTGCTGAGGCAGTGAAGGTTACCCCCGGATGCAAAAAGCACCTCAGGTCTTTAGTCAAGCGTCTGCCCGTGGTGGCGGCTATTTCCGGGAGGTTAACCGAGGTATTGAGACGCCTGGTGGGTGTAGACGGGGTGGTCTACTATGGCAATCATGGCCTGGAACGATGGTTTAAGGGGCAGGTCGAAATTAGGCCAGAAGCACAAAGCTATGTAGGGAAAACCGCTGTTGCCATCAAGGAGCTGGGTCCAATTCTCCACCCTCTGGGAGTTGTCTTTGAGGATAAAGGTGCCGGGCTCGTTTTCCACTACCGGACATTGCCTCATCGGGAAAAGGTGAGAGATACCATCCTGGAAGAAATAAGCCGTTCCTCCGCTGCCCGACCGTTTAATATTGATAAGGCTAGAACCGTTATTGAGCTTCGTCCTCCGATTGAGATAACTAAAGGGTCAGTATTGAAGGAAATCATTGAGAGCTATCATCTTGGGGCTGCTGTCTATATGGGAGACGACGTTGCTGATATAGATGCCTTCGATACTATGCATGCCTTATCGCGTAGCCCTGCATTTAAAGGTTTGGCCCTCGGGGTGGTTGGGGAAGAAACGCCACCAAATGTTGCCGAAAGAGCCGATTTACTCCTCAGGGGGGTGGGTGAGGTGGAGGCTTTTCTAAAGTGGCTGGACGAAACCATACTCCCCAAGTCACACTAAGACTGCTTTACCATTCAAGCGTAAAATGCTGATTATTTCCCGAATTCTACCTCAGAGGTGTTGACTTTTTTGTCCCGACTGCTTGAGTTGGAATAAAGGCTTAGAGAGGTGGCACATTCTCTCATATGGCTGGCGGTATGTTCTGGCAGTGCCGTACTTATATAGATACCCGAGCCCATTTCAAACCCGGCAATGGTAGTTAGCCTCGGTACTATTCTGATGTGCCAGTGGTAATACGGGTCCTCTTCATCTGCTGTAGTTGATGTTTCAATCATATAGTTGAAGGCGGGGTCATCAAGCCCCTGGTATAAGCAAAGGAGAGTATCCTTTAGCACTCTGGCCAGTTCGGCAAGACGCGACGTTGGACAAAGTCCAAAGGATGCGTAATGTTTTTTGGGGACAATCCACGTCTCATATGATACACGTGAGGCGTAAGGATGCAAGACAACGAATTCTTTCGTCTCAGCAATGATTCTCTCTTGCTTCTCTAGCTCCTCAGCGAGTAAATCGCAGTAAAGGCACCTGCCCATATCAGCATAGTAATCATGGGCGACATCAAATTTTCGGCGGTAGTAAATAGCCATGATGGGTGTTGCCACTAACTGGGAGTGGGGATGTACAAGCGATGTCCCTGATGCCCAGCCCTGATTCTTGAAAATAGTAATGAACTTGAGTTGCCGATTTTTCTTCAACGCATTGTATCTTTCCTGGTAGGCTATCAGCACCTTTTCCACCTGCTCATATGTCATCAACGCCATTGGTGTATTATGAGAAGGGGTTTCTATAATTATCTCGTGTATCCCGAAACCGTCCATTTTGCGGAAAAAAGGTCCATCGTCTATCCTAGCATTATTCTCTCCGGGCGATAGCGCTGCGAAACGGTTAGGCACTACTCTTACATCCCAGTCTGAGACCTGGTTCGATACGGGGAGCCTGAAGACTTCTTCCGGTGTTTGGTCTTCGTTACCCGTACAAAACGGACAGGATGCATCCCAACCGGGTAACTTGTTGGCACGCCTTTTTTTCAGCTCTGGCTGAGGGCGTTTTGCCCTCTCCGGGGCTATTATCACCCATGCTTTGGTGGTAGGGTCTTGTCTTAGTTCCGACATTTTGTCTTCTGCCTTTCATTTTGAGTTAGCTGGCCGACTTAATATTCATTACTTTCGGCTGGAGCGACGCCGCCTTGTGGTGATTGTTTCGCCACTTTGAATTTCAAGGCTGGGAAAATTATCTTCGGTGACACTACAGGCGATTTCACAATTACGGCCTATCCTAATCCCTTCAGGAATCTTAGCTCCCTTACCGACAACGGTTATCCCGGTATTCAGCATTTCGGGTTCCTTTTGGTTAACCTGGAAATCGTCACCAAAGCCAACGTGAGAGCCGGCGCCGACTACTACTTCCTTGTCCAGGATTGAATAGTCAATGACACTATCCCGACCAATAACGCTATCGGACAAGATAATTGAGTGCTTGATTACAGCATTTTTAGCTACCTTGACTCCTGGTGAGAGGATTGAATTCTCCACACGTCCATCAATAACACAGCCGTTGGATATCATACTGTTAATAATGTCGCCTCGCTGGGAAATGACAGCCGGTGGCCTTTGCTCTTCTTCGGTGCGGACAGGCCAATCAGCACTGAATTTGATGGAGGGTGGGTCATCGAGTAGCTTCATATTAGCCTGCCAATAGCTTCGCACCGTACCGACATCACGCCAGTAGCCCTCAAAAATATAGGCGAAAATACTGCTATTGCCCACCATTTGGGGGAAGATATTCCGACCAAAATCATGTTTGGAGGACCTGCGCTGGGCATCTTCCTCTAACCATCTTTTCAGGACATCCTTTTGGAAAAGGTAAATACCCATGGAGGCAAGGTCACTCTTTGGTTCTTTAACTTTTTCCTGGAAGCTGGTCAATCGTCCCTCTTCGTCCACTGTTACCGTGCCAAACTCATATAACTCCTCTTTGGGCATGCGAGTAACGGCGAGAGTAACTTCCGCACCGGTCTTTTCATGAAATTTGAGCATACCAGAGTAGTCCATTTTGTAAACATGGTCACCGCTAAGGATTAGCACCAGCTCAGCATTCTCCTCCTCAATAAACTGTAAGTTTTGATATATAGCATCGGCGGTTCCCTTATACCAGTCACGACTCCCTTCACGCTCCAAATAAGGGTGCAGTAACTGTATTTTACTGTCTGG
>JAUVXN010000011.1 GCA_030603605.1 Dehalococcoidales bacterium | reverse complement strand
ACTGATGAAGATGAACTGGGCTTCAGCTATGGTGAACTCGACCGCTATCTGCTTACCGGTGAAGCCTCGGATGATGTAAAGAGGAAGATTGAATCTATGATAACTGCCAGTGAGCACAAACGCTCGCTACCCCCGATAGCTAACTTATAGTCTTAGGTACCCCTTTTCCACTCTCCTTCACTTATTTGAGACTGTTTGGCAACCTATCCCCTTTAAGGTGTTATCTGGTAACCTCATCCCCCTTGAGGTTTTTATTAGGAAACCCACCCCCTTTATCCCCCTCCCTTGATAAGGAGAGGGGGACACAGGTCGAAGACTCTTCGAGTCGAAGACTCTTCGAGGGGTGAGGTCAATTAACAATCTCCTTACTTCCCACTTGTTTTAATGGGGTAGTTGTGCTATGATTCAACCAAGGAGAAATGACTACAGAGAGAGAAAAGGCGCTAGAGTTGGCTATTGGCCAAATTGAAAAGCGGTTTGGCAAAGGCTCCATTATGAAGCTTGGGGAATCAGCGGCAATACAGCCAATAGAGGCTATCCCCAGTGGCTCGCTAGCTTTAGACTTAGCCTTAGGTGTAGGTGGTATTCCCAGAGGGCGTATCACGGAAATATTTGGTCCCGAAGCCTCAGGGAAAACTACCTTGGGCCAGCATATTATTGCTGAAGCACAAAAGCGGGGCGGTACGGCTGCCTATATTGATGTGGAACATGCTTTAGATCCATCCTATGCGGCGAATTGCGGCGTTAATGTTGATGACTTACTCATCTCTCAACCTGATACCGGGGAACAGGCTCTGGAGATTACCGAAGCTCTGGTCAGGAGCAGTGCTATTGATGTGATAGTGATTGATAGTGTAGCTGCTTTGGTACCCCGGGCTGAAATTGAGGGGGAGATGGGGGATGCTCATGTTGGCTTACAAGCCCGCCTGATGTCGCAGGCATTGAGAAAGCTAGCTGCTGCTATTGGTAGGTCAGGGACAGCGACGGTATTCATCAACCAGCTAAGGGAGAAGGTTGGTATTATCTTTGGTAATCCTGAGGTGACGCCAGGCGGCAGGGCTTTGAAGTTCTATAGCTCGGTAAGGATAGATTTAAGGCGTACTGAGACAATCAAGCAGGGAAATGTGGCAACAGGCAGCCGGGTTAGAGCCAGGGTAGTCAAAAATAAGGTTGCCCCTCCATTCCGAACTGCTGAGTTTGACATCATGTTTGACCACGGCATAAGCAAAGAAGGCAATCTTATCGACCTGGGTGTAGAGCAAGAGCTGGTAAAAAAGGCTGGTGCCTTTCTCTCTTATGGCGATATTCGCCTGGGGCAAGGCAGGGAAAGTGCCAAACAATACTTGGTGCAAAATCCTGAGCTTACCCAAGAAATTGAACAGAGAATAAGGTCCTCAGCCGTTACCACTCATTCTACAGTGCCTGGCGATTAAGGGCATTTTAGAGAAATAGATTAATAAGTAAAGAGTAAGTAATAAGGCTGAGGCGTAGGCTTCAGCCTTATGTTTTTAAGGGGGTGGAGCGAGCTAATGGGAAAAATTACTACCCTCCGTATCGGGAAGGGTAGAGGAAAGCGGGTAAATGTGTTCTTGGACGGCAGGTTCGCTTTCAGTCTGGAGACTGAGGTGGCAGTAAAAGAAGGCCTGCAAGTTGGGCAGGAGCTATCTACCAGCCAGGTCGATGCTCTAACCAGGTCTGACCGCTTCCACCGTTGTCTTGGTGCTGCTTTCCGTTACCTTGGTTACCGACCTCGGAGTGAATCTGAAGTAAGGGAACGACTTCAGCGGCGTGGCTTTGATGGTGATTGTATAGAGGCAGTGATAGCCAGGCTAAAGGAGCAGGGCTTAGTGGATGATTTAGCCTTTGCTCAATTCTGGAAGGATAATAGGGAATCGTTTAGCCCCCGCAGTGAGCGACTAACTAAGTTAGAGTTAAGGCGAAAGGGGGTAGTCAGCGACATCATAGACCAGGTGGTTGATTCCATTGATGATGGCGACAGTGCCCATCGGGCGGCTCTTAGTAAGGCTCGTCATTTGCCACTGGCTGACTACCAGAGTTTTCGTCGCCGATTGGGTGAATATCTCAGGCGACGGGGCTTTAATTACGAAGTGATAAATCATACTGTGGAACGAGTATGGCAGGAGCTGGGGAATAGCTCTGGATAGCATTTTGCTCTGACATAACTTGGCAGCAGCTATCTTTAGCTGCCCCGATGAATAAAAAGCTAAAGATGAAAGGGAGGTGAAAAATGGGGATGGATGTTGTAGTAGTATTAGCTATTTTCTTTACTTTTGTTATTGGTGTGGTATTTGGTGGTATGGCTGCCTTTATCTCTCGGCGATTTATGTTTAACCGGCAAATACGCATTGCTGAGAGGAAAGCCGCCAGAATGGTGGCTGAAGCTAGAAACGAAGCCAAAGCTGTGCTGCAGGATGCTCAGGGAGAGGCAAAAAGAGCCAAGGCAACAGGTGAGACGGAGTATCGGGAACGACGCTCCGAATTACAACGGCAGGAGGGCCGTTTAGCGCAAAAGGCAGAGACCTTGGAGCGCAAGTTAGAAGGTGTGGAGCAACGTGAGCGCAATCTGGCTACTAAAGAAAAAGAGGTAGATTCCACGCGGACTCACCTGGGGGAGCTCAAGGGCAGGCAGTTAAAGCAGTTGGAATTGATTTCGGGCATGTCTAGTGCTGAGGCAAGAGAAACACTGTTGGAGGCTATGGAAGTTGAGATACAGCAGGAAACCTCACGGCGCCTTCACGAGTGGGAAGCTAAGTTAAAGGAGGAAGCCGATGCGAAAGCCCAAGGGATTTTGTCACAGGCTATCCAGCGCAGCGCCTCTGAAGTTGTGGCTGAAAGTACGGTTGCGGTTGTTCCCCTTCCCGGCGACGAGATGAAGGGTCGACTTATCGGCCGGGAGGGTCGTAACATTAGAGCTCTGGAGCAGGCTACCGGCGTTGACCTGATTATTGACGATACTCCTGAGGCAGTAACCCTGTCTAGCTTTGACCCGGTACGGCGAGAGGTAGCTCGTGTTGCTCTAACTAAGCTTATCCTTGATGGTCGTATCCATCCCGCTCGCATTGAAGAGGTAGTCGCTAAAGCCAAGGAGGAAGTAGATGCAACTATTCAGAGTGCTGGTGAGCAGGCGGCGTATCAGGTAGGAGTGCATGGATTGCGCCCCGAGTTAATTAAGTTGCTTGGGCGTCTTAAATACCGCACTAGTTATGGACAGAATGTCTTGTCGCATAGTATTGAGACTTCACTTTTAGCCGGCATGATTGCTTCAGAGTTGGGAGCCGATGTTGCTATAGCTAAAAGAGCCGGGCTGCTTCATGACATTGGTAAAGGGGTGGACCGAGAGGTGGAGGGTACTCATGCGGCTATCGGAGCTGACCTGGTTAAGCAATGGGATAAATCTCCTGAGGTAGTTCAGGGTATTGCTGAGCACCATCTTGAGACTGAGAGTACCAGCATGTGGGGCTTTATCATCTCAGCGGCTGATGCTATTAGCAGCGCCAGACCTGGAGCGCGGCGTGAGTCACTGGAGGGTTACCTGAAGCGGATGAATGCGCTGGAAGACATAGCCGACGGCTTTAAGGGAGTGGAGAAGGCCTTTGCTATTCAAGCCGGCCGTGAAATCCGCATCTTGGTTAAACCAGAAGAGATTGATGACCTGGGAGCAATGAGGCTTGCCCGAGACATTGTTAAGAAGATAGAAGAAGGCTTGGAGTATCCCGGGCAAATAAAGGTTACCGTGCTCAGGGAAACCAGGGCTATAGACTACGCTAAGTAAGGGGGAAGGGGTAACCCTTTCTGGAGAATTGATGTTAATATTGGTGATTGGCGATATAATCGGCCGACCTGGCAGGCAGGCAGTGCACAGATTTCTACCGGACCTGCGCCAGCAATATGAGTTAGACATGGTTATTGCCAACGCTGAGAATACCGCCGGTGGTTTCGGTCTAACCTCAGCCATCGCCAGGGAACTGCTCGGTGCTGACATTGATGTGTTGACCTCAGGTAATCATATATGGGCTCAGAAGGAGATTATTCCCTACCTTGACGGCGAGATGCCAATCGTGCGCCCGTTAAACTATCCCCCCGGGGTGCCCGGTAGAGGCTACATAATCATTGGGCAGACTATGGTGGTTAATTTGATGGGTAGAACCTTTATGGGTGATTTAGACTGTCCGTTTAGAGCGATGGATAAGCTATTAGCTGAGCTTGAGCACAAACCACCAGTTATTATCGTTGATTTTCATGCGGAAGCGACCTCCGAAAAGGTGGCAATGGGGCGCTACCTGGACGGCCGAGTCAGTGCTGTGCTCGGTACCCATACCCATGTCGGCACTATTGATGCCCAGTTACTACCTCAGGGCACCGCCTATGTTACCGATATTGGCATGACCGGACCTATGGATTCAATTATCGGTGATGATGCCGAGGCAGTAATTCAGCGCTTTTTAACCGGGATGCCCCATCGTCTAACGGTGGGGACGGGAAAACTAACCTTTAATGCGATATTACTTGGAGTGGATGCAGATAGCGGGCGGGCAATAAAAATTAAGCGCATTTGTCAGCAGGGGGAAGAGGAGTGAGCAAGGTAGACCTGCATATTCACTCCACTGCTTCTGATGGGCGATTTAGCCCGGAGGAGATTGTCCGCAAAGCAGCCGAACTTGGTCTGACCGTTATCGCTATTGCTGACCATGATGACGTGAGTGGAATTGCTCCGGCTCTGGAGGCGGCTAAAGCCTTCCCCTGGCTAAAGATTATACCCTGTATTGAAATCAGTACTGATGTCCCCAGCGGTGAAGTTCATGTTCTGGGCTACTTTATTGAGTATACCAGTCAAGATTTGGAAACGACTCTTGTCAAGTTTCGTGATTCCCGGCGGGGGCGGGCTCAGGGGATGGTTACCAAACTGGCCGATTTAGGCATCCACATTGAGTGGCAGCGTGTTCAGGAAATTGCCGGTAGTGGCTCTATAGCGCGACCTCACATTGCTCAGGCGATGCTGGAGAAAGGTTACATAACTTCAATACGGGAAGCCTTTGACAAATATATAGCTCGCGATGGCCCTGCCTATGTTGAACGGGAAAAGATGACACCGGTGGATGCGGTAGAATTGATAGTGTGGGCTAATGGGCTGCCAGTGATGGCACATCCGTTAACTGTCGCTGACCCGGAGGCGATGATTATCGAACTGAAGGCAGCCGGTCTGGTGGGTATTGAAGCCTATTATAATGGCTATACCGCTGACGAAACTGGTAGCCTGGTCAGCCTGGCTGATAAACATAATCTTATTGCCACCGGCGGCAGTGACTACCATGGTCTGGATGATAGTAGCGAGACTATGCTTGGCGGCGCGAGTGTGCCCATGGAGTCAGCCGAGCGACTCATAGCTCTGGCAGAGCAGCGGGCATTAAGGTTAGCCAGTCAATAGTAAATTATTTCCCTTGAGGAACTTATGGCTATTTGGCTTGCATTAATATTAGGTGCTTATCTTTTAGGTTCGGTGCCAGTCTCCTACATTGTAGCTAAATTGTCCCGGGGCATAGACCTGAGGCAATATGGCACCGGCCAGGTTGGAGCTGGTAATCTGTGGCGGCTGACCTCCCGGCGACTTGCTTTGCCGGTAGGCATTTTTGATTTAATTAAAGGACTGCTGATGGTGTGGGTGGCTCAATCAGCGGGTCTGGATATCACCCAGCAGATAGCGGTAGGTTTGGCAGCAATCATCGGACATAACTGGCCGATTTTTCTTCGCTTCAGCGGTGGTAGAGGAGTTGGCACAACCATTGGCGTAATCATCATACTCCCCATAATCAATGATATGACCCCATGGGGAACAATAGCCTTTTTGGCTGCTCTTATAATTGGTACGATTATTATACGCAGCTCACCAGTGCCGGTGTTCGTTGGCGTGGCGGTACTACCTTTAGTAAGCTGGTTTTATGAGCCGCTTTCGGTTACCCTGGGTTTTTTGGCTATGTTTCTGATAATAGTCATTAAGCGACTAACCGCACCACGCTCGGGTGAGGCTGTCTTAGTCAGTAAGAGGCGATTGCTGCTTAATCGTCTGTTTTTTGACCGGGATATAATGGACAGGAAAGCCTGGATGTATCGAGTACCTCCTGAAGCCGATTCAACGGAACAACCTTTTGAAAAACAGAAGCCAGGGAAAGGTTGACATAAAATAAATGAAGTGTGCTACTCATTCTGAGATTGAAACGAACCTTAAGTGCGGCAAGTGTGGTAAGCCGATATGTCCTAAGTGCATGGTGCAGACCCCGGTGGGAGCCAGATGTCCGGATTGTGCCGGGTTGTATAAGCTGCCCACCTATCGCGTTTCGACTAAGCACTACCTGAGGGCTGCCGGAACGGCACTGGGTATGGCTATTGTTTGTGGCGTTGTCTGGGGGTTGATTGGGAGTTTTGTGCCTTTCTTCTTCCTTAATTTACTGTTGGCTGCCGGGGCTGGCTATGCAATTGGCGAGGTGGTTAGCCTTTCCGTCAACCGTAAGCGCGGCACAGGATTGGCCACCATTGCCGGTATTGCGGTGGCAATAAGCTATCTGGTCAGTCTTTTTCTGCCTTTTGCACCTTGGGGGTTTACTTTTAGTCTGTTCCACATTCTTTTTGGTCTGTTAGCCCTGGCTCTTGGTATTTATGTCGCTGTTACCCGTTTGCGCTAGGTGTTTATCTGGATAGTCAAAGAGGGGCTGACGCCCCTCTTTTCAAATTAAAAATTGACGAAAATAGCAGAATATAGTATAGTAACCCTTTCCCGAAAGAAGTTAAGAATCTAGTGGGAGGCATAACATGCGAAAGGTAGCTGTAGTTGGTGTTGGCGAGACTAAATTTAGCGGTCCTCAGGAAAAAACAAGCGTAGAGTTGTTTGCTGAAGCTGCTACCGAAGCTATTAATGAAGCAAACCTGAAGCCAAAGGATATCCAGGCTCTGTTCCTCGGTAATGCGCTGGGAGACTTCTCCGAGGGGCAGGGGATGGTGCAGGCTTTTGCTGCGGAAAATATTGGCTGCTTTAATATCCCGGCAAATAGATATGAGGGGGCTTGTGCTTCAGCCAGCATGGCGGTAAGAGATGCCTTTATGTGGGTGGCTTCCGGTTTTTATGATATTGTCCTGGCTGGGGGCACGGAAAGAGCGGCTTCTATGGGCACATCCCTCGCCACCCGCACTTTTGCCATGTTCAGCGATAGCCGCTACGAATACCCGGCGGGAATTACCTTTCCGGCCGTATTTGCTATGCTGGCTCACCTTTATTCCGCCAAGTATGGCGTACCTTTAGACATGCTTAAAGAGCAGATGGCTACGGTATCAGTACAATCTTACCGTTACGGCATGTTTAATGCCAAAGCACAATTGCACAAGGAAGTAAGTGTGGAGGCAGTGCTGAATTCGTTTACGGTGTGCTCGCCAATTCAACTGCACGATTGCTGCCCGTTTTCTGACGGTGCGGCTGCCCTCGTTCTCACTTCAGAGGAGATAGCCAGGAAGCTCACCAGTAAACCGGTCTATATCATCGGCGTGGGTCAGGCTTCAGCCGGCCTTTTATCCAGTCAGCAGGATTATCTACCGCGGATTAGAGCCAGAGAAATATCATCCAAGCAAGCCTATGACATGGCTGGGCTTACGCCTCAGGATATAGATATCTGTGAGCTTCACGATTGTTTCAGTATTGCCAGCCTGATTGCCGCCGAAAGCCTCGGCTTCTTTGAGTTTGGCAGGTCAGGCGAAGCCTGGATGAAAGGTGAGGCTGATATCGGGGGCAAAGTAGCCATAAACCCCTCTGGCGGACTGAAGTCTAAAGGGCATCCTATAGGCGCCACCGGTGCCGGTCAGGTATACGAAGTAGTAAAGCAATTCAGAGGTGAAGTGGAGCCGGAGCGGCAGGTAGCAGGTGCCAAGACAGGATTGACCGATACCCTGGGCGGAGATGGCGGCACACTGGTTAACATGATTCTACAACGGGGCTGGTAAATAGCACCTGATTTAGTTCTACGGAGGCAAAATGGAACACAAGCTTATTTTCAAAGACTACAGCGAGGCGCTCAAGGAAAATAAATTGCTGGGCTTAAAGTGCAGGGAATGCGGCACAATCACGGTGCCGCCGAAGATGGTTTGTCGGCAATGCGCCAGCCCGGATATGGAAATTATCGAACTCAAGGGCAGGGGTAAAATTCAAACCTTTACTCCTGTTTTTGTCGCCGCGGAAGGGCGTGAGGATGAGGTTCCCTATGTTATAGTGCTGGTTGAACTTGATGAAGGTCCCTGGATAATGGGTAATTTAACCGGCGTTGACCCTAAAGAGGCGACTATGGAGTTAATCGGCAAGAGGGTGAAGATGGGGCATAAAGTATTCCCCGGCGATAAGTATTCATCCGGCGAGAGCGCCAGCCCGCTCTTTAGTCTGGAGTCTTGAGGTTTGATTACACCCTCCTAGCTAAAACGCCTCTTCTCCGCCACCGCCTTTTCTATGCAGGAGACTATCTCTTCCCTGGTTGCTGAGAGGAATGTATTGCTAAAACCCGCCTCTTTTAGCTTTGGTATGTCTTTGGGTGGGAATATCCCGCCCATCAGGAATACGGTGCTATCCTTTATCCCCTTTTCCTCGGCTGCCTTCAGCAGGTCGCTGCCAAGGGCTAACTCACCACCGCAGTAGGTGCTTATCCCGATAACATCAACATCTTCCTGGATGGCGGTCTCAATTATTCGCTCCGGTAGCTCATTACCGATTAAGACCACTTCCATCCCGGCATCTCTAAGCTGACCGGCTACGGTAAACATTCCTCTTGAGTGGGTCTCTAAGGGAAATTGAGCTAACAGCACCTTAATTTTTTTCTTTTGTTGTTGTGCCATAATATCTCAACCTCCAAAAATTTTATCGGTAGATAGGTGGTTTCCATGAGCCGAAGGCTTCGGCGAAGGCTCGGCGCATTTCCCCTTCGGTAACATCAGCCCTGGCGCATTCCAGAGTATATTCCATGACATTGTCGCCTCGCTTGCAGGCTTCTTTAAGCGCCTCAAGGCAACTACTTGCTTTCTCATTGTCCCTTCGCTGCCTTAGCCCGGCTAGCTTGTCCCGCATCTGTCTGCCTATGTTTTCATCATATTCGTGAACCCAGACATCGGGCATCTTCAAGTCAGGGGCTCTGAAATAGTTGCGACCAACTACTTTAATTTCGCCGTCGGCAATCATCTTCTGTTCTCGCTCAATATGTCTCAAGACCTTGTTATGCAGCCAGCCACTGGCGACGACTTTGACTATACCCCCCATCCGCTCTATCTCATCCACCTCATCAAGGATTCTTTTTTCTATATCGTTGGTTAGTGCCTCTACAAAGAAGGAGCCGCCCAACGGGTCAACTACCTGGGTAACCTGTGTCTCAGCTTCAATAATCTGCTGGGTTCGCACCGATAGAATCGAGCCTTCCTCGGAAGGGACGGTATAGGCTTCGTCGAAGGAATCTACATGCAGGGACTGAGCGCCGCCTAATACCGCCGCCAAAGCATGATAAGCTGCCCTGACTATATTATTCGTTGGCTCTTCTCTGGTCAGGGACACACCCGAAGTCTGCACATGGCACCTCATCCACATCGACCTGGACTTCTTGGCGCCGAATCTGTATTTCATTATCTTATACCACAGTCGTCTCACCGCCCGTATCCTGGCGACCTCTTCAAAGAAGTCATTGGCTGGAGCCCAGAAGAATGCCAGCCTTTCCGCCAGCCAGTCAATATCGTGACCTCTTTCAGTCATCTCCTTGAGGGTCTCTATGGCGTTGGCTACAGCTACCGCCATCTCGGTAACGCCGGAAGCTCCCCATTCCCGCAGGTTATAACCATTTAAGGTAACATAGTTCCATTGGGGCACGTTCTTCCTGATGAACTCTATGTTGTCGCATTGCACCCTGAAGTCATCCGTGGGCGGTATGTATTCGGAAGCACTGCGGATTAAGCTTTCCACTATGAAATCGTTCTGCACACTGCCGGGTAGCTTGTTCCAGGGTATGCCTCTACGTTCCGCCATGACCAGATACATAGGGAATATAATCGCCGTATTTCTGGGGTAGTGGGTAACTATAGAGGCGCTCACCTTATCTATGGGGATGTCCTTGTAGATTGCCTCCATATCTTCAACGCAATCAATAGGAACGCCCACTGTGGCTACCTGCCCTTTAGCTTCAGGCTCATCGGAATCAAACATCTGAATCGTGGCTAGGTCAAGGATACAGTTTATGCCGGTAGCCCCGTGCTCAAGGAGCATCTTTATTTTCTTATTGCATTGCTCCGGCGAACCGGCACCAAAAAGCTGGCGGATGGTGAATGTCCTGCCCCGATACATATTGGCATGTATGCCTCTGGTGTAGGGCTCCTTCCCCGAAAAACCCAGGTCCTCCTTATAGTCAAACTCGGGGTTGTTAAGCGGGGTATAAAGCAATTCTCGGGGAATTTCAGAACCCAGGATAGTCTGAGGAGTAACTTTCCAGTTCTTTCGGTCTTGCTCGGGAACCTCTGTATTTTTCCAGCGCTCGAACTCCTCGGCTATCTTTTTCAGCGCTTCTGGATTATATAGAGGAATGGACTCTTTCGGCGCTGACCTTTCCTCCAGGATTTCCTTTGTCGTTTTCTCGGCGTTCATATTTTTACCCCGCTAAAAATCTATTTACTCTTTCCCGCCACCTTGTAACTGGCGCAAGTCTTTGGCTAAACGATTAGCGATTTCCAAGGTAGCCGAGTGTGGATTGGTTTTCCCTTGTAATAAGTTGTCCACCAGTTTTTCCAGGTAGTTACCTTTATCAATCCCGTGAATAAAATTCCTGAGGAAACTTTCCAGGGTGTCCATCAGCTCTAGTTTCACTCTTTCTTTCTGGCACTTTTCCAGCTCGCCGCTGGAGATGAGGAACTCTCTATGTCTGAGGATTTTCTCAACCAGTTCCTCAATGCCTTTGCTATGGATTGCTTCAGTCAGGACTATACTTGGTTGCCAATCATTTTGAAGGTGAGTCTTCATCGCCAGCATAACTTCCAGGCCCGTTTTCAAAAAGTCGGCTCCTTCTTTATCCGCCTTGTTGATGACAAAAATGTCAGCCGCTTCAAGGATGCCGGCTTTCATCATTTGAATTTCATCTCCGGCACTTGGGGTCAAAACAAGGAGGGTTGTATCCGCTGCCTTGGTAATATCTATTTCTATTTGTCCTGAGCCTACAGTCTCTACCAGAATAATGTCCTTGCCCATAGCGTCCAAAACATGAATGGCACTGATGGTGGCTTTGGCTAGCCCGCCTGCCCAGCCCCTTGTCGCCAGGCTTCTGATAAATACATCCTTGTCGGCACTATGTTTCTGCATCCTTACTCTATCGCCTAGTATTGCCCCGCCGGTAAAAGCGCTGGTTGGGTCAGTAGCAATAACACCAACTGTCATTTTTTTCTTCCTGAAGAGGCTTATCAGATTATCAACCAGGGTGCTCTTGCCGGCACCGGGGGAACCGGTTACTCCAATTATGTATGCCTTTCCGGTATAGGGATAGAGATTACTCATTTCTTCAAGTGCGTTTAGTGCTTCATCCTCTATCCCGCTGATGAGTTTGGCGGCGGCTACAATATCACCTTCCAGTATCTTGCTGGCTAGTCCCATCTTCACTTCCTGTAACAAGCTTATTGGATGATTTGTTTAAGTAGTGTAATTATAGCACAAGGCTCTAGGTGGCTACTTACCCCGGTAACCGGGTATGAAATCAGCTTATCCTTTCCCTTACCTGCTTTATTATTTTTGCCATTGCTTCCCCGGCTTTAGTCCGAATCAGGACAGTGGCTTGCTGGTCCATGGGAGTAGAGCTGAGGTTGATGATAACTAATTTGGCTCCGGCATCAGCGGCGTACATTGGCATATGGGCAGCCGGGTAAATAATCAGCGTCGAGCCAATCACGATAAATAGGTCACAGTCGTAGGCGCGAGAGGTTGCTTCTTTGAGCACCTCCTCCGGCAGCGACTCACCAAATAAAACAACATCCGGTTTTAAGATACCGTGGCACGCCTCGCAATCCGGAATTTCCTCACCCTCATCCAGTCTGGTTTTGATTTGCGCAAAGGGATAACGCTGACCACAGTTCAAGCATACTACCGACTGCATATTGCCGTGGAGCTCAAATACCTTGTCAGCCGGGACTCCTGCCTCTCGGTGGAGACCGTCCACATTCTGGGTAATGACACAATCCAGCTTGCCCAATCTATCCAGCTCAGCAATGGCGTGGTGGGCGGGATTTGGTTTTACTCCGCCAGCCTGGAATCTCTCCCGGAACATCTGCCACTGCTTTCGCCTGGTGTCGGGATTGCTAATAAACTTCTGGTAGGTAAAGTCATCGGGGTCATACTTTTCCCAGAACCCACCCGGGCTGCGGAAATCAGGAATTCCTGATTCGGTGCTAACCCCGGCACCGGTGAAGACCACCACCCTTTTGGCGTTGATAATTAGCTCAGCTACCTTGTCAGCAAGGATTTCCAGTTCTTGATTGTCCATTGAATTAGCCCTTGAGGATGAAGGTCCGGCTCATCTTAACTGACTTTGGCTATCAGCGTCAAACCTGTACCTTGTTCAGATAGATACTGTTTATTGACCTCACCCCTCGAAGAGTCTTCGACCTGTGTCCCCCTCTCCTTATCAAGGAGAGGGGGAAGATTTTGAAAAGAGGGGCTGATGCCCCTCTTAAACACCCTCAAAACGGGATACTCTCTTGGCAAGGATAGGTAAGAGAGGGGTGAAACCCCTTCAAGAATCACTTCCCCTTTTCTTTAAAATAACAGGTAATAAAAGAGCGTCAAAGAGAGGCGGAGCCTCCAAACATACTTATCGGGAGTTTTAGAGGGACGAAGTCCCTCTCTCATTACCTCCCCCTTCCCCTTATTAAGGGGAAGGGGGATAAAGGGGATGGGGTTTCTCAACTAAAGGGGATGGGGTTCAATAAACAGCCCGGACTTGATAAATCAGGTTACTTGGGAGTATAGTTTAGCAGATGTGCCCGCAGATGAAGGAAGGTTTGAAACTATTTGTTGAGCCTAGTGCCTCATTAATATTGACCAGAGTCAGCCATTTTCTCACCGAGCAGGGTATTCAATCGTACCTTATCGGTGGGTTTGTGCGTGATTTGTTGCTGGGGCGAGATACGGCTGATATTGATATTGCTGTAGCCGCCGATGCGCTGGAGATTGCTCCCAAAGTAGCTGCGGCTCTCGGTGGGAGGTATGTCTTACTGGATGAGGCAAACAGGATAGGCAGGGTAGTTCTGGTTAACCAAGAAGATGCCTCGGCTAGAGGTAAATGGGAGCTTGATTTTTCCACACTCAAAGGTAGTATTGAAAAGGATCTGGCACAGCGCGATTTCACTATAGATGCCATGGCAATTGACCTTGAGGAGATTATTCACCACCCGCAACCCTCGATGCTTATAGACCCTTTTAAGGGCTGGGATGACCTTCACCGGGGTGTGCTTCGAGCTGTTACTGAGACGGCTTTCCCGTCGGACCCTGTCCGCTTGCTGCGGGCAGTGCGTTTGGCTGCTGAACTTGACTTCAGTGTTGATACAGAGACCGAGACCCTGATTCGGCGCTACTGTCATCTTATCACCGGTGTCGCTGGTGAGCGGGTAAGAGAGGAGCTACTTCTGTTATTAGCCATGCCTCAAGCCGGACAATTTTTGGCTTACCTCGATGAACTTGGTTTGCTCACCGCTGTGATTCCGGAGCTGGCTCAGGCAAAGGGTGTAGAGCAACCCAGAATGCACTTCTGGGATGTCTTTGACCATTCAATAAAGACGGTGATTGCCGTTGATTTTGTACTTGGACAGGGAACTTGGGAGTATGCTGGTGAGGAGGTGCTGGCAGCTGTCCCGTGGTCAGATGCACTGAGCCAGCACTTTGACCGGGAGGTCAGTAGTGGCAGCACCAGAAGGTCTACTCTCAAACTGGCAGCGCTTCTTCATGATATTGCCAAACCTCAAACTAAAGCCGTTGACGAGAGTGGCCGAGTGCGTTTTCTAGGACATGCAAAAGAAGGGGCAGATATAGCCGTCAGTATTCTGGAAAGACTGAGGTTCAGCGCTAAAGAAATAAAGCAGGTAGAAGTTATGGTGAGACACCACCTCAGACCGACGCAGTTAAGTCAATATGATGTTCCCTCTCGTCGGGCTATTTACCGTTACTTTCGTGATACTGGAGAGACTGGTGTTGATATACTTTTCCTCAGTCTGGCTGACCATTTAGCCACCAGAGGTCAGCATCTGGACCTGACCGAGTGGCAGGAGCATGCTCAACTGGTAGAGTATGTATTAGCCCGGCACTTTGAGGAGGAAAGCCTGACTGTTCCACCTAAACTGATTGACGGACATGATTTAATCAATGTCTTTGGTCTGAGTCCAGGACCAGAAATTAAGAGGATTCTGGAGGCAGTGCGTGAAGCCCAGGCCGCCGGGGAGGTGACTACCAGAGAGGAGGCTCTAGCCTGTGTAGAGCGTTTATTAACTTCATCACCTTCCAAAAGGTAAATAACTTTAGGTAGAAAAATGGTTAGAAAAAATACGCTGGTCCTGATAATTATATCGGCCCTTTTTGCCTTTGCCATCACTGCTCTTATCTACCCCTTGTTCGGCAGGGAGGCAATGCGGCTTGGTCTTGATTTGCAGGGCGGTATCCACATGGTTTACCAGGCTGACTTTTCCGAAATCGAACCGGGCAAAGAGGATGAAGTCATTGATGGTGCCATCGCCGTTATTGAGCGGAGAATCAATGTCTTGGGGGTAACCGAGCCGGTCATCCAAAAGCAGGGTACCGACCGCATTCTGGTGGAATTACCCGGCGTCAGTGAGGCAGAGAAAGCCAAGGGGCTAATCGGTCAAACGGCACTGATTGAATTTCGTGAGCGGGTGATTAATGAAGATGGTGAAGAGGGGTGGATACCGGCGACCAGTGTGGTCAATGGGCAGGAGAAGATACTGAATAGTTCTTACTTCCTGGAGAATACCTATGTCAGAACTGATGATTTCGGCAAAATACTCTTGGTTTTTGAGTGGAACAGTGAGGGGAGCAGATTATCTGAGGAAATCACCGGTCGCCTTATTGGTGAGCCTTTAGGTATCTATCTCAGTGGTGAGCCATTGCTGGGAGATGATGGACGGGCTATTGCGCCTATTGTCCAGTCCAAGATTACCGATAGGGGACAGATTGAAGGCTTGAGCTTGAATGAGGCTCAGGAGTTATCTCAACTGCTTAATGCCGGTCGCATCCCGCTTCCCTTGACTCCTATCTATGACCAGACAGTGTCCCCGATACTGGGCGCCGATTTTATTGACATGAGTATTAAGGCGGGAATAATCGGCATAATATTGGTTATGTTATTTATGATAGTGTATTACCGCCTCTCCGGCGTTTTAGCCTGCCTGGCGTTAATTTTCTACGGGGCATTAATATTGGCATTATTCAAGTTGATACCGGTAACTCTTACCTTGGCGGGACTGGGTGGCTTTATCCTGTCCATAGGTATGGCGGTAGATGCCAATGTCCTTATCTTTGAGCGGATGAAAGAAGAAATCAGGACGGGGCGGACACTGGGGGCGGCTATTGAGGCTGGCTTCAATCGGGCCTGGACGGCTATTCGTGACAGTAATGTAACTACTTTTATTGTCTGCGGTATCCTATATTGGGTTGGTAACAGTATCGTTGCCGGTGCTCCGGTAAAGGGCTTCGCCGTAACTTTGTTTATCGGTGTGGCAGTAAGCATGTTCACGGCGATAGTGGTTACTCGGACATTCCTGCGACTTTTTATCGGTAGCCGTTTGGCAAAGAGGACTTCGCTGTTTAGCGTATCCGTGGGGAAAAAGTGATGTTTGATATTATCGGTAAAAGATTCAGGTTCTTTCTTATATCCGGGATAGTTATCCTTATTGGTGTTATTTCCCTGCTGACCTTTGGTCTCAAATCGGGGATTGAATTTAGCAGCGGTTCTATGCTGACTGTGGACTTCGAGCAGGAGGTAGAACAGGGTCATCTGAAGCAGGCATTGGTTGATTTGGGCTACTCCAATGTTCTCATTCAGCGTACCGGAGCCGGTGATTTCATTATCCGCACCCGTGAACTGGGTAGTGAAGATAAGGCACAACTGGAGGAGGTGTTAGAGACTAGATTTGGCAGTCTCACCGAGCCCGAGTTCTCTTCGGTTTCACCGATGATAGCCGCCGAGACAGTGCGAACTGCCGCCATCGCTGTAGCCGTAGCTGCGGTGGGCATACTCCTTTATGTTACCTGGGCATTTCGCCGCATGCCCAAACCCTTCCACTACGGTACCTGTGCCATAATTGCCTTGGTACACGATGCCCTAGTGGCGTCGGGCATTTTCTCTATCCTCGGCGGCATACTGGGCTGGGAGATTAACTTGATGTTTATTACCGGCATTCTGGCGGTCATTGGCTACAGCGTGAATAATACCGTGGTCATTTTTGATAGAATCCGCGAGAATCTGAAAATGGATATGAGTGCTGACTTTGAGGTTGTAGTTAATAACAGCCTGGTCGAGACTTTACTTCGTTCCTTAAATACCAGTTTAACCACGCTAATTGTCGTATTAGCCCTGCTGTTCTTTGTCGGGGTGTCAATTCAGAATTTTGTTGTCGTTCTGGTAATTGGTATCATTGCTGGAACTTTTAGCTCGGTCTGTATTGCCCCTTCTTTACTGGTGGTGTGGGACAAAGGAGAGTGGGGTAGGTTTACTCGGTGGTTGCCTCTACCGGTAAGAGCCAAAAAGTAGGTGGTGGGTGATGTTTTCTACCAGGAGTGGTGCCGCCAAGCTTTCTCTCGCTGTTGTAATCGGGCTGATTGTGCTCAAAGTAGTGGCGGGGGTCATAACGGGGAGTATCAGCATTTTTGCCCAGGCCACGGATAGTTTCCTTGATTTGTTTGCTATAGGAATCATCTTCTTTGCAGTTAGTGTAGCCACCAGACCGGCTGATAAGGAGCATCCCTTTGGGCATGGCAAGGTGGAGGACGTTGCGGCTATAGTGCAGGCAGTGCTGATTTTTGCCGCTGGTGGCTTAATAATCTATTCAGCAGTACGCAGAATAATATTCGGCACTGCATTAGAGCTGACTGAAGCCGGGATAGGGGTAATGGTGGTTTCAATAATAGTCAGCATCTTCCTGTCCCGGTTTCTGCTCAAGGTATCACGAGCTACGGATTCAATAGCACTGGAGGCAAGCGCTCGCAATATTGCTGCCGATGTTTACTCCGCTGCGGGGGTGCTGGCGGGGTTAGTAGCTATACGCTTCACCGGACTCAATATCCTTGACCCCATTATTGCACTGTTAGTCGCTTTATTTATCCTGAAAGTGGCTTATGATGTATTGAGGAAATCATTTGGCGGGCTGGTTGATGTTAGATTGCCAGAGGCTGAAGAGAACGCCGTAAGGTTAGCTATCATGGAGCATATTGGTGAGCTGGTCGAGTTTCATCAACTGCGTACCCGTAAGGCGGGAAGCCAGCGCTACATCGACCTGCACGTAGTAATGCCCAGGCACACTAGTTTGGAAGAAGCGCACCGGATGTGTGACCACTTGGAGCAGGACATAGAAACCAGGCTGCAACGTGCCAGTGTAATTATTCATGTTGAGCCATGTGATGAGAAATGCGACCAATGCCCGATTCCCCCTGAACTGCGAAAGGATTAAGCCCTAAAGTAGGTTATGTATTTCCTTTATTGCCTTGCTCAGGGAAGTAATATCAGGAGCGCCCCTTTGATATTGTGTTTGACCTAGTGGGTCATCAATATCGGTGTTACCGAGCAGCACCTCAAAAGTAGCTTTTACTGAAGCAGCTAAAGCACTGAGATTGTAGCCGCCCTCCAGGCTGAAGACCAGCCGACCACCACACAGTTCGTCAGCTAATCCCTTGATAATCTTTACCATTTGGGCGAAGCCGGTGACACTTACTTGCATCAGGGCTAGCTCATCAGCCCAGTGAGTGTCATAGCCAGCCGAGACCAGGATAAGCTGTGGCTTAAAGCGCCTGGCTACCGGCACAATGATTTGTTCAAAGACCTGTTGGTATTCGGCATCGCCGCAACCACCGGGCAGCGGTATGTTAACTATAGTCCCCTCGGCTTCTCCGCTGCCGATTTCTTCAATGCTGCCCGTTCCCGGGTAGTGAGGATACTGGTGAGTTGATGCGTAAAGCACCTGTGGGTTGTCGTAAAAGACTTCCTGTGTGCCATTGCCGTGGTGGACATCAAAATCAATGATGGCAACGTGTTCCAGCCCAAATTTAGACAGGGCATATTTAGCGGCGATAGCTATGTTATTAAACAGGCAGAAGCCCATGGCTCGGCGGGGGGTGGCGTGATGACCCGGCGGCCTGACCAGGGCAAAAGCACTGTTTACCTCCCCTTTCATTACCGCCTCGGCTGCCTTAATAGCACCACCAGCCGCATAGAGAGCGGCATCATAGGAATCGGGCGACATCACCGTATCCAAATCAAGCCAGCCGCCGCCTTTTTGCGCTGCCTCCCGAATACTTGAGATGTACTGCTCTTGATGCACCAGAGATAGCTCTTCAATGGTGGCTGGACGAGGCTTGATGGCGGTTAGTTGCTGTTTGAGCCCGGTCTGTTCCAGATGCGAAATGATTGCTTCCAATCGCCGGGCATTTTCTACATGCTGCCCGGTATCATGCTTGAGGTAGATGGGGTCATATACAAAGCCTGCTTTCATGCTATCTCTCCGCAGAATTATTCTAATGGCGATAATACCAGATATAAAGTTCGATAAGCAATAGCAGTGACGGATTTTTTGTTGACCTCACCCTCTTAGGTTTTCCTTAGGTGACCCTATCCCTCGAAGAGTCTTCGACCTGTATCCCCTTCCCCTTAACAAGGGGAAGGGGAAGATTTTGAAAAGAGGGGCAAAGCCCCTCTTAGACACCCCTATATATTATTGACCAGAGCAAGTAGATGAAATGCTGAAAGGGAAAGTCATAGAGAGGCGAAGTCTCCATTATGTTTGTAGGGAGTTTTAGAGGGACGAAGTCCCTCTCATATAATCCATTTCCCCCTCCCTTTATAAAGGGAGGGGGATAAAGGGGGTGGGCTACTAAATAAATATTAATAGGGATGGCTTGCTAAACCACCGACTGTATGCCTGATATCATAAACCAGCCACCAAATCCGACGAGTAGCAGGCTACAGGCGATGAATGCCCATTCCTGGAACTTTAGTCCCCAGAGTGTATGGGTTCGGTAAATCAGCACTGAAATTAGCGAAAGCCAGACTAGGTCGCAAAGCCAGTGAGCGATAATAAAGATAACTAACCCGGGAATGCCAAAATCAAGGAATCTCATAACCAGCATACTGCCTATGGTTGCCCACCACAGCAGGAAGAATGGGTTAAAGGCGCTGGTAAAGATGCCGGCAGTAAAGGCATTATAAGGTAAGTCCTTATCCTTCTGGACTACCTCGGTTCGGATACGAAACATGCTGACGCCCATCCAGATAATCATACCGCCGCCCACTAAACTCAGTATGAGCTGCACGGTGCTATTCTCAAAGAACCGGGCAAAGCCAAAGTAGATGAGCAGTATCAGAGGGACTTCTATCACCGCATGTCCCAGGGCAATCTGGGTACCCGCCAGCGGTGACTTATAGCTTTTGGCCAGGGTTACCGCAAACATTGGTCCGGGCGCCATTACCCCGGAGAACGAAATTATAACTACACTTAGCAAGATTGGAAGCATAGCGACCCCCCGCATAATCATATCATACTGGCTCTCTCAGTGCCTCTCTTCTTATATGGTGGGAAGCCCGAAGGGGCGTTAGCCCCTTCGGAAACTATAATTCCCCCTCCCTTACCAAGGGAGGGGGATAAAGGTCGAAGACTCTTCGAGGGGTGGGTTGCCAAATAATTCCTTTATGGCGTTGCTTGAGTTCGTTTTTTTAATGAACTATACTGAAGCCAAGAGGAAAAGAGGTGTCTCTGGACTTAAGCAAGGTTGTGAACCAAGTTGGCGGCATGGTAGCCAGACTGAAGGATGCCCGCGAGGAAAGGCAGAAGCACCTTCAGAATGCCCTGGATGTTGTCGGCGATGAGGCTATTGACCTCGATGCCTTGAAAAGGAAGATTGCCGCCAGCAAGACTACCTGGCTGGTGGCTGACTTGGTGGATGGGCTTGCCAGCCACTATGGAGCATCTCCCACCCCCGCCGAATTCACCGTCATCGCTACCGACGGCTCTCATATTGATGTTGACCGCCATCGGGCAACGAGGTGCTACCTGATAAACATCGGCTCGGTCATTATCCGTTACGGCGCCAAGCCCGGAGCCAGTCTTGACAGTTTCCCCAGCCTTTATTCTGCAGATGAAGACCTGGTTATTATGCCGTCCGGAGTCGGGACTCGCGAGCAGCCGATTGAGGGGACGCTTTTGGGTATCAAGCGTGCCGTCGAGGAGTGTCGTTATTTAGCCGAAATTGCCGCAGAGCTGCCGGCGGGCAGCAGCAGTCTGGCACTGCTTGATGGTTCGCTTATTCTCTGGGGCTTGGAGGCTTACCCCGAGTTTGTCACCGAGGCACTGCTGACTAATGGTTTTCTCCGCTATCTTGATGACCTGAGAAAGCTTAACAATGGCAGGAGGCTGGCTCTGGCCAGCTATATCAGCTTTCCTCGCAGCACTGATGTGGTTAATGCGCTGCGGGTGGCTATCTGCCCCCATGAACCGGCTGACTGCGACCGCTACTGCTCGGCTAATAAGGAAAGAGGTTGCGATGCAGTGGCTGGTGTCCGCGACCGGGAGCTATTCTTAAACTTACTGAGTGAGGGAGAGAGGTCAGAGCTGTTTATCAGCCCGTCTAAAATCCAGAAGCATTACGGATATCATCAGGTCTACTTCTTCTACCTCAGGGTGGGTGATGAAGTAGCCAGGGTTGAGATTCCCCGCTGGGGGGCAGTAAATGAAAGTTTGCTCAATCTGGTTCATACTCTGGTCTTGGACCAGTGCCGGCGGGGACAGGGATATCCGGTGGCGTTGAGCGAAGCCCACGAGCAGGCAGTGGTAACCGGTGCCGATAGAGAAAACTTCTGGCAGCTGGTAGAGTCATCTATGTTGGAGGAGCACATGCCCATCCTTACCTCCGCCAAGAGCCAGAGTAAAAGAACAAGGTGGGTTTGAAAATATTGACCCAGACATAGGAAGGAGAACAAAGTTGGAGAGTAACAGGTTCACTGTTTTGGATGCTATCGGGAATACCCCGATTATCAAGATAGATAATGTTTACGCCAAGCTGGAGAGCGTCAATCCCAGCGGCAGCATAAAGGACAGGGTTGCTCTGGAAATAATTGAAGCTGCCGAAAGGGAAGGGGAATTAAAGAAAGGCTATACCATAGTTGAAGCCAGCAGTGGCAATACGGGTATATCCCTGGCCATGGTGGCGGCGGTTAAAGGCTACAAGATGATTGTGGTCATGCCGGAAAACATGAGTGAAGAGCGAAAGCAAATGATGAAGGCATTTGGCGCCGAGCTGGTGCTGACTTCAAAGAGCGGCAGCCTTAAAGAAGCCATAGAAAAAGCGGAGGAGATTGCCCAAAAACCGAAAACCTTTATCGCCAGTCAGTTCAGTAATCCCAACAACATAACTGCGCAGGAAAAAACAGGTCAGGAAATTCTGAGGGAAATTGGACCGGTGGATGCCGTGGTAGCTGGTGTTGGTACCGGTGGGACACTGATGGGTATTTCCAACGTGATGAAAAAAGTCAATCCAGAGTTTAAAGTAATCGCAGTGGAACCGGAAGAAGCGGCGGTCATGTTTGGGGGCAGCGAGGTCAGGATTAAGGAGCATAAAATACAGGGGATTGGCGACGGCTTCATCCCCAAGCTGATTGACATGAGCAAGGTTGACCGGGTTATCACCGTTGGCAGTGAAGAAGCGATTAATATGGCAAG
>JAUVXN010000042.1 GCA_030603605.1 Dehalococcoidales bacterium | reverse complement strand
ATTCTGGGGCTGGTCCGCACCGTACCGCCGGGTATGGAACCGAGCAGCGCCTGCGCCTGCATGTCGGTACTTGGCTACGACCCAAAGGTCTATTACCGCGGCCGGGCAGCCATTGAAGCCAGGAGCATGGGCATTAGCATTGATGAAGGGGAGGTTGTTTTTCGCTGTAATCTGGTGGCTGTTCGTGATGGAAAGATGTGGAGCTACAGTTCGGGTTACATCAGCACCGATGAGGCTCAAGCCCTTATTGCCGCTTTAAAAGAAAGTCTCGGCAGCGATGAAGTCCAGTTTTTCCCGGGCGTCAGCTACCGGCACATATTAAAGCTTAAAGGGCATGAGGATGCGCTTCTGGCTGAGTGTACTCCGCCGCATGATATTCCGGACAAGCCCATTGCCGACCTTCTTCCCAGAGGTTCGGGAAGCGAGTTGCTTGGAGACCTGATGGCACGCTCGGAAGCGGTGCTGCGGGAGCATCCGGTCAACATAGAGCGGAAAGCTCGCGGTGATATACCGGCTACCACTATCTGGCCATTCTGGGGTAGCGGTCAGTTACCGGATATGCCTGCTTTCAGGCAGGTTTATGGCCTCGATGCGGCGATGACTTCAGGGGTTGACCTTCTTGGCGGCCTGGCGCGGATGGTGGGGATGGATGTCTTGGCTAGTCCCGGGGTAACTGCTGGTCAGGACAACGACTATGTCGCTCAGGCGGTCGGCGCCCTCAATGCACTGGGGAAGCATGACCTGGTGGTTATTCATGTTGAGGCACCGGATGAGGCGGCGCACGACGCCTCAATTAATGATAAAGTAGAGGCTCTCCAGAGAATAGACAGTGAGGTTGTCAGCCGACTTCGCAGTTGGGGGGGAGACCTTCGCCTGCTGGTTATGCCCGACCACCCCACCCCGATTCCAGTTCGCACCCATACCGGTGACCCGGTGCCGTTTCTGCTCTGGGGACCGGGGTTTAACTCAAACGGAGCAAGGAGATTCACCGAGGCTGAAGCCAAAATCACTGGCTTTTTCATTGAGGAAGGGTATAAAATAATGGGTAGACTGTTAGGGAAGGTTAAAAAATAAATGGCGCTAATTGTTCAAAAATATGGCGGCTCGTCGGTGGCAAATGCGGAGCGGATTAAAAATGTAGCCCGACGTGTCGCTGCCACCAAAGACAAGGGTAACCAGGTGGTGGTAGTCATCTCGGCAATGGGTGATACCACTGACGAGCTAATCAGGCTGGCTTACCAGGTTGTGGACCACCCGGATGAGCGGGAACTTGATTTCCTGCTTTCCACCGGTGAGGTTGTTTCCAGCACCTTACTGGCGATGGCGCTCCATAATATGAGTTATCCGGCAATCAGCCTCAGCGGTGCCCAGGCGGGGATACGGACTGACTCCGCCCATAGTGGTGCCCGCATCCTCAAGGTGGAGTCCAGGCGGGTGGTTAAGGAGCTGGAAAAGGGAAATATTGTCATTGTTGCTGGCTTCCAGGGGGCTACTGATGAGATGGACGTGACCACTCTGGGGCGGGGTGGCTCCGATACTACCGCCGTGGCTCTGGCAGCCAGCCTCGGGGCTGAGGTGTGCCAGATATACACCGATGTTGACGGTGTTTATACTGCTGACCCGCGCCTGGTTCCTGAGGCTCAACCTTTAGCCGAGATTGGCTACGAGGAAATGCTGGAGCTGGCAAGCTATGGGACTAAGGTGATGCACCTGCGGGCGGTTGAGCTGGGGGAGCTACACAACATTCCTATTCTGGTAGCTTCTAGCTTTACTGAAAAGCCGGGGACATTAATTCATGGAGGGGTATCTATGGAAGTGCGAAATAAAGTGAGAAGTATCGCTCATGACCTTGACGTGGCCAAGATAACTGCGGTCGGTGTTCCTGACCATCCCGGTATTGCCGCGACTATCTTTGGCCCTCTGGCTAAGGCAGGTATCAGTGTCGATACCATTGTTCAGAATGCCAGCATTCAGGGTATCACCGACCTGACCTTTACTGTGGCTAAAAGCCAGTTGGCTGGAGCCATGGAGGTAGTTGAACCTATAGCCAGGTCCATTGGTGCCAGGGAGTGTGTCAGCGATTCAAAATTGGGCAAGGTAAGTATTGTCGGCACCGGAATGCAGGATACCCCCGGCTATGCCGCCAGGATGTTTAGCGCCCTAAGTGAAAAAAATATAAATATCCAGTTAATTACGACCTCAGAAATAAGGATAACCTGCATTATTGATGAGGCTGGGGTAAAGGACGCAGTCCGTACCTTGCACCGGGCGTTTGAGGTGGAAACAGAGGAATAGGTTTTTAGGCAGCTACGACTTCCTTAATTTCAGGAATTTCCTGCTTTAAGATTTTCTCAATCCCCATCTTTAAGGTCATGGTGGCCATGGGGCAGTCACCACAAGCACCGGTTAGTCTTACTTTGACGGTACCCTCATTAACCTCAACCAGTTCCACATTACCCCCATCCATCATCAGCTGGGGTCGTATTTTATCCAGCACCTCTTCTACCTTGTCGCGCATCATAATCTCCTTCATAATTAGTTAAACACGTGATTTAATTTTAACAATAGTGGGGTAGTTCGTCAAATTAGTTCTTTGTTAAGCCTGACCCCCTCTTGTTTGGTTGCTTCGGTTGGAGTAAAATATATTGTCAAAATTAAGTTTAGTTCCGGGGCGGGTAATGACATATCAGGAAGAAAGGCTGGCAAGACTAAAACGGCAGCGCAGTCGGCAGGCTATAGATTTGGCTATGCAAGGTCGGTGGCGGGAGGCAGTATCGGTTAATAAGCTCATAATAGAGGACTTTCCCAGGGATGTCGATACCTATAATCGTTTGGGCAGGGCTTATATAGAACTGGGGGAGTATTCGCAGGCAAGGGAAGCTTACAGCCGAACTACAGGACTCGACCCTTTTAATACCATTGCCAAGAAGAATCTGCAGCGGTTAAGCTACTTAGGGGAGGCGGTGGTGAGTTCAGAGGGTGAGCATCCTAAGGTTGAGCCTCATCACTTTATTGAGGAAATAGGCAAAGCCGGCGTGGTTAACCTTTATCACCTGGCGCCAAATGAGGTACGGGCCAGGATGGTGGCTGGTAACGAGGTGTATTTGAAGGTAAATGACACTAATTTGGTAGTGGAAAATAGACGTGGGGAGTATCTGGGACAAGTTGAGCCTAGGCATGGGCAGCGACTCATCAAATTATTTGGGGGGGGTAACCAGTATTCCACAGCTATTGTCAGCTCTACGGAAGAAGCGATGACCGTTATTATTAGAGAAGTGTATCAGGACCCGAGCCAGGTGGGTCGGCTTTCCTTCCCGCCTAAGGGGGTGGAGGAACTCCGCCCCCATGTTGACGAGAGAATGGTCAAGATAGAGCCGGAGTATGGGGAGGAAGCGATAGAAGAGCCCGGTTATACCATAATCGGCGGGGAGCAAATTGAGGTATTGCCTGAGGAGGCGACTAATATTAATGATGGCCTGGTTAGCGATGAAGAGTAGGATAGGAGGTTCAAACGGACATGGTTTTAGGAACGGTTAAACCAATAAACATAGAAGACGAGATGCGGAGTTCTTACCTTGATTACGCGATGAGCGTCATCGTTTCCCGTGCCTTACCTGATGTGCGGGACGGATTAAAGCCAGTGCATCGGCGTATTCTTTATGCTATGGATGACATGGGACTAAGGCATGCCGGTCCCCATAAGAAGAGCGCCCGTATTGTCGGTGAGGTTTTAGGTAAGTATCATCCTCATGGCGATACTTCTGTTTATGATGCCATGGTGCGTATGGCACAGGATTTCTCAATGCGTTATCTACTGGTTGATGGACAGGGTAATTTTGGTAGCGTGGATAATGACCCCCCGGCAGCTATGCGTTATACCGAGGCGCGTCTGGCCAGAATTGCCGAAGAGATGCTGGTTGATATAGATAAGGATACCGTGGACTTTATGCCCAACTTTGATGACAGTCTCAAGGAGCCTAAAGTTCTGCCCACCCGGGTGCCCAACTTGCTGCTTAATGGCAGTTCCGGCATTGCAGTGGGGATGGCGACCAATATCCCTCCACATAATCTCGGTGAGGTGTGTGATGCCATTTCTTATCTCATTGATAAGCCTCGGGCTGCGATTGATGAGCTTACCCAATTTATTAAGGGACCTGATTTTCCTACCGCCGGCATCATTCTGGGGCAGGAAGGGATCAGGAATGCCTATGCTACCGGACATGGCAAAATAGTGATTCGGGCTAAGGTTCGTATCGAAGACATGCCAGGGACCGGACGTCATCGAATAGTGGTTACTGAGCTTCCTTATCAGACGAATAAGGCTGCCCTGATAGAGACCATGGCTGAGCTGGTCAGGAATAAGAAAATTGTGGGTATCAGCGAACTGCGCGATGAATCAGACCGCCAGGGTATGCGTGTTGTCATCGAGTTAAAAAAGGAAGCTCACCCGGAGCACTTGCTCAACAATCTATATAAATATACTGCCATGCAGTCCTCTTTCTTCGTGAACATGCTGGCTCTGGTTGATGGGCAGCCCAGGGTAATTAGCCTTAAAGAGGCACTTCAATATTATATAAGTTTCCGCCATGAGGTTATTACCCGGCGCTCTAGATTTGAACTGAAAGAGGCTAAGGCGAGAGCTCATATCCTGGAAGGGCTTAAAATCGCTCTGGATAATATAGATAAAGTGATTGCTACTATCCGAAGGTCTGATACAGTTGAAGCGGCTCGCCAAAGCCTTATGGCTGACTTCGGCTTATCCCAGACTCAGGCGCAGGCTATTCTTGACATGCAGTTACGCCGCCTGGCTAATCTGGAGCGGCGCAAGATACTTGATGAGTATGCTGAGGTAGTAAAAACGATTGCTTATCTGGAAGACCTCCTGGCTAACCCGAGACGAATGCTTCTCCTGATAAAGGGAGAAGTGGATGAATTGAAGTCTAAATATGGTGACCCACGGCGAACCCAGATAATTGAGCAGGGAGTGATGGAATTTGCCGAGGAAGACCTCATCCCCCATCAAAGAATGGTGGTGTCACTCAGCAACCGGGGATATGTCAAAAGAGTCCCATCACGTGCCTACACACCGCAGCACCGTGGTGGTAAGGGTATTATTGGTATGGTTACCAGGGAAGGTGACCCTGTGATGCTGCTGTCTGTGGCTGATACCCATGATACCCTGTTTTTCTTTACTAACCGGGGTAAGGTTTACTCCCTCAAGTGTTACGAGACGCCGGCCGATACCTCCCGGGTGGCTAAAGGGACAGCGGTGATTAATTTATTCCCCGTCACTGAGGGGGAGAGGGTTACGGCTATGGTAGCCGTGACTGATTTTGTGCCGGATACCTATATGTTGATGGCTACTCATCAGGGGGAGATAAAGAAGACGGCGGTGGATAAGTTCGCTTCGGTGCGGAGTAGCGGACTCATTGCTATGGATTTGGAGCAGGGAGACGAGTTGGTATCAGCATGTTTGGCCACTGACCAGGATGATATCATATTCGTGACTCAAAAAGGGCAGTCAATCAGGTTTGCTGTCTCCAGTGTAAGGGCTAGCTCCAGAACCAGTGGTGGGGTGCGTGCCATCCGCCGGGCGTCTGGCGACCATGTGGTCGGTATGGATAAAGCTGGGGAAGGTGCTTGCCTGTTAGTGGTGACTACCGGTGGCTTTGGTAAGCTCACCTCGATTAGTCAATACCCACGGCAGCACCGGGCTGGCAGCGGGGTAAGGACTTTCAAAATTGTTGGAAAGACGGGTGACGTGTCTGCGTCTAAAGTAGTTTCCCTGACTGAGCAGGTGATGATAATATCGGCTGATGGGATTGTCACCCGCACTCCAGTAGCGGAAAAAGACCCCAGGCTGGGTATCACTGTTCAGGGCAGGAGCACCCAGGGGGTAAAGCTAATGAGGCTTAGCCCTGGTGATGAGGTGGTAGCTATTACTTCCTTTGAGGTGAAAAAGGAGAAGGTGGAAAGTAAAGCTGAGAAAGAAGTAAAGCCGAGAAAAAAGGGGAAATAACCAGTATACCTAAACCTTCTTTGGTGGCAGATTAGCTGAGCCCGGATACTTTTGTTGGCAAGCCGGGTGCCGGTGCTGTAACCCGCAAGCACTACAAGCATTGTGACGGCAGTCAGGGGTTTCCCTGCCTTCTATAGCCTGTTGATACTCTCGCTTCAGGAAAGCTGCCGATACTCCTGCATCAATATGTGCCCAGGGCAGGAGTTCATCCAGGCTGCGTTGGCGCTGGGCGTAGAAGCTGGCCTCAAGCTCGCTCTCGGCAAAGGCACGAAGCCAGTTTTTATATTTAAAGTGTTCATTCCAGGCATCAAAGGTGGAACCCAGCTCCCAGGCACGATGGATAACTCTACCCAGTCGTCTATCTCCCCGTGATAATGCTGCCTCCAGCAGGCTTGTCTTTGGGTCTTGCCACGATAGCTTGGTCCCTTTCTTGTATAATCCCAGCCTGAGAAGTTCATGCCTGGCGCTTAGCTGTTCCTCGTTTTCCTGGGCTACCCACTGAAAAGGTGTATGCGGCTTGGGCACAAAGGTTGATACACTGACTCTTACCCGGGGCTTTTTCCCGCTGGTCTTTCTGCCCACTGAGCGGACCTTGTTTACCAGCTGAATAATACCCTCTACATCATCGGTGGTTTCGGTGGGCAGTCCGAGCATAAAGTATAGTTTGAGGCTGGTCCAGCCCCGGTCGAAGGCAGTGGCAGCAGTTTCCAGGATTTTATCTTCAGGGGTGTTCTTGTTAATGATTCGGCGTAGTCTTTCGCTTCCAGCCTCGGGGGCGAAGGTAAGCCCGGTCTTACTGCGGGAAGGAAGAGAGTCCAGCAGTCTTACTGAAAAACTGTCAATGCGGAGGCTGGGTAGTGATAGGGCAAGATTAGGGTAGCGGTGGGACAGGCTGGTCACCAGCTCATCAATGCCGGCATAGTCACTGGTGCTCAGGGAGACCAGAGAGACTTCATCATAGCCGCAGCAGGTAATGAGCTCTCCGGCTGCCTGCAGTACCTCCTCATGGGGGCGTTCACGCACCGGGCGATATATAATACCTGCCTGGCAGAAGCGACAACCACGACTGCAGCCCCGCTGAACCTCTATTGCCCCACGGTCATGGACTACCTCAATATAAGGGACTACCGGTTTAGTCACCGGAGGCGGCAACTTGGTTACCAATCGCCGCTGGATGGTAGAGCTTGCCCCGGCTACAGTGGGGGTAACGCTTTTCAGTAAACCGTCAGCCTGATATTCCACCTGATACAGGCTGGGAACATAGATGCCGGGGATAGTAGCCACCTGGTGAAATAGCTGTTTCTTAGCTTTGCCTTGTCCTTTCCACTTTCGGAAGCTATCAACTAGCTCAAGCAATACCTCTTCACCGTCTCCGATTACGAAGATGTCAATAAAGTCGGACATTGGCTCCGGATTTAAGGAACAGCTACCGCCGGCGATTATTACCGGATGGGAATCGTCTCTCTCCTGGGCCAGGACTGGTATTTGAGCCAGGTGAAGCATATTCAATACGTTGGTATAGGTAAGCTCATAGCCCAGGGAGAAACCGATAATGTCAAAGTCTTTCAGCGGGCGCCTGGATTCAAGGCTGAACAAAGGAATGCCCCGGTTCTGCATGGCTGTTTCCATATCTACCCAGGGTGCATAAACCCTCTCGGCAAGGACATCCGGCCGGCTGTTGAGCAGGTCATAGAGAATAGGCAGGGCTATATTGGACATGCCTATTTCATATACATCGGGGTAGCTGAGGGCAATCCTGACAGGGGTTTTGTCCCAGTCCTTAACGATGCTATTCCACTCACCGCCGGTATAGCGAGCCGGCCTGGTAACCTGATGCAGTATGTCATTATAGGTCAAATTTTCCCCTCCAGACCTGTCGGATATATACGACTTTATCTCAAAAGGGGGATAAAATCAATAAAAAAGAGAGGTGGCGCCCCTCTTTTGAACTTCGTTCCATATAAGTTAGCCGACTATTTTCTACCTCACCCCCTTAATCCCCCTCTCCTTCAAAGGATGGTGTTGCTACTCGACCCAAGAAACTGTAGAGCCTATGCATGAAGTCTTCAAGATATGGTGAGCATAAAGCTCCTTCTCTTGTAGCTTGCTTGGTCGATATTAACCAATAGACAAATTCTGTTGGAAGAGAAAAAGTAGTTTTAAAATCTGCAATCAATTCTGGCAAGTTATTTTCTGTATCCTTTATGGGAGCTTCAATTAAGTAGTGATACCTTTCATCTTGATTCTGTCTCACACTTTTCCATAAATCGCTTCCTATTTTACTCCGAATTTTTAGTTCATCTTTTGTAAAGAGTGCACAAACGAGGACATGTGTCAATAATTTATCATCTGGTACCTGACCTATCCTAGCTCCATAATCCTGTTCAAGATCACAATCTTGAGAGATAACAACTACATATGGGTGAACGATTGGGTCGAACTTTGTATCTTTGCGAACATCGTCAATAGATTTCTGCTCAGTTATTTGCAGTTTCAATTCAAAGACATTATTGACGATTTCTCCCTGTCTAAAAAATGGAGAATTGTGTTGAACATAGAAGAAAGCCACAAGGACAGCTCCATTGTAGTTACTCGGTGAGCACGAGGTCAGGCCTTTTTTTCTTATCGGCAATAGTTGCACCAATTGCTTTTGGTGTCAGTCTTGCGGGACGAGGCTCCGGTTTATGGTTATAGAACTCCAACATATCACGCAGCGAGAACAATGCCTCCTCTAGTCCTTCATCTGGCATAAATCCAATCATAATACAGCCAAGAGAACGCCCAATCACAGCCTCGGTGCTGCCTGCTATGTTAATCGTGATTTTATATGCATATGCTGTTCCGGGTTCAGCAAGACTGTGAACAATAAATTCACCGCTCTCTATGTCGGGGTCAGATAGCTCGTGGCTCCATTGCATTATGTAGTCTTGAGGTGATTGCCCACCTGAAGAGTCTTCCTGCCATTCTATTGAATTCGCCCAGTATCTCGAAAGGTTCATCTAATCCCTCCTTCCTCTCCACCGAGAAATCGGCGTCGATAAGATAACATTCCTCATCACTTCCGTTTGGAGTAATTAATCCATGATTTAGCACTACCTGTCCATTAGGTATGTCGGCTATATTAATAATAACTCGTGTCTGGATTCTCAAAATTGCATCTGACACCTCTTTATCACTTAATTCAGCAATGATGTGTGTCTTTATTAAGTCCTGCCATCCTACATTAGTTAGTCCAAGACTACTCCGTGAGATTATATCTCGATAACGCAAACCCACGCGGGAATAGAAAACAGGATCATAAATCTTTTTAAGAGCACTCTCAGCCTTTATAATTTCCTCTCTGAATAATTCCCATCTTTCATACTTTGTCTCAGCTAGAGACATAGACTCATCACGAAGAGAAATGAATCGCTGTGAATCCTTAGTAGAGAATCTATGGCTAACTAGTCCAGGAGGTATCGGAATATTTATTTGCTCAATGATAGTAGCCAATTCTTTGGGTACCTGTGGTGGTACTCCGAAGGAAGGTTCCTGTTCTGTGTAAACAGAATAATCTTTCCGAATAATGTCCTGAAAATCAGCGAGTTGTCTTTCTCTTATCCGTAATATCGTCGGAAATCGAAATTGGCAGATGACTTCTACAAGCGGATTGTTTTTATAGAGCACCCGCTCTGATTCTGGAAATAACATAATCTATCACTTTAAAGTATAATATGTTATACCTTTTGATGGTGAGTTTAGGGGTTATCCATACATTTGTCAAGAGGTATGCCACTACATAGTATAGACCGATACCCTAACTTAAGGCCATCTAAATACTAGTTTACTACTTTCATTGTTTTTACTCAAGTAAAACATGTCGCCAATCAAATTAATAGGTAGCACACCAATTAATAAGCTCACATAACATCATGTTCCTTCCCTCCTTCGAAGGAAAGGAAGAAATGTGTGAGAGGGGCTTCGCCTCTCTTTAACTCCCTTTAGCTTTTAATCACGGTGTCACAGGCTCGAGACCTGCACGGTCTACGCTCAACCTCTTCTTCTTTTGTAGACGTTTTTGCTAGCGAACCGGTTGGCACGTAATGGCACTAGGTGCTACAATAGACCTGTATCTTTCGCGGCATGGTAAAGAAAGAAGGCGTAAAGGTTCCTGAGTAATATGAGAGTCATTGGCTTACTGGGGGGCATGAGTTGGAACTCCTCGCTGGAGTATTACCGGTTGATTAACGAGCTAGTCGCTGAGAAGCTAGGCGGTCTCCATTCAGCCCGCTTAATCCTGTATAACTTTGACT
>JAUVXN010000055.1 GCA_030603605.1 Dehalococcoidales bacterium | reverse complement strand
TGGCCATCCTCCGATTCCCAACTGGTGGCTAACATAGGCAAAATCTCGTAGTCTGGCGCCGGTCCCATAATCCACAATTGGTCATAGACCATCTGCCAGAAATCACACCCCATCCCTGTATATTGCCAGTCCTGGCCACATCGCAAGTTCTCCAGGCAAGCTCCCGTAACCCAGCCAACATCAAACGTTCCACCGTACTTTATTTCCCCTTCTTCTGGTGGAGGAGTTACCTCTTCCGCTGCAGGAGCACATTGCATCATTGCACCGGACAAACCGAGCAGCAATACCAGTATTCCAATTACAGCTAATAAACCTTTCCTTTTACTCATTTCGCCTCCTTTTTATTAAACATCATCTCAGTCTTTCCTGAGAGCCTCTTCTTCATAAGCGTCACCCCTCTGAACTATTCCAATATCAAGCACATTTGTTACAGCAATGAACAAATGGGAAATAGCTTCTATGTCTTACAATCTCTGAAATTGGTTTTGTCCTATGGCATATTCTACAGGTGAATGTAACTGCTCTCCCCATCCCCAGCCTCGTAATCCATGCTTCACTAATAGTTCTCATAACAATTAGCCTTTTTAAACTTTTCTGCACAGTACTCACAGGGATTCCAGTTATCCTGGCTATGTCATAAGTAGACAACTTTTCAGAGAGATATAAATGCTTAATTGTCTCCAATGCTATTGGATTCACCTGCTTTCGCTTCTGCGCCGAAATGGTTGTTGCCTCACTACGATTCCTAGCGATACCCAGCTTCCTTAGTCGTTTCTGTATAGTAACATGTGAAATTCCAGTTTTTTCAGCTATTTCATAGCTAGACAACTTTTGGTGAGTGTATAGATATTTGAGCTCTTGTAGTGCTCGCCTCGTCGCTTGGTTCATCGCTAACCTCCTATCCTAAGGCTTCCTTTGGAAGGTAAAGCTAGTCGGGACTTTCTTCACCGCAGCCCCGCACTTAGGACATTTCTCAACCGGCTTATCATTGATTTTTGCCTCCTTCATTCACTAAGGCGGGGATAAACCCCGCCACTACTTAACTTTTGGTTCGCGTGGGTCTGTTACGTCACTCAGCGGCAGGAAGCTGTAGCGTAGGGCTATTGCGGTGGCATGAGCTGCGTTCTTGGCACCGAGCTTTAACTTTACAACGACCATGTGGTTCTTTATCGTCTGTGGGGCTATACCCAGGGCTGTACCTATCTCAGTATAGGTTTTCCCGTTCGCAATGTATCGCAGAAGTTGTATTTGACGCTTCGTCAGCGGGTGTGTCATTTCGCGATGTTTCATTTCCTGCATGATTTTATCGTAATCACATTTGTCATGGCGCCAGAAGAAGCAATTCTGGCAATGAATCTTATTTAATCCTATTGGACATTCCATAGTTCACCTCCCTATTTTGGCGGCGGGATGCCACTTGCCCGATTACACCAAGGGCAGCACACGGGAGGAGGTCTCACATTTCCAGGGAGCTGCTCCTCAACTCCTGGAGCCCTTGTTTCCCCTGGCAGAGCCCGCCATGCGAATATTCAGGCTTTCCCCAGTCGGAACACCTTTGCGCCGCAACTAGAACAGATACCCTGGACTGCTGGCGTGTTATTTTTGAGCGTAACTTGCCTGGGGTTTTTGATTTCTACCTTTCTGTTACACTTCACACAATAAGCTGTTGTCATAGTGTCCTCCTTTGTTTGCTAATAATCCCCTTACCATAATAGCCTGACGCCATTGCATAAGACTATCGCCAGCATACACCAGTTAAGTATCAGCAACAGCCTGGCCTTGCCGAACCTGACGAGAAGCCAAACTATAACCAAGGCTAGTAGCCCTTTGATCACCAAGTTGCTAGCATAGGTGGTGACTATAGGATTGGCTTCCCGAAACCCCATGCCTATTAGCTGTCTTGTGAACCAAGCATCAGCTACATTCAGCCCGACAAATGCAAAGCTGCTGTAGACGATTACGGCATTCAGCCGTTCTTTAGGAAAGACCTTCATTTAACTCTCTCCTGGCTTGAGAAAGTCATCGACGTCCTCTCGCCGGAACCTCCTGTCACCCCGCGGACCAATACGGTATGATTTTAGTATTCCGTTTTTACTCCAGTGTCTCACGGTGTTGGGATGCACGCCAAGCAATAGTGTCCTCCTTTAAGGCGGGGATGAACCCGCCACTACTTTATATTTCTTTTGTATGCCATGGTAACGAGCTGATCTCTATTTCTCAGGCCCAGCTTTTTCTTCATCTGAATGACCTGGGTGCTCACGGTATGAGGGCTGGTAGAGAAAGCATCAGCAATTTTTTTAGTCTTATAGCCCTGGGCAATAAAAGCTAGAATCTGCCCCTCACGTGGAGTCAGTGGGGCTTGAGGGTCTGCGGGCTTTTCTGCTGCAGCAATCTGCCTGGCCCTTTCACGACTTATGCCCAATCTACGGCCGATTTCGGCATAGCTCATCCCGGCCTTCCTTAACCGAACTAGTTGGGTGCGTCTAGAGGGCCCTGGGGGATAGGCTTCTGGGGTATAGGCGATAGGAGGCTCCAGCTCATCACACATCTCTTCAGGTTCAATCATATGGTCATGGCCCAGATACTGTGCCGGATAGGGAACTCTTGTTGATAAACCCTGGGCTTCCCTCCATACAACCCACAAGAGGGATAGAAAGAGTTTAATCATCTTGCGCAAAGCCATCTTGTGTAAATGTCCTTCGAATATGACTCCTTCTGGCTCCTGTTTTTGCCTTAAAGGAGCGCCGCAGTCAGGGCAGTACTTGGCTGCTTTTGCTTTAACCTCCCTCTCACATTGAGGGCAAAATCTTCCAGTTGGTGTGGCTATAATCTTGAAACCTTTGTTTATATATTTGTGATGATACTTATCCTTTTCCTTCAGGTAGTAGTGATAGAATAAACCCTTTGCCCGGAGCAAACTTACTCCAAGCCGCCAGGTCATGACTCTGAGCTGTGAGTTATAAGATAGCTTCTTGCCCTTTTTGCGCTTTGGTGCTGCGCCATTCTGGACATCCCAGCCGGCAAACTTCCACAGGCCAGACACAGTATGGGCCTTTTCTATATCAATCAGGCCCACAACTTTAGCAATATTTTCGTTTCCCACACCTTTTACTCTAGTAAACCAATAATATGCGGGATGAGCTTCGATAAGTTCGGTAACTCTAGCCTCAGCATATTCCTCAAGGGATACGAGCCTGCCAAGAAGCTTGTCTGTCTCAGTGTCCTTTTTCCCCTGACGGGCTAGGTGGGTTCGCCTCACCTGAGTGGCCACTCTTAGTTTTTCAATAACTAGAGCAGCATCTACGAGGGCTGGCAGTGTGGATAAAGGGTCGCTCAGCAAAATTGGGTTTCTCTTACTCATTGGCTCGCTCTACTATTCTGGTTTTCTCTCTTCCAATGGCTCGCTCATATCAAATGGTTTTCCCAACTATTCTGGCTCGCTCAACGAAATTGGTTTTGTAGCATTGTATGGCTCGCTCTCGTATGGTGGGTTTCTCTCTTCCTTCTGGCTCGCTCAACAAGGATGGGTTTCCTCTCTTCCCTGGCTCGCTCGTTAATGCTGGGTTTCTCTTCACCATTGGCTCGCTCCCAGTTAATGGTTTTCTCAAGACAATTGGCTCGCTCGCGGAGGTTGGGTTTCTCTCTTCCTCTGGCTCGCTCAACAAATGTGGTTTTCCCCTTTCCATTGGCTCGCTCGCGCATGATGGGTTTCTCATCACCTCTGGCTCGCTCAACAAGGATGGGTTTCCTCTCTTCCCTGGCTCACAACATGAGGAGAGGGCGGTTTTATCAGCCGCCCTCTCCATTCATCACGGCACCCGCGATATACCTATCACACGCTGCGTGTTCTGAAGATCAGGACAATAACCGCAATCACCAGAACAGCACCAATGCCAATAATCACCCATACCCAGCTAGGAGTAGTTGGTTCCGCCGGAACCGGGTGCGCGTCTGCAATGTGAACTCCGAGAGCTGCCTCGGTAGCGAAAGGGAGGCCACATTGCGCGCAGGTAAACACCGCCGCGGAAACAGTTCTGAAGGTGTATATCTGGCTTACGCTCACCGTATCGCTCATGCTCATACCAGTACCCTTCATTGCCGTAACCTGCCACGTGTATGCCGTATCTAAACCCAGCGTTCCCGCATAGGCATAAGAAGTGCCAGTCAAACCTGTCTGGGAATCAACCTCTGTGCCACCGGCATCCATCAGGCTGAAGTCATAGGTTTCAGCTCCAGCCACGCTTGTCCAGATGAAGACTACACCCGCCACAGGCACATTGGTAACGCCATTATCGGGAGAGGTGAGTTCAATAGCACCCAGAGGACCAGCTCCAACAGCGAAGTCCCAGGCCACAGACCACCAACTGCGAACCACCTCACCGGTGTCTGCTTCAACAGCTCTCACCCTCCAGTAATAGGTGGTACTGCAATCCAGATCCCCATCAAGAATTACCAAACTGGGGTTTCTGGCACTGGGCGGATCGTAGTTCAACTCTTCCAGGTATATGTCGTTGAAGTCCTCGTCAAGGGCAATCTGGACGTCGTAATAACAGCCGTCACACGGTTGCTCCCACTTGAGGACGAACTTCTCATTCCAGCAGTAGCAGGGGTCGGAAGGAATGAGAGAACCGGAACTAGGCGCGTCGAGGGATACACCGCCTTCAGCGAAGCAATCCTCGTATCCCCACAAAGTACCCAGAGGCCACCAGTAGTCATAGGCATAGTAACAGCCATAACAGTCGACTAACTCGTCAGCATAGACTGCCAGATTGTCGATGGCGTTCAGGTAGATGTAGCCAGGGGTTCCGCTGACCTTCAGTGAGCTGGGCTCAGTGGTGAACTGCTGTGGGTACACGTCGCAGAACTCTGGTTCTCCAGTATTCAGCTCGGCATGCAGGTAATCCCAGTCAGCCTCGCCGCAGCACAGGTCGGCAGCAGGAGTAAGGCAGCGAGCCACGCCAGTGTAGTACTCCGTGCCGTCATTGTAGGCATAAGCTGCATACAGTACGCCGCCATCGTCGGCATCGCACATGCCGCTGCTCTTGGAAACTATACCGTAGTAAGCTACATCCTCTTCATCATCACCATCACCACCCATCTGGGTCAGGGTTGGCCAGGCGTCAAGTTTTGTAAAGGAAGAAGAACTGCCAATGACCCAGCGCCGGACGCCTCCACCACCATCAGCAGCAGCGTAAACCGTGTCGTTCAGGCCATAGTAGGCATCGAAAGCTACATGAATATTGCCGGAGCCAGCAGCCCCTTCCCAAGCCAGGATGTCGAAGCTGTCTCCGCCATCGTCGGAATAGCTAACCGAGCCAGCCTCGCTGCCGACAAGAACCTCGTCACCCTCCACCGCTATGGTATGGCCGATTTCTCCTCCTATCATGTCCAGATCCACGGGGTCGTCCCAGCTCTCGCCGTTATCTGTGGATTTGGCCACTTCGGCCTCGTCCGCACTCACAGCGTAGATAGTGGAGGAGTCGGCAACAGCCAGGTCGCTTATCGTATCCAGCGGACAGGTGCTTTGATCCGACCAGTCGGTCAAGCCAGTGCTGTCGTTCCACCATACCGTCTCTGTGCCACGATCAACCAGGTAAAGGGTTTCAACCCAGGAACTCTCATCAGGAGAAGTCCGGATGAAGCCTATCTCGCTAGTAACGTCGCCGTTAAGCCACGAGTTATCGGTAAGCTCGCCGCACCAGATTCTGATGTAGTGCTCGCCCCAGTCCTCGCTGTACCACACGCTGTCAGATGCACATTCCTGCTCCCAACAGCCCTCATTCGGCAGATTTACGCTGACCAGGAAGTATTGCCCGGCGTTCCAGGTATCCCCAACGGAACCTACGTCGGACAGGTAGTCGATATCGGTGTCAATAAGGCTATACTGATTCCAGTATAAGCCCGCCTCCTCTATTTCGCTTATGGAGAAGGCGCCTTCATCAGAAATGCCTTCGCCCATGGTAGAGGCATAAGCCTTGTCACCATCGGAAACGTAAGCCACTATCGCCCACTCTTGCCCCGTTGGTGCTTTGTCGGTAGACTCCCAGTCAGGGCAACATGCCTCTAAAGGCATAAACGTATAGTAAACCCCAACACCCTCACCGCAACCTGTTGGCTCTCCCGTGTCGTAATCTCCCAGCAGGCCAACCATCAGCTTGCCTTCTTCCTCCGTGCCATAGGCGGAAATGCTGGCCAGCATGGGGAAGAATTCATCTAGGTCACAGGCGTGGTCAACATCATCGTTGTCTATCTCGAATACCCTGCCCACATTCTCATCCAGGTCAGTATCGTAGTGATCCACGTATACCCAAGTATAGCGCACGCTGCCTTTACGACCATCGTAATCAGCAGACACTGCTATGCCGGTAGCGCCTCCCACAACAATACCCCGGAGCCATCCGGGCGGAGTGCCAATCCACAGAGGCGGAACATCCACAATCTCCACCGCAGCAGGGAAAGCCGAGCCAGCAATGTAATTCCACTGCTCAACATTTCCCAGCCTGCCTGTCTGTAGATAAGTAGCAACGCCATCAGTGGTGATAACCAGTATGGTGTCATCAACATCGAAGTTGGGGGAGAAAGCAATGGAAGTAACCGCTTCCGTGGTCATCAGGGAGCCTTCGCCGTCTACATCACTGTCATCCCAGCCAGGATAGACGGCCTCCGGGCCATCATATCCTCCAATCATCTCCCATGCTCCACTCAGGAAACCACCGGTGACCAGCTGCCAAACCTCACCGCCATCGGTACCCACAGCAACAGTGTAAGCGTCATCCGACTCACAGGACACAGCCAGACAGAGAATAGATTCCCCTTCTGACTGAAGTCCAAAGTCGCTGTCGCCAAAGTCATCGCCCGCATCTTCCGAGCCATAAACTTCAGTTTCCGTAGCCACGAATACCATGTCGGAATTGTCAGGAGCTATCGCCACGTAATACAAGTCCTCGCCCGCATCGAAGAAGCTGTCAGGAAGCTCATCGGTGATATCACTCCACGTGATTGCTCCGTCTTCGGTTTTCCATAGCCTGGACACGGGGTCTTCCCACATTTCGTCCCCGTACAGGCGATGGTCCTCAATTCCCATGCCCACGGCATAGATGATATCGCCAGCGGGATCCGCAGCGAAGTCATAGATGGCAGAATTTGGGGCAATAACCCAGTCAGGGCCATTGACCTCCGGCTGCCATTCCTCCCACCACTCCGTGTCTGGATCGGCGCTTACCGTTGCTCCGCCTACCAGGCTAAGAGATAGTGCTAAGGCAATAGCCAGGGCAAATACCCTGCTATACCACTTTTTTCTACTCATTTAATTTCAATTCTCCTTATAAAGATTTTTAATTCCTCCGAACCTTTTCAGATTCAGGTTCTTCAGATTTTGTTTTCCAACTAAAGCTAAATTTTCAAGCCTGTAGCTTTTCAGACTACCCCGTTATGCCCAGGGTCAGGGCTTTATTCCCCTCCGGTATTCCCTTCGGGACTGCTCCATAAGCACCTCCTTTGTTAATATCATTGTTGGGTAAATTTCCATTTATACTAATGAATTAGTAGAATCCTGTCCATATAAGGATATTGTACCGATGCCTTTCTGTTTTGTCAATAGCCGTGAGTGATGTTTGATAGTCTTTAATGTTCTCCTGGGCTTTCTTATAAGGCGGGCATAAACCCCGCCACTACAGTATTTTGGCGGCGGGATGCCACTTGCCCGATTACAGTCGAGGAGCCACACGGGAGGGGACTAAAACCTGGGTAATGGCATTAACCCGCCTCGATTTCCCCT
>JAUVXN010000017.1 GCA_030603605.1 Dehalococcoidales bacterium | reverse complement strand
ATCTCTGGAAGGCTTGCTATAACGAAGGTTGCTACTATTCCATGGCCTCCAGGCAGCGCAAGCAATAGCCCAATTTTTAGAAAGTAGAAGCCCGTGGTAGGGAAAGGTCTAACCACGGGCAAAATTGTTGTCAGTGGAGGGCTAAGTTACGCCTTCTTGCCGGCGCAGGCTTTTGCCGCGGCGGTAAAAGCGGCCTGGATTCTCTTGTCTTGCTGTCCGCCGGTTCCGACTGCCGGTGTGGAATAGGTCTTTTTCTTCAGCGCAGCGCCAATGCAGGCATTGAATGCGCTGGGCCTGTGGGCCGGAATTCCCACCATTCGGCGAAGGGTTCGGACCGGTAGGCCAGCTACCTGAGCCATTCTAATTTTGCCCAACGGAGACACCTCCTAAATAGACTTCTTCATCATCATGAATCATCATCAGGCTCGTATGCTTGAGCAGCGCAATCGAACTCCTCAAGCCTCTCCCTCAATGATTCCTCCACTTCGCTTTTTATTTTATCAAGCTCCTCGCATAATTGCAAGGGGAGTACCTCGGCCGCCAGGAATTGGCGAACATGGGTGCTATCATACCGTTGAATGCTTGCTTTATCATGTCTATCCCGCCGCCCTCAAGTCCTCAGCGCTAAGTAACTTAGGACGCTCTAAAATCCATATCTCATTCCTGGTAGATAGGAAACCAGGTAAGAATTCTATAGCATCATAACCTCTGCTGCCAGCAAAATCTCGCATCTCTTCCCAAGTGACTTTACCGAAGTCTACACCCTCAAAAACTTCTTTCCCCTCTCCGATACTAAGAATTTTTCTAGGTGTCTCAATAAAACTCAGTGGTTCACCATATTCTCTTGCATACTCTATATCTCTAGTGGCCCATGTCCCACCTACACCGCCCGAGACAAATTCCTCGGGTATTCCAAGTCTTTTCTCCATTGCTCCTGCCCCTCTTACTAAATACCTACCACTCTCTACAAGCTCAGTAACATCCTCCACCAATACCCGGGGTCCCGGGTTGCCAAGAGCTTTACTGAAGTCTCCTCTCTCCCTCTGCCTTCGTTCTATGAACTCTCTGAGCCTTTCCCTGACCTCGCTGCAGGTATCACATTCACCTTCCGGGATTGACCACAGCCGGCTCATGAACTCCTCGGTAACCTGGCTTGCCCTGGCCGCCGCCTGCTCCATGGTCCCGACATCCTTTATGGAGGTGATGGCATGCCTCAAATCCCGTGATTGCGTGAGTATCCAGCCGGCGAGCTCTTTCTCGGCTCCCTTGAGTTTGGCGGTCTCCTCCGGGGCCAGATCGATGCGCTCCATAACATTGAGCTCATCCAGGGCGATGCGGATCCGCCTGGTTACCTCCGGCTGCCTGACGCCCTTATCTCTTGCAAACCTTATCCCCTCGGAAAGGGATGAGGAGGTGACAGAGAGATGGTCGCGGGAGCATGGTAAACACGCCGTCCCTGCAGATATCGAACCCGGTGATGGGGATGTCTCATCTTGACCTGGTGGCGGCTCTTTTAGCGTCTCGGTCGCTGTGGCAGGGGTTGTGGACTCCCATGGGTCAAATTTCGCCGCGGCCTGGTCCAGCTTGTTGGCCGCCTTATCAATAATGTTCAGCCCAGTCTCAATGGCGTCACTGGCCTTGTCGAGCACAGAAAACACGTTCTCGGGGTTGGGCAGCTTAGGCAATCTTGGAATGCGAACCATGTGAAATACTCCCCTCAACATTATTATTATGAAGGGTGGGAAAATTGTCAAGCTTCATTTTTTAACGCCTTAACCCGTTAATTTGTGGCCTACACGGGGCTACGCCCCCTTTCTTCACGACGGAGCTAAGCCTTAAAATCGCCTTACTTGTATTGCCTGAGATACTGCTCTCCATTGACACTCCCCAGCCCTAAGATTCTCGGAGTTGTGCCGGGGAATGCCTCGAAGGAGCTGCCCGAGGCTTAAAATATTCAGGGAGGCGTTAATGTCCCCTGTCGGGCCTCGCCGTCTGTATCCCCAGCACTAAAATGTGGCAGTGTCAACCAGAGTTGTTGTATAATGTATAAGGATTAGAATTAAAATATACCGCATAGGCCAAAGCCTATTAACTGTCAGCTATGGCCAGTGGGACAAAGCACTCACGGGAATGAAACGGGCTGAATGGCCAAAGGCAGAAAACGGGGCAAATTAACGCTGAATTAAGCTAAAAGGTAAAAAGGCGGTCAGCCGGGACTTTTGTTTCGGCACCGGTAGAAAATGGGGCAAGCAACATAACGCTTGCCTTTTTCTTTTTCCTGGCAGGAGCGGTGGCATGAGAAAAATCGTAGTGGCTTCCATAAAGGGGGGTGTGGGAAAAACCACGGTGTCCTCAGGCTTGACACGAAGCCTCAAGAGGCTTGGGTACAGAGTCGGCTACCTGGATGTGGACATCACCGCGCCAACCGGTTCTGAGGCGTTTGGGCTGGAGAAGCCGCCCGACTGGGAACTGGATACCGCTGCGGAAGGCGGCAGAGGGGCGATTGTCCCCTATAACGTAGAAGGCATACAGTTCATAACACTCGCCTCACACTTCGGTCGAGCACCCGCCGTGCTGTGGGACGAAGAGAAAAAGATAGACGCCGCCAGGCAGCTGCTTCAGGGAGTGGTGGCCTGGCGAGACCTTGACTGGCTCATCCTGGATACCCCTCCCAGCTCGTCCGGCGAGATGCAAGCTCTTTACAAGTACATCACCGACCTTCACGGTGTGATACTCGTCTTTCAGCCCACTGACATGGCCGTCGCCGACCTTTATAGGACGCTTGATTTCCTCAAGTTCAAGAAGGTGGCGATACTCGGCCTGATAAACAACATGAGTTATTGCGTCTCGCCATCTGGGGAGAGCTTCTGGCCCTTCCTGTCGCCTAAGATAGACCTCGCTGCCATCTGCGAGAATTTTGGGATTCCGCTTCTCGGCGAGATACCACTCACACCGGACAGAAAGGTGGTCGATCAAGCACTTGACCAGATTGCCTCAAGGCTGGATGGGGCAAAGCCTGTCATCCTGAAGGAGGATATCACCAAGAGGCTGATCAGGGAAGGAAAAAGGAAGCTTCTGAAAGCGGCAGTAAGGAGACTGTAGCCATGCGCACCGAAAAGACACTTGCTGAAACTCTGATTGACTTCGCCCTCGAGGACAAGGCAGAACACCAGACGGTTATGGCCCAATTGCCCGCCGAGAAGATGGCGGCAATCACCGGCAGAAAAGGGAAACTGATTGTCGACGGTGAGGAGGGTGGAGCATTTATCATCAGGATGACACCCTACGGCATCTATAGGGACAAGTCCGACCGCGACGTCAGGAACGAGATATGGATGACCGATACAACTTTTATCGACATAGTGATTGGGGAGCTTGAGCCGAAGACGGCGAGGGCTAGGGGCCAGGTGCTTTTCAGCGGTGACAGAAGCCTGTATGATGCCGCCGAAATCATAGACATCTTTGAGAAGTGGATAATAACGAAGCTGAGGCCGGTCGCCCAAAAGATGATGAAAGCCGTTGCCTCGAGATAGCGGAATGGCTTATAACCCGAATTGCTCGCTTTGCCAGAAAGAGCCGATTAAGGAGCAGCCTTATCATGTGCCTCATTTTTTTGCAGGGAAGGGCGGTAGTTTAAAATGTCTGTGAAATGTGTAGAAGAGCCAGCTAAACAGGGCGAGCCTTGGTCTGAAGAAGACCTACAATGTGTGTCTGACAACTATGGGCTGATATCAACTGAAGAAATAGCGGACTATTTGAAGAGGAGTACACGCTCAATATGGAACGCAGCTAGTCGACTTCCACTGAAGATGGCCGATAACTCCTCTGCTGGTAAAACCGCTAAACTGAAGCCGGCTAAATTGGGCGAGCCTTGGTCTGAAGAAGCCCTACAATATTTGTCTGACAACTATGGACTGATCCCCAATGAAATGATAGCCCTACATCTAAGGCGCAGTGTAACCTCAATTCCATTGATAGCCAACAGGAAGCTTCATTTGAATTTGACCGATAATTTCTATACTGCATCTGAGCTCGCCAGGACACTTGGATTGTTAAATTCTAACACAATAGTAGGGTGGGTCCGTAATGGATGGTTAAAGGGTCAAAGCAATTTTTGCGGGAAGGGCAAATGGCTCTGGTGCTTTGTCGAGGAGGATATCGTTGAGTGCCTTCGGCAGCGTCCCTGGCTGGTGGTGGTGATGCCGACGCGCCAATGGCTTATTTCAGACTATAGTCATTATTTTTTCTACTTGATCCGAGATGAATGGAATCTCGACCCATGGTACACCACAGCGCAGGCTGCTTCTCTCCTTAGAGTAGCGAATCGCAGCGTTAAAAAATATATCGAGCGAGGATGGCTATTGGTCGCCCAAAAACCAGTCGGGACTCTGCCGTTTTTTATCAGACGTAGCATCATTGAAGCATTTCTAGCCAATGACCCGCGGCCAAGCTACTTGCATAACGCCAGGTCTAAATCAAGCAGGAGTCGGCTGGAAAAATTGGGATTTCCCACGAGGATAGAAACAGTCTGGCACTTTGTTTGTCCTAGGTGTGGCCAAGAGGTCAGGATAGCGGCGCCACCCAGTATGATGGGGGCAGAGATCAGGGAAAAGTTTATCACTGTTTATGTCAACGGTGCATGTTTGCACAGCGCCACGGTGAAAATCGGGCTGCCTTAAATTTGCAACTGTAGGTCAAACCTGGTCAAGTTTTGACTCTAGACGTACTGCAATTTTGCAGTAGAAGGAGAAATCCACTAATGCCACAGATAGGTGACACAGCCCGAGCAAGGGATCTTGGCTATAAAGGGAAGGATATACATATTTGGATAGCCTGCCCGCATTGCCTTAAGGAACGCTGGGTCAAAAGGTGGCAATTGAAAACTTATTTTATAAACAAGGGACTCTGTTTAAATTGCTATAAGCAAAACCATTCTAAATACCAACGCCCGCTAAATTTGGCCGATAAGACCGCTAAATGTCGAAAGCCTTGGTCTGAGGAAGATTTGGAATACTTGGCTCACCGCTTCGGGCTCGTCAAAGATAAAACCCTAGCTACCCGACTTCAGCGGACAGAGAGCGCAATAATCACAACCGCTTCCAAGAAGTATTCTATATCACGTATAAACAATTACAATTCCTACACTGCCGCTAGTCTTGCTGATGCTCTTGGAATCAACAAATGTTCAATCGACCTATGGATAAAAAAAGGGTGGCTAAAAGGCAGAAGACTTTCAAATATAAACGGTGCGAGGAGGATATGGCGACTTACTGAGTGGGGGATTATTGAATGCCTTAGGAAACGGCCCTGGCTGGTGTTGTTGAAGCCAACCCCCCAGTGGCTTATTTCAGAATACAGCCATCATTTTTTCTATCTGATCCGGAAAGAATGGGAAAAAGACCCATGGTACACAGTAGAGCAGGCAGCTCCTTTGCTGGGTTTAAGTAAAAAAAGCAAATGCGCAGTTTTCCAATATATCCGCATGGGCTGGCTGCGAGCAGAGAAAAAGCCATGCCGAGGGTCAAGCGGAGGCGTGTGGATTATCCGGCGTAGTGCCATCCAAGCCTTCCTGGAGAATGACCCAAGGCCACAACATAAATATGTCGCTGAGAGGGACCGCACCCACCGATTTCTTATGTCATTAGGCTACCCATATAGATTGGCTACAATCTGGGTTCTTAATTGCCCATCCTGCAGGCAGGAGGTCAGGATAGCGGCCTCTGCTCAACTAAATGGTGCAGAGGTCAGGGCAAAATTCATCAGTATCTACGTCAACGGCGTCTGCTCCCATGGCGCCGCGGTGGAATTGACTATTCCCCTCAGCGGGTTTAGAATTTCTTCGGGGAGAGAGCCATTATGCGCGACCGTGGAAAAGGTCTTCTAGCTCAGGTGGAGGAAAAACTGGGGCTGCCGCCGCTTTCTCAGGTCACCGAAACCTTACAGAAATTCCCCGACATGCCAAGGCTGCGCCTGATCAAAAACATCCTTGAGGCCTGCGAGCGCCTTTCTCGCACCGCGCCCGAGCTGGAAAAGATTGTCACCCTGGTCAACCTGATTGCCGATACCCCCACTGACAAATTGGAGAAGCTGGAGAAGGTCCTGAAGCAGGCAAACAAGCTGATGACGCACGCTCCAACTGAGCTGCTCGAGTTTCTGGCCTCTTTGAAGGGGGATTGATGATAATAAGCCCTGTATTTGCTTTGATTGTTGCCGCGGTCGGTGCCGTGGGAGCAGTGGCTGGGGCTTCAGCCATCGCCGTAGGAAGGAAAATAGGGCCGAAACTAACGATGGCAGACATGTTGCCTCTCGCACCCTGGGAAGGTCCGCCCTTACCTAGATTCACCAAGACGAAGCCAGAGCTTCTTGCTGAGTTGAAGAGTAGGTGAAAACAATGGTTGCTGAAATCAAAACTACAGTAGTTTGCCCTCTCTGTAAGGAGGAAATACCCGGTGTAGTAGATAAAATAACAAGAAGTGATGTTTTGATGGGTCATCTTGTCACAGTACATGGAAGCCAGGCAAGACCAGCCACACCATTGGAGGGACCACCGCTGCCCCGAGGCCTGGGAATCCGCTGGCCATGGAGACAATAGCTATGACAACTGAAGTTGCTGTGTCTGAAGTTACATTACCTGAAGGAATTATAAAAAGCGGTTTAGTTTATAGTGCGAAGGATAAGGAATCCCTGAAACAATTGATAGCAATAGAAGATGGGGCAACAGTAAAGATTGGAAAACATTGGATTAAAGTAAAGTTTTCAGAAGGAACAAAACACTATGATCTTGCCAGTCTTCTTTCTACAGTTGAAGATTTTGCCACTGGGAAGGTGCAGGATGTATATGTTCGTCCCGTTTTTATAGATAAGTTTCTATCTCAAGTAAAAGAAATTAAGGCTGAACCAGCAATACCCAAAGCTGTGCCTGAAGAGGTTATACCAGTAGGCGAACCCGGTATGCCTGAAGCTCCCGAAGCTGTGCCTGAGGTGGATACAAGATTATTAGAGGTCGCCATTACTAGAGAGCCAATTCAGGTAGCTAGGCAGAAGGGTTATGAGGTTCAAAGATTATCTGCTAAAGACATTGTTGACAAAGGGGACTACGCAGAGGGTTATCGTTTTCGTGTATTAAAGACTGTAGAGGGTAAACCTTTTCCTGATATATTTATGGCTAGAAACGAAAAGGACATATCCGAGTTTCTAAAGAGAGAACTAATACCCAAACCCCCAGCAGTTGAGGAAGTTAAGCTAGGAGGCAATCCAATGCCATCGGCTAACGACTTGATACCCATGTCCCCGACAGAGGGACCACCGCTGCCTCGAGCACTGGGAATCCGCTGGCCATGGAGGACACCTTGATATTGTTGAGGGAAGCCGATAGACCTAAGTCACTTGGAGAGAAAATAGCCGAGTATCTGGCTAGGCCTCCTCAGCCTATTCTCAGGTTTTATGGCGACTTTAGCACGGAAATAACCAATGGTAAAAAGCACCTGCTCTTCGCGGTGAGAAACGGGATGCCTCTTCCACTTTTGTACGGCATATACGTGAGGACCAGCTACAACTCATTTACCGATTACATGGAAAAACCAGACCATATCGGGCCCTTCAGCATCGATGACTGGCGGCTGACACTTGACACCGCGGGGCCAGCTCAGGTGAATATTTTCGTGGGGCTACTCCCATTTGAAATTCTGACGGACAGGGCTCAGATTGCGATTTAGAGAGAAACAGGCTCGCATTAAATAAGACGAGGTGAAAATCTTGCATAACGTGGTATTAAGCCCTGAAAGGGCATTTGGTAAGGTATATGCCGATTTTTTTGATTTCTTTAGTTGGCCAGTTACTTCATTGTTTAGCCCCATTATTATCAACGAATTAGGGAAGTTGCCAAGCAATAGCAAGGTTTTAGAAATCGGCACGGGCACGGGGTCAATACTCATAAATTTAGCCCAAAATCTACCACCCTCTTTTACCTTTGCAGGAGTTGACCCCAGCGAACAGATGCTTACCAAAGCAAAATACCGTGTGAATGCTCGCAGTCTAAGTCCGCGAGTTACTTTGACAACCGGCACAATCGGGGATATCCCTTTTGAGTCAGATAGTTTTGATGCTGTAGTTATTTGTTCTCTGTTCCGATACCTACATCCTGAAAGGCTTGATGCCTATATTGATGAGATTTCGCGTGTCACTAAGCCAGGTGGAACACTTATTATAGCTGACCTAATTCTTCCATTAACTGGTGCATTCAAAAATGGACTGAGTAGAAATAATTTAAACTATGTTATATTAGGTATCTGGTCAAAGTATAGCCCGGAAAGCATATCTCAACACATTGAAAAATTTAATTTCTTTCGTACCAATAAGCACTCACTACCAGCAAGCACCATATTAGTGTTTGAAAAAACTGCTTAAAGAAGGCCCAGATTGTAGCTTAGTTGACCCGCCAAGAATTCTGATTTAGAATAAGGTTAAAATCTGAAAAACGGGGCAGGCGGCCTTCCAGGTGAAGGTGACTTGCCCCTTTATATTTGAGGGAGGTTGAAATGATAATTGAGAAAGGAAAAATAGTGAAAGGAACTGGGGGATTTCCAAAAATCCCCGACCTCGAGGAGGGGATGGCCATTCTTATGTCAAAGATAAAAGCCTTGGAACCAACACCCCCCGCTGAGGGACCGCCGCTTCCAAAAGTAATCGAGCTAAAATGGCCTAAATTTCTATCCAGGAGATTCCCGAATATCTTTGTTCCCTGAGGAGATATCACCATGAAGAAAGAAGAGAAATTGGAGAAATTAGAGGACATGTCGTTAGTCGAAAAGCTAATGTGGCAAAGGCCTTCACAAGGCCCCCCCTTTTTGCCAGTATTTTTGAATATACGCTGGCCATGGAAAGATGAGAAGCCTATTAAGACATGGCTGGGTGGTGTGTATGAACCCCCCCCACTGGGGGAACACGGTGAAGTCATCGATATTCCACTCTTCTTCACCGGAAACTAAAATGGAATTGAATCTTGATCTGGCAGAAGCAAGAAAGTTGATTTCCCAGGATGATAAAAATGCCGTCTTCCCGCTAGGTCGCTTTCTGGATAAGACCAAGGAGCTTATGTTTGAAGTCGCAGTAGACTGCGAGTGCCGGAAAGGGGGGCAGTGATGCCGAAATTTAAATTGCCGAAACTCCCGGGCCAGAAGGAGCCGCCAAAGCTCTGGCCGCCAACACTACCCTCGACCACCATTCCCACGCCCTTTGGGAAAGTGTCCCTCCCCGAGCACAAAATAGGTCTGCCTAAAATGCCACGGCTTGACGAGAGAACCGGAAGAGCCATGAAGCACGCTGTTGCCATTGACCTGTCAATGATACCGGGAATGATACCCGGGGTGGGTGATATTGTTGCCGATGTGGTGGAAGATCTCCACGCTGCGGAATTGAGGAAAATACTAACCTCCAAACAGTATGATGAGTTCCTGAAGCAGGACAAGATAGCGCCAGCCACAATCGCCATGGCGCGGACACTGACGAAATAAGGGGGGGCTAGCCATGGAAAGACGCGCTGAGCTGTTTGAAGCGCCTGAAATGGGCGAAATAGTAGAGTTAAAGCTGGTCGAACTCCTGCCCGAGACGTGCTATGTCGGAGCCCTCTACACCCTTGAGGGCACAGTCAAGCTATTTGGCATAGGGGCTCCGCCCTGGGTCTATGTCGAGATAAAAAAGAAGGAGTGGTATAAGCCGGAGGTAATCGAGGAAGTCAGTTACGAGCGTGGCCTGCCCAAGCCGATAAGCGGGAAATTCAGCATCGACCTCACATTTGACAAGGTGGGGAGTTACGAGGTTACCGTGGTGGCCACGCCGGCGCCGTTGACACTGCCAGTGATTGGTGTGGCGCCAGTGGTGGGCAGAAGCGACAAGATGGAGATTGAGGTTGAGGAGCCGCCTCCGCCAGCCTTCCGATTCTCTGCAGTAACCATTGACGGCAATATCATTGACCTGATCGACCACGATATCGATAGCGGATTACTTCTGCCTAAAACTACTGCTGATAAACTAGAGATAATACCAAGTCTTGAATGGACGGGCCCGCGGAAAGAGGCTACCATAAGCGTGAAAGCTGGCTATAGGGACTGGACATTAGGCTTCAGCCCAAAGACAGCGGCCTATACTCAAAAGATTATTCTCCCTGACTCGCCAACCGCTCCATATACTGGTGAAACTGAAAAACCGATAATTATTCCACTGACTGCTTGCGGGGGGCTTACTGATGGCGCCATTGAGATAGTGCTGAAAATAGCCGGCGTCGACGACTACATCAGCCGTATCTGGAATGTTTACGCCACCAAAATCCCTCCGGAAAGGTTGAATTTTGACATTGTTGAGCCTTCGGTTTCGGAGACACCGGTAGAACCAGGGGTGACAATAACCATAACCTGCCCAGTAACTTCAAGGTCCGAGATGCCAGTTGATGCTCGAGCCAAAGTAATCATCTATGAAGGTTCCATATGGCCTGGACACGGCGACACAATCAAGACATACGATGCCGGCGCGTTTCACATAGAGCCCTACGAGACAAAGAATATTGTTATCAACCATAAGACAGTCGCCGGCAGCATAGATAGAAGGGATGTTGAGGTGGAAATATGGGTAGGAGGCGAAATAGCAGCCGAAAGGGAATTTGATGATGTTTTCTATGTCGGTAGACCACCAGAGGAGGCAGTCGAGTTCGAGTTAATTGAACCGACGGTCTTACCGGCACCAGAGGTTATTCCTGGCACAGACATTGTCATTGTATGCCCCGTCATCTCTAGATCAACCGAGCCGCAAACCGCCAAGGCAAAGGTAATTATTTACGAGGGTTCAGATTGGTATACCCACGGCCGGACGATAGCAGCAAAGGAAACACCGAGCTTTGAGATAGCACCGGAGCAAACCTTCGAGGTGAAAATTAAGCATACTACCATTGCCGGCACAATTGATTTAAGAGATGTAGAGGTTGAAATCTATATTGCCGGCAAGATAGTAAAAGAGAGCGAGTGGGACGATGTTTATAAAGTCAAGGTTCCCGAGCCTACATTAGAGGTTGAATCCTTGGAACTGAGCTAAGGAGGGCAAGATGGCTCAAATAGTAGGACTGGTTACGCAGATAGGATGCAATTCTATCACCAAAAAGCAAGAGGAGACGCTCAATGTCAGGGTAAATTGCAATTATCAAGGTCCGGAGATAAGGGGAAGGCTGGGAGCAGTGGTAACACAGGAGACGCTTCTTCAAGAATTTGACGAAATCGGCTCAACCAGAAAGGAAGTCTATGTTGATTTAAGCCCCTCCGATGAGCCAGAGCCGATATACACTAATATTCCCGGTATGCCCCTTGCTGGCTGCGAACCAAAATCTGGCTACGGGATAAAAGTTTATGCCCTTGATATTGACGGCAAGCCAGAGTGGGGATGCAAAAATGTTCTTACAGTCCAGCCGAAGGTTTTCGGAGAGGTTGAAATAACAGGCATGACAGTGAACGGCAAGCCTGGTACCCGCACCGATGGCGATTTCCAGGGCACCAAAATACCCAAGGTTTCTTCTGAAAGTATAAAGGTTGATATTAAATTCACCTACCGAGGCGCTAGCCAGACGCTGGAAATCCAGACTGACACCGGGAAAATGGGAGCCTTCGGCGGTTACGACTCCGAGTCAAAACAATTCTATGACTCAAAACAAGTCGTCACTTCAGATACGCCTAGAGAATACACTCTCAGCCGGACCATACCATTGAGTTTCTGGGGTGATAGACAAATAGACGATTGCGCTGTCCGGGTTGTGATTAAGGGTGAGGGCATAGAGATTGAATCCGTTCTGTGGGATGCCTATACCGTCAACATAGAGGAGATAGGGCTGGAACTCCTCGAGGTGAAGATAGACCCAGTTGGTGCCGGTACTGTGACTGTCACGCCTGAGCCCGAGAAAGGCACCCAGCACAACTGGTATTTCCCCAGCGGCACCACGGTTTATGTCACTGCCCACCCGGATCCCGGATATGTTTTCAAGAGCTGGTCGGGTGCGATGACGGATACCACCGCCATAACCGCTCCGGTTTACTCGATGACGCAAGAGAGGAAAATCACCGCCCATTTCGAGAAGGAAGTGGTTGGACCGCCAAAGGCAAAAATCGACAATGTTGACTTTGTTGCTGTCAAGGGCGAGTACAGCATCGGCGATAGTGTTCCATTCACATGCTGGTACGATTACGAGGGAAGGGAACAGGGCGGCCAGCTCCTCCTCGAGTTAGGCACAGGGGTAGCCCCATGGTTTACCCCAGTGGCCAGGTACGCTCCCATGAAAATTACACTGGAAGAGGCGATGCGAGCAACCCGCAGGAGCTTTCCCGGCTACTTCCAGCTGACTGAAGCCCTTAAGCCGGGACAACTATATAACACTAGAGCTGTATTGAAGGCTGTCGAAGAATATACCGAGGACATGGCCACCGACTGGTCGGTGATAAGAATTACGGAGGTGGCACTGCAGTATACTCTCACCGCGATTGCTTCGCCATCTTATGGGGGAAGTGTTTCCGGCGCCGGTAAATATAGCGCTGGCGCTAATGCGACATTGTATGCCACCCCTGCCTCAGGATACGAGTTTTCCTACTGGGGGGGCGATGCCAGCGGTACCTCACGCAGTACGAGCGTCTACATGGACAGGAATAAGAGTGTAACGGCTTACTTCAAGAAGGTAGTAAAGGAATATACTCTCACTACAAGCGTTTACCCACCCGGTGCTGGGAGCGTTACCGGGGCAGGAACATATAGATCAGGCATTTATGCGACATTGTATGCCACTCCCGCCTCGGGATACGAGTTTGAACGCTGGAGCGGCGATGCCAGTGGCATTTCACGGAGCGTGAGGGTTTACATGGACAGGGACAAGAGAGCGGTGGCTAATTTCAAGAAGAAAGTAGTGCCAGGCTTCACCCTCACTGTTTTGATGTCGCCAACATCGGCCGCCGGCTGGGTCAGGAAGGAGCCGGACAAGCCCTCATATACTTATGGCGAAACGGTGAAGTTGACTGCCACCAGCGCTGCGGGATACCGCTTCTCATACTGGACCGTCAATGGCGAGCGGGCCGGTTACAGCAGCACCCTGACTCTCATGGTAACCACGGATCTTGAAGTGATAGCGTATTATACGAAGGTGTAGGATGTCGAACGAAGAATGGGAAAAAGTAAAGCAAGCTTTGAGTAAGCCGGCAACACCCGAGGCGATGAAAGAAGCCGCCCAGGCCTTTGAGCGTTACCGGGTGGTCCAACTGGCCAAAGGCAAAGGCTCCCGGCCGACGCTGGTGACCCTGGGCCGCGGCAGAGGATACCCCAACGCGGTACCCGTCGACAAGATCCCCGAGGAGCTGGCCAAGAACCCCAATTTCTTCAATCTCATGAAGAGGGTAGCGGCAAAGGAGAGAAGGTGAATCGATATGACAATAAGCAAAGAATGCGAGCTTCTTGCTGGTGATTACCTGTTTCTCCGCGACAAGCTAAAGCAATTCCAGGAGGACAGCCTCAGGATGTCAAATGAAGAGCAAATTAGAAGTCTTGGCCATCAATTCTTATTGACATATTTGGGGCAACCAGGTAGTGATATAATTTACCCCCGTATATCCAGGCAAACTCTCCGCTCGGTTGAAGAGCAGGTGAGAATGGCTTTGCACTGGCCAACTCTGAATATGATACGCGAAGACTTGGCATCTCCAGTTGCCAAAGTCGAGGAAGAAATGTGGCTGAAAGTAGCCGCCTGCGAATGCCAGGGAAGGTGAGAGGATGACAAGACCGGAGTGCCGCACGGCGGGATATAAGCTCCTCATGGACTATCGGGTTTATGAGATTATTTCTTCAATGATTAACTATGGCCTCTGGGATTTGGCTGGCAACTCAACCGAGGCAGCCAGGTCCGCACTGCAGCACAGCAGGAGGGAAGGCTTTATCAGCGGCGAGCAGCTCCAAACCCTGGAGGCCGACTTGAGCCGGTTGGAGTCTGCAGCTGCTAAAAAGGAAGCAAGACCGGCACAGCTGGCTTTTGATGCTTTCTTCAGCAACTATGGCACGGTCATTATTGACGCTATCGCGGAGTGCGAACGTACCAAGGAGTAGGCTAATGCCCGTCGCTTTTTTAATGAGCGATTACGATTTGCCGACGCGCTCGGCTTCTGGCTACTTACTTCGCTGGATAGTACCAAGAGCAGGTTTAGAGCCAGCAACTCTTTACGCCATAATGGCGAGGAGAGCGCCCTTTGAGATTTCTGCGCCACAATCCGACTTAATCATCGGAGTCGGCCATGGAGATGAAGTGGGTTTTTCCGGGCAAAACGAGGCCGTGATTCTCGAGGTTGGCAAATATGACCCCAGGGAAGTCGACGGGAAGGTGATAAAGCTCTTGTCCTGCCAGACGGGGGTGGTTTTAGGCCCCGATACGGTAAAAAACGGGGCAGAGGCTTTCTTGGGCTATGTAGATGATTACGTCTGGCTGTGCGATGCCGATCTTGCAAAAACGCCCTGGTCTGATAAGATGGCTGCCACCTGTCTCATGCCGGTGGTTGACGGCCTAAACGCCCTGCTTGATGGCAAAACATGCCGCGAGGCTCTACAGATAGAGATGGACGGCTACTCGAGGAACGCCGAGGTTGAGGAGGACGAGCTGGCAAAAAGCTGCCTGGAATTTAACCGGGAGAACGCTGTCCTGCTCGGCGACCCGGAGGCGCGGGTAAGAAAACGGCCCAAACTGCCTTTGCCATTCCAGTTGGTGCCACCGCCACCTATTTTGATGCCCTTACGGAGGTGATGCCAAAAAAACAAGATAAAGACTTGACAAATTTCTATGGTATGTCTAGAATTTAATGTGTAAAGGCGGATAGTTGCTGAAGCGAGGGTTTCGGCTGTCCGCCTTTTCCCTTTATTCAGTAACTACCCCGCACAGAAACGGGGCAAGCAACCTTCGCCAAGAGGGTTTGGAACGGCTTGCCCCGTCCCTTTTTGGTGGGGGTTGCTGCCTCGGAATAAAAGGAGGGTGACATGCCCAATAAGCTTCCGGAGCCGACAATTATTATCAGTGCCTTAGGAGGCGGAGCTATTGATCTGGCTGAGGCACCGGTACGTGCCCTCATCAACACCGCCGAAGTCGCCCAGGAATTTGCCAATAATGTCAAACGTAACATGGACGACCTCAAGGGTCGGATACCCCAAGACCCGTCAGCTATACCTGATTTTGCGGTGAGGGCAGTCACGCACACGGTTTCTGACGGCTTGGGTTTCCTCGAGGGCCTCGGCAAAGCGGCAACGCAAACTTTTGAAGGTGTCCGCGGTGAGCTCAGGAGAATCACAGGTTAAGGAGGGGATTATGCCGTACAAAAATCCAACAGAATTATTGGTTGACGCAACCAAGCTGCCAGCGGCAATAGAGGCGAAGCTGCCCGCGGGCGCGCCCAAACTTTCGACAACGCTGGTGGACATAGCCACCAAGCTTCCCAAGGTTCCCGACTTCCCGATGGAGCTCCCTGACCTGCCGGCGCTGCCCGAGATGCCCGAATTGCCGGCGCCTCCCGGAGCGCCCGAGCTGCGGCGCTATGTCACCGAAGTCGAGGTGGCCCCAACGCCAGCACGCCCGCCAGCACCCACGCCAGCAAGGAAAGCCATCATTCCACTGGTATTTGAATAATTTAAGCGGTTAAACGCTAAAAGAGGAGGAGACAAATGGTAGCAACAAAGGAGCAATTGGAACGATTCAGAAAACTAAACATTTTGGCGGGAACTGGCAGGGCTCTGGATCAGAAGGTATTGACAGACGATGAGACGGAAACCTTCGATCGGGATTTTGACCTTCTCGTCAATGACCTGAGCAAGCTTGTCGATCCAGAACTTGGCCGAGACCTGGCTGACGAAAAGGAGTTCTATCTGGCTGCCTGCCAGGTGTCCAAGGGCTATTTCAACGAGAAGCCCTTCGGCGGGCTAAAGGCGGCGACCGGCCAGTACGGCATGAGGTTCATCATTCCCCAGGACTTCAGGAGTGCCTCGGGCGGCGGCACCGGTTCCCAGCTTTACAGCTGGTTTCAGACCAAGTCGACAGGTGCGACGACAACCGTATTTGACCTATTCGGGTCGAGCGGATCGCCAATTCTGGCGGAGACCGAGGCGGAGAACAAGAATGTCATCGCCTTCCACCGGCTCCTGAGCTACAAACCCGACCCCCAGCTGACGATGCTCCAGTTCACCATCAACGACTTCCCCTACGCTCCCTACAGCGTTGAGCCCTTCTCCAAGATTACCAAGGCAGATAAGCTATTCAAGATCATCCCGATGATGGGAAGGGTTGTCCTCCATCCCGGTGGCAAGCTCTATGTCAAGGCATGGATAGACCGAATGCACAGCGGGACCACCACACCCAGCACCGCCTACACACTTGACATAGAGATCGCTCCCTTCGGGCTGCTCTTTGCCGAGCAGGCCTACCTCAACATCGACGACGCTATAGTCTAAGCAGGAGGTGATTTAATGACGACAACTATTTATAAGTTCGAGCCAGGTCGCCTCCTGGTCCACGAAGAGAGAACATTAGAGGCGGGCTATCCACACACACAAAGTGGCGTCCCGGTCAGGATCGGCCAAGTCAGGACAATAGACCAAGTTCTTTCTGTTGATACCGATTATAGTAGGTACGGCCTTATCACTCAACTCGACGAGGTGAGAATCAGCGGCAACGAAATCTTCGTGGTGATGCGGCGGGGTGACATGGGTACTGTAGTTACCAGTGGCCTCTTTAGTGGTATTTCACCTGCGGGTCTCAGCGGAATGGCTGCCCTCGGACTCATGAGCGGTATCACCAGCGGGCTTGGCTGGCGCGAAGAGCTGCTCAGTGGAGTAGGAATTAGCGGCGTGGTCAAGGTAACCGCTAACGTACTCGGCTATTAAATCGACAAGGCGCCGAAAGAAGAAAGTAGATATGGAGGTGGCCTGATGTTAGAACTGCGGCCTATTGAGGTCCATGAACAGGTATGGCCCAGACCGAAGGTCTTATTGCCCGGGCACAACATCCAGTTCAGCAACGCGTTTCCTGACGGGCTGGACTTCGTCAAGGGCAAGACTTTCCGGATTACCAAGACGGCCCAGGTAAGATATGAGCTGTCCTGGATTCTGCCCGCCATCAACTACAAGGACATAAACCTGTCGAATGAGAGTTCTGGTGAGTTTCTCTATCCCGAGGCTAAGGACGAAGTCTACGAGACCCTTATCGGCTTCAAGCCCGGAAACTACTTCACCCTTATCTTCTTCCCCGCCGATCAGCCCATCTACCGGCTCGGCTACTACTCAATGACGCCGCTTGTCAGCAGCGCCTCCCTGAAATACCTTGGCGCCATCAAGCCGGAAGATAGCCCGGTAAATAACCCCACCCTCAAGATATACACGTTCTTTAAGCTTGACCCGTTCATCTTCAGGATCGTCGTTGACAACGGCGTGGATTACGAAAAGATGACCTGGGAAATCTGCGTCAACAAGTGCAAGCTGGAAAAGATTGCGGCCCCAGCGGAGCCGGTTAAATACATACCCTATATTGACGAGCTGAAATGGTAGGAGGTGAGCCGTGGCAACTAAGATAGTCAACGCCATATCGACCGGCGTGGACCTTTGGGCAGAGAATGAGCACAAGAAGGGTCATCTGCTCGGGCTCAAAGTTGACAATAAGGATTCGAACCCTCAGACCATCAGACTCATGGACGAATTCACCACCGATTCCGGCTACACCTCCGGCGGCTCAGCCTACAGTGCCCAGAGCCTCATCAGCGGCAGCGCCATACAGAAGTTCCAGGTGACGGTCCCTGCAGGCGACTCAATATCCCTCGGGGAGGAAGACTGCAAGGGTATTGAGTTTCTGGGAAGAACCCGGGCCCTTGGGTCGGTAACAGCATCCGGTTGCATAATCACCGCCCAGTATAAGCTCGATTAAGGAGACAATATGCCGATAACGGTAATAAAAGGGCCTGAAGGCATCCGGACTGCATTTAGTGCTGTTGAAACTATCACGCAGCTTAGAACCGTGCAGCTTGCCTCCGGCTATACCAGATCCGTAATGGAGGTTGTTTCAGGTTACCCGGAACTGGGCGCGGGAGTGGCCGCTGAGAGCATTGCATCAGGGGACTTGGGGAGGATAATAACCGGGGGCTATGTTAGCGGTGTGATATGCGCCTCTGGTGTTAGCTTTGGCGATATTCTCCAGGTCCTCGCGGCATCGGGACTGAGTTCTGGCACAGGACATGTGGCGCCACAGCTTTCCGGAGTGATGATGATTGGTAAGGCAATGATGTCAGGCGGAAGGGGTAGCGGAATAGGCATGATAGTTGATTTCGGCCCCAAAGCAATACCTTAATTTAGCCCTGGCGGCGGGGCACAGCCCAGGCGCCTTTTAGCGGAGCCCTTGGCCGATGTCAAGGGCTTCTTAGTTTAAGACAGCTGGTCAGCTCCGGCAAGAGGAAAAATGGCAATAAGAGAAGAGTGCCTTGCTAATTTCAAAGCGGTGCATGATGGCACCCACTTCGCTTTCCTGGCGCGGCAACATTTGTTAATGGGGCATATTCCCGTCCTGGCTGAAGATAACATAGCTGAAATCAGGGGCTGCCTTGAAGGCA
>JAUVXN010000116.1 GCA_030603605.1 Dehalococcoidales bacterium | reverse complement strand
CTCAAGTCGGCGCTGAATTTATATTCACGAAGCAACATACTCTTCACAGAAGATAATACTGATTCATCAAGGTCAATTATCCTGCCGCACTCCTGACAGACCAGATGATGGTGGTGCCCCTTATCGGCAGGATGGTATCTTACCCGGCCTCCACCCAGGTCAGTCTCAGTTACCAACCCAAGCCGTTTTAGCAGTTCCAGAGTGCGATAAACGGTTGAGATGTTAACATGGGGGTATTTAGCTATCACCTGAGCATAGATTTCTTCAGCACTAATGTGATTATCACTATTCTCAATAGCTGATAACACCATCATTCGCTGCGGCGTCAGGCGATACCCCTGCTCACTTAATTTACTGATTATGTCTCCGTGCTGCTCCACCTAACCTCCAACCAGTTCAAAAAACTAGTAAAAGTATAACGAAACCTCAAGAGTTTTGCAAGCCTTTGCAATTACAATCAGTTTCCATTGCAATCCTTAGAATTTTTCTTTGCTATCCAGCAGTATTGTTACGGGGCCGTCGTTATGGATTTCTACCTGCATATACTGCTGAAAGCGCCCGGTCTCTACCTTTAAGCCAGTGGCACGAGCCTGCTCCACAAAGTACTCAAACAACTCTTCCGCCTGAGCTGGTGGTGCTGCTTCAATGAAACTAGGACGGCGTCCCTTTCTGGTATCAGCCAGGAGGGTAAACTGGCTCACCAGCAGTAGCTCACCATTAATGTCCAGAGCCGAAAGGTTAAACTTACCCTCTTCATCAGAAAAAATGCGCAGGTTGGCAATTTTTTGTGCCAAATACTGTGCATCCTTTTCTGTGTCCCCGCTGGCTACTCCTAGAAAAACCACCAGTCCCCGGCCTACCCTACCTACTTCTTCATCACCGAGGCTAACCGAGGCTGTGGTAACCCGCTGCAGTAGTGCTTTCATTCACTGCCTTCCTTTTTCTTCCCCTTTTCCTTGCCGGGCAATTCCGCCTTACCCTTCGCAGGTGCCACTCTCTTACGACTATCAGTAATGTAGAAACCGCTGCCTTTAAAAATAACGGGAGTAGAACGAATGACACGGCGTGCTTTACCCTGACACTCAGGACACGCAACTACCGATTCTTCATCAAAGCCCTGCTTCCTTTCAAAACGAAATTGACAATCACTACACTCATACTCGTAAATAGGCACCAATTCACCTCAAACTAATTTTCCCGACATATTTTACACTAATAGCCTCGCTCAGGCAAATTGCGATTGTGAACAAATTAATTTTATGATTTTTTAAAACCTCATTATTCCCCTAGACTTATAACCAAAAAAGGGATAAAATTAAATAAATGAAAGTTGGGAAGACAATATGTGTTTAGGCGTTACATACTTATTATTAATGAGAGAGAAGCACTGTGCCTAAATAAGCCAGTGCTCCTTAGATTAAGGAGGGAAATAACTATGCAGTCCAGCCTGATTGGCAAAGTTGAAAAGGCCAAGCGCTATGCCCAAGAGACAGACCGAGTTACCTTCTCTGAATTCTCAGTGAAATTCCACGGCGATAATGACGACTACAATACTGGCTATAAAGACGGCGGGTGGCATTGCTCCTGCCACTTTTTCTCAAGTTGGGGACTCTGCAGCCATACTATGGCACTGCAGAAAATTCTGGGCAATATGCTACCATCAGAAGCCCTGACCACACAATATGAGATTACCCAATGACTGCCGTTAACTAGCCTGCCCAGACATTATCAGCTTATCACGGTCCAGCCCCAGGGGGGATAAAGTGAATTTCATCGAAAAGCTGACGGAAGCAACCAAAAAAAATAAGAGTTTACTCTGTGTTGGGCTTGACCCTGACCCAGAGCGTATGCCTGACAAAGTAAGCGTTTTTGAATTTAACAAAGCGATTATTGAGGCTACCTCTGACCTAGTATGCGCCTATAAACTCAACCTTGCCTTCTACGAGGTGCTGGAAGATGAGGGACTTGATGCCCTGAAGCGCACGATTAGATACATTCCAGATGACATACCGGTAATAGGCGATGCCAAGCGGGGTGATATCGGCAATACGGCTAAAGCCTATGCCAGGTCTATCTTTGTTAATTTTAGCTTTGATGCGACCACGGTAAATCCTTACCTGGGCTTCGACTCAATAGAGCCCTTCATCCAGTACCGAGACCGGGGGGTATTCGTCCTGTGCCGGACATCAAATGCCGGCGCTGTTGATTTTCAGAACCTTCGCTCTGAAGTAGAAAACAGCTATCGTCCCCTATTTGAGATAGTCGCCCTGAAAGTCAGTCAGTGGAACACTTATGGCAACTTGGGTCTGGTTGTTGGCGCCACTTACCCTGAGGAACTAAGGCTAATTCGCCAGAGCCATCCCAACCTACCGATTCTGATACCCGGCATCGGTGCCCAGGGTGGAGACCTGGCCTCAGCGATTCGTTGCGGGGTGGACAGCAAGGGAGAGAGGGCAATTATTAACTCCTCACGACAAATTATATATGCCTCAAGTGGAAAGGATTTTGCCCAGGCAGCCCGCCGTGCCGCCACTGAGCTACGAGAGCAGATTAACTACCATTTATCTAATCTCACCGCTGAGTAAAAATCAGAGAGGTTCCGCCTCTCTTTAACTCTCCTCGGGCACTCGCTGAGGTGAGAAACATGGTTATGGAAATAAAGCTAGGTGATATTGTTCGTCTTAAAAAGAAGCACCCCTGCGGCAGCTATGAGTGGCAGGTGGTAAGGCTAGGAGCTGATATCGGGATTAAATGCCTTAAATGCCAGCACCGTGTCCTTCTAGAAAGAAGCGTCTTTGAGCGCAGGGTCAAAGAATTTATCTCCCGGGGTGAATAATGACCCGCCGGATTATGCACATTGACCTGGATGCCTTTTTTGTCTCGGTAGAACAGGCGCAGAATCCCGACCTCAAAGACAAACCGGTAGTCGTTGGCGGCAAACCTGACCGGCGGGGCGTGGTTGCCTCAGCTTCATACGAAGCCCGTCGCTTTGGTCTATATGCCGGCATGCCGCTTACCACCGCCAGCCGCCTCTGTCCCCAGGCTATCTTCATAGAAGGCAACTTTCACAAATATCGTGATGCCTCGCAAAAGTTTATGGCTATTCTGGCTGATTTTTCCCCCTATCTGGAGCCATTGGGTCTTGACGAAGCCTACCTGGATGCCACCGGCTTTGAGTCTATCCACGGCACCATCAGACAAATGGCAGTGGCAATAAAGCAGCGAATTAAAGATAAACTGGACATCTGTGCTTCAATAGGCATCGCCAGCGGTAAGGTGGTCGCCAAGATTGCCTCGGACCTATCCAAGCCAGACGGCTTACTGGAGATACCAGCGGGAAAGGAGCGCTCTTTTCTGAAACCATTGCCAGCAGCTAAACTGCCCGGAATCGGCAAAAAAAGCGAGCAAATATTAAAAGGGTTAGGCATTAGCACCATCGGGCAACTGGCTGCCCTACCTTTAAGTGTGCTCAAGAGTCACTTCGGCGCTGCCAGCGAGTTAATACATAACCACGCCAGTGGCATTGATGACAGAGAAGTAGAGCCTCCCGGTGAAGCCAAGTCCATCAGCCG
>JAUVXN010000104.1 GCA_030603605.1 Dehalococcoidales bacterium | reverse complement strand
ACAAGGTCAACCCTGAAATCCCTTGGGTAGTTGACATTTCTAAAGTGGGTATCAGGCTTATTGGCGCCGGCAACAAAGTTTGGGCCTGAGGTTATGGAGTCATCGGCAATAATTTTGATGCCAGTTATACCTATCGGTGAGGCTGAGCCAGCAACAATGCCAGCTGCCACTACCTCAGCCTCAGTAGCCAGACGAAGCTCAATGCAGTGCAGAACATTTTTTAGTTTTACCTCGTTTACCTCAATGTCTCCTCTGATAACCACAAAGGTTAGCTTGCCATCAGCAATATAAAATACTTCTTTAAGGGTATGGCTCTGAGGCACTTTAAGGAAATTTGCTACCTGTTCAATGGTGGTCATACCTGGTGTTCTAACTTCTTCTATGCGGAACAGCTCACCGCTTTCTACCTTGCTTTTAATGCTTTGAGCCTTGTCGGTATTAGCTGCATACTTACAATCAGGGCAATAGATAACCTCATCCTCGCCACTTTCGGTGATAACCATAAACTCGTGGGAGTCCTTGCCGCCGATGGCACCGCTATCGGCTTCAACAAGGAGGGCAGGCAGCCCACAGCGAGCATAGATATTTTTATACGCCTGGAGCATCTTGTTATAACTCTGGTCTAATCCCTCTTCGTCGGCATCAAGGCTATAGAGGTCTTTCATAGTGAACTCACGGACTCTAAGCAATCCGCCCCGGGGGCGGGGTTCATCACGAAACTTGGTCTGGATGTGATATACCAGGAGCGGCAGGTCACGGTAGCTCTGCACATTGTAACTAGCCATTTTAGCCATAACCTCCTCATGGGTTGGTCCCAGGGCTAGCTTGCGGTCTCGGCGGTCAGAAAAGGTAAATAAACCCTTGCCAAAGGCAAGGTCTCGTCCTGTTTCCTGCCATAGTTCCAGAGGCTGGAGGGCTGGCATCATCAGTTCCTGTCCGCCGGCCTTGTCCATCTCGTCACGGATTATATTCTCTATTTTTTTAAGCGCCCTCCAGGCTAAAGGCAGGTATGAATAGACCCCAGCCGCCACCTGATGTATCATTCCTGCCTTCAGTAGCAGCTGGTGGCTTATAGTGTCTGCCTCAGCCGGCACCTCTCGTTGGGTCTTACCAAATAGCTTTGATATACGCACTTTTTGACTCCTATCTATGTTCTTAAATTTGCCAATCTTTAATAACTTTACCTTCCCTGTCTTTCATGATTCCGAAAACGGCCAATATAAAATTGATGAATGCCCAGAGCCCCACCACTGCCAGAGATATAGCCATAATTCCCCAGAACCGTACCGTCACCAGGTACAAAATGCTCAAGATGAGCATTACAATTGCCGTTCTAATTTTCCCTATGTAGAACCGATGGACGCCGAATATGCCTAGAAATAAGGCCAACAAAACAGTGATCAGCCTGGACCTTGATGATATTTCTGCCATATTTATCTATCTCCTTTAGTTTTACTCACCCCCTTGTATCCTCCTCACTCCTTTTAAGGTAGGCATGGAAGTGCCCGCCTTAAAATGTTTACTGCTGCACGGACTCGGCAACCCTTGCCAGTTCCTCTTCTGGGAAGTCTTTACTGACTGATATTTTCAACTCAAACAAGCCTTCATCATTCGGGTCAGGATACCATGTCCACCAGAGGTCATTATTCTCCTCCCCCCATATTAGGAGCCCACTACCTTCATTAATGTTTACGCCCCTGCCCATGCTGCCAGAAATTTTAGGGGGTATTAAATGTCCATCACTAACCCACCTTATGCTCATTGTCATTCTGCATTGAAGCTCGTAAAGCTGGCGGGTGCCGGCAGCATCGGTATGGGTTACCAGTTTCTTCTCTATCTTTCTGTCGGAAATAAGCAGCATTACCCCCGGAGGTCCTGACATCATAGGTATAAGATAAACCTCTTGAACTTCATAGTTTTCGGGCAAATAGGTGGGCACAGGAACAGCGAGTCCTACGATGTTACTGGCTTCTTCAAGTGTTGTCTTTTGAACGGTAAGCTCAAGCGGAATGGTGAATGTACTTCCCACTTGGTCAATGTCCTTCAAGGGAGTGCTACAGGCAGAAAGACTACTCATTACCAGTATAACCAGTATCAGTCCTATTATCAGCTTTTCCATTATTTAAGTCCCTAAGTGAGTTCTATAACCTCTCCACCTCTGCCATCAGCGCCGTTACAAAATCCTTTTCCTCAATAGTCCTAATCTTCTTACCTTTTTTAAATAGGACAGCTTTGCCTTTGCCGCAGGCAATACCTATATCAGCGTCCTTGGCTTCGCCGGGTCCGTTGACCACGCAGCCCATCACCGCCACCTTTATCGGCTTACTAATCCTTATTAGCCTTTCTTCCACCTGTTCAGCTAATTTTACAATATCAACCTCAGCCCGACCACAGGAGGGGCAACTGACCAGTATTGGACCGTGCTGGCGCAGGTTCAGGCTCTTTAGAATTTCATATCCAGCGATTACCTCTTCCCTGGGGTGAGCCGTCAGTGAGACTCGAATCGTATCGCCGATGCCAAGGTAGAGCAGGGTACTGATGCCTACCGCACTGCGGATAATACCCGTTCTGGGTGTGCCGGCTTCAGTAATGCCTATATGCAGGGGATAAGGTATCTTTTGGGCAATGCTCTGGTAAGCTTCAATGGTAGTCGGGACATCAAAGGCTTTAAGGGAGACCTTAATCAGGTCAAAGTCAAGGCTTTCCAGCAGCCTTATCTGCTCTAAGGCAGCGTCAACCATTCGTTGAGCAATTGTTAATTTAGGGTTGGCTGTCCCGGGCAGGCTGCCAGCATTTACCCCGATACGAATAGGGACATCTCTTTCCTTAGCTGCCTGGGCTATAGCTCTAACCTTTTTCGGTTCACTGATATTACCCGGATTTAAACGCAATCCGTCAACGCCAGCCTCCAGTGCCATTAGAGCCAATCGGTAATCAAAATGAATATCAGCAATTATAGGTATAGAAATGCCTCTTTTTATAGCTCGTATAGCCTGGGCGGCTTCGGCATCGGGTACAGCCACTCGCACCAACTCGCAGTCGCAGTCCTCAAGCTCCCTTATTTGTTGAATAGTTGACATAACATCACGAGTATCGGTTTTAGTCATAGACTGCACCGCGATAGGAGCGCCACCGCCGACAGTTACATTGCCGATTTGAATTGGTTTGCTTACTCGCCTTTTATTCATGGTATCAGGCTTTCTCCACTTATAATGCGTATAATATCTTGGTAGGTGATGGCCAGGAAGGCGGCCATGAGCAGGGCAAAACCGATAGCATGTATTAAACCTTCTCTCTTGGGTGAGATGCGCTTGCCCCGGCGCACTCCCTCCAGGAGGACAAAGACAATCCTACCGCCGTCTAGGGCTGGGAGTGGGAATAAATTGATTATAGCTAAGTTTATGCTGAGAAAGGCGGCAAATTCCAGTAATGGACTAATCCCGGCCCTAGCCACCTCTCCGGTGATTTGAGCGATACCTACCGGACCGGCTATTGTTGCCGGTGTTGTCCCTATAATCATACTGGTTATCCCGTTCTTGAATAAAACGAAGGTTTCTATACAGGCACTTGCTCCCGAAGGTATGGCTCTCCAGAAGGGTTCGCTTTGGCTAACTATAGTTGGATTAGCTGTCGTGGTCAGAATGCCAACTGCCCCATGCCCTTCCGGGGGCTTCCATCTGGGTATTACCTGAACATTCTCGGTAGTGGTATCACCGTGTTCAATAAGTATATCTATCTCCTTACCCATGTTGAGCCAGATATAGCGATCCATGTCACTGGTGTTGTTCACCGGTTTCTCATTTACGCTGAGGATGGTATCTCCAACCTCGATGCCGGCTGTAGAGGCTGGTGAATTCGGGTTTACATCTAATATCGTTACCTGCCCGATTACCAGGTTGTGGGGAATCATAAAAGCAATTGAGAACAGGAGGAGAGGCAAGAGAAGATTCATTAGTGAGCCAGCACTGAGAACCAATAGCCTGGTGCCAATACCCTTGCTGGCTAAACTCCCTGGCAACTTGGGGTCTTCTTCACCGGCCATTTTGGTAAATCCACCTAAGGGTATTGCATTTAGTGAATATCGTGTTTCACCCCGTCTTACCGATAATAATCGTGGGGGGAAACCCAAACCGAATTCCTCTACTTTTACCCCGGAAGCTTTAGCCGTAATGAAATGCCCGAGCTCGTGAGCAAGAATAAGTACCGCTATGACAATGAGGAAGGATACTATAGCAATCAGTATTGTCAT
>JAUVXN010000119.1 GCA_030603605.1 Dehalococcoidales bacterium | reverse complement strand
GCGGTGCTGGTGCTCCATATAGGGGTGGATATTGGGGTTATACCACAGGGCACTGACCTCATACCCCTGCTCTCGCCAGTAGTCAACGGTATAGGCAGCACAGTGAGCGCAACAGCAATGAACCAGAACAGAGCTAGCTTTCATAATCGGTGTATCTCTATCTTAAACGAACATAAACCTATTTATCAAACAGGTTAAGGAAACAGAGCCCCCTTACTTTATAAAAGAAAAGTTGCTATAATAGATGCAAGACAGTAGCAGTCGGACTGCACTAGGAGGAACGCAATTTGAAAATACTTCTTGTTTATCCACAGTATCCGGACACCTTCTGGAGTTTTAAGCACGCCCTAAAACTTATTTCAAAAAAGGCAGCCCACCCTCCTTTGGGTCTATTAACGGTAGCCTCCATGCTCCCTGATGAGTGGGAGAAAAAGCTGGTAGATATGAATGTAACCAGCCTAACTGATGAAGACCTCAAATGGGCTGATTATGTGTTTATCAGCGCTATGGTGGTGCAGAAAAATTCGGTGAAGGAAGTTATTGCCAGAGGCAAAAAATTTAATACCAAGATTGTTGCCGGCGGTCCCCTGTTTACTACCGGCTATGAAGAATTTGAGGGAGTAGACCATTTTGTGCTCGGTGAAGCTGAGATTACACTCTCACCCTTTCTAGACGACCTAGAGAAGGGGTGTGCCCGACATATTTATACATCTGACCAACGACCGGACATAACCAAAACTCCTATTCCAATGTGGTCGCTTATCAACATGAAAAAATATGCGGCAATGAACATTCAATACTCTAGAGGCTGCCCGTTCAATTGCGAGTTTTGCGATATTATCATCCTGAACGGGCATAAGCCGCGAACCAAGGGCAAAGACCAAATATTAGCGGAGCTGGATGCATTATACATTCACAGCTGGCAGAGCAGTGTATTTATTGTTGATGATAATTTTATCGGCAACAAGAGAAAACTAAAGGTAGAAATTCTGCCGGCAATAATTGAGTGGATGAGAGAGAAAAAATACCCCTTTGCGCTGTTTACCGAAGCATCTATAAATCTTGCCGATGATGAAGAACTAATGCGATTGATGGTTGAGGCCGGGTTTGGCAGAGTATTTGTCGGTATTGAAACCCCAAACGAAGAAAGCCTGGCTGAGTGTAATAAGTTTACCAATAGAAATCGTGATTTAGTAGCTTCGGTTAAGAAGATTCAGAACTATGGTTTAGAGGTGCAGGGAGGATTTATCGTCGGCTTTGATAGTGACCCACTCTCAATCTTTAAAAGCCAAATCAGCTTCATTCAAAGGAGCGGAATTGTTACGGCAATGGTCGGTTTGTTAAATGCTCCTCGTGGCACCAGACTATACCAACGTTTGAAAGAAGAGAACCGTCTATTAAAGGATATGTCCGGCGATAATACGGACTTCTCCATTAACTTCATTCCTAAAATGAACTATGAAACCCTCATCAACGGCTATAAGCATATCCTGAATACAATATATTCGCCCAAGCAGTTTTACGAGCGGATTAAAATATTCCTGAAAGAGTTTAACCCCAAAAAAAGCAAAAGGGGACGCCAGATTCAGTCTTATCAGCTCAGGGGCTTTATTAAATCTATGTGGTCCTTGGGCATTAAGGAAAACGGAAGGAGATATTACTGGAAGTTTTTTATCTCAACCCTGCTGAGACATCCTCGTTCCTTCCCTTTATCCATGAACCTGGCCGTCTATGGATTCCATTTCCGCAAGGTTATTGAGACATACATTAGCCTGCCGATTGAGGATAGCCCAGACCTGGAGCAACTAAGAACCTAGTGGATAAAATGAGAGGTTTACCACAGCCAATAGACAACAGACCATAAATCATAGAGGGGGAGGAACATTAACATGGACTGGGGAATGAAAAACCGTATGGCACAACTAATCCAGGCTGACGGTCATTGCCTCTTTTTGCCGGTAGACCATGGATATTTTCAAGGACCCACTAGAAAACTAGAGGAACCGCGTAAAACTATTGAGCCGCTCCTCCCTTATGCCGATGCACTATTCATTACCAGAGGGGTATTACGCTCATCAGTGGACGCCGATAACAGCAAACCAATTATTCTTAGAATGTCTGGTGGCACCAGCATGGTTGGGAAAGACCTAGCCAATGAAGGGATTACCACTTCTGTAGAAGAGGCTATCCGTCTTAATGTAGCGGCAATGGGTCTTTCTATCTTTGTCGGCACCGACTATGAGCACGACTCACTATTAAATCTAGCCAGGCTTGTCAATGAAGGCGAGAGGTATGGCATCCCGGTAATGGCGGTTACGGCGGTGGGAAAAGAATTGGGCAAGCGAGATGCCCGCTTTCTGGCTTTATCCTCCCGTATTGCTGCCGAATTGGGGGCACGGGTAGTGAAAACCTACTGGTGTGAAGGTTTTGAAAAGGTGGTAAGGGGCTGTCCGGTGCCAATAGTGATGGCCGGCGGACCTCAAGTAGACACTGAGCTTGAAGTATTCGAGTTTGTTCATGATGGCATTCAAAAAGGGGCTATAGGCGTGAATCTGGGCAGGAACATCTGGCAAAACGATTTCCCGGTGGCAATGATTAAGGCGATACGTGCCATTATTCACGAGAATGCTTCACCAAAAGAGGCTCAGGAGCTATACCAGAGTATAAAAAGCGAGACAGTCATCGGCTGAGGGTAAAGCACTGTGCGCGTTGCCATGTATTACAATAACCACGATGTGCGGTTAGAGGAGATACCTACGCCGCAAATCGGTCCTGGCGAGCTACTGGTGCGAGTGGAGGCTTGTGGCATCTGCGGCAGTGACGTAATGGAATGGTATCGCCGTGACCGGGTGCCCTTAGTGCTGGGTCATGAAATTGGCGGTCAGATTGCGGCGGTGGGAGATGGAGTGGAGCGCTACAAAGAGGGTGATAGGGTCTCAGCGGCGCATCATGTCCCCTGCAACACATGTCACTACTGCCTGAGTGGGCATCACACCGTCTGCGATACCCTCCGCCAGACGAATTTTGACCCCGGCGGCTTTGCTGAATACATTCGGTTGCCAGCTATCAATGTTGACCATGGCGTGCTTCTACTACCCGACGAAGTATCTTATGAAGAGGCGACATTTATCGAGCCACTAGCCTGCGTCCTGCGCGGACAAAGACTGGCGCACATTCAACCAGGTCATAGCGTGCTTATTATCGGTAGTGGTATCGCTGGGCTGCTCCACGTGCAACTGGCTCGTGTGCTGAGGGCAGGGTGCGTGATAGCAACAGACATAAATGACTACCGACTGGAGGCAGCGCAACAGTTTGGTGCTGATGCTACTATCCAGGCTAAAGATGACTTACCCAGCCGCCTGCGTCAGCTCAACCGAGGTCGCCTGGCTGACCTGGTGATAGTATGCACTGGAGCCACATCAGCCATTGCTCAGGCATTACAATCGGTGGAGCGCGGAGGCACTGTTCTCTTCTTCGCACCAACAAATC
>JAUVXN010000124.1 GCA_030603605.1 Dehalococcoidales bacterium | reverse complement strand
AGCCCTTATCGAAATTAACCGGGTAACCAAAAGCGGTGGTAACCTGTTAATTTGCCATACTTCAAGCCGGTTCGGGATTAACCAGGTCCACCGCCAAATCCCGGCTGTGGAAAATGACGTCATCCCTGAGGAGAGGGAGATGCAAATAATGCTGTTAATGGCTGGATTTACCGATACAAGGATAGAAGATTACGGCGAAAGCTATCTTTGTAGTGCTGGGAAGCCTAAAAGAGTTTGAGGGTCTGTGGCTCAAGCTCAAGGCTGATGTCCAGAGCTTTGGGAGAATGGGTGAGAGCGCCGATAGATATCATATCAACTCCAGCCTCAGCCGCCGCGCGGATATTAGCCAGCGTAATCCCCCCTGAGGCTTCAGCCTTAATCTGACTTGGCAGTAAGCTTACGACATGGCGCATTTCTTCAGGGCCCATATTATCCAGCATAATTATATCAGCTCCAGCCTCAACAGCATCCCTGGCTTCTTGAGTGGTATTAACCTCTACCTCAACTGTTATCCCCTGGGGGGCATTCTGTTTTGCCTTGGCGACAATATCCTTCAGGCTCATGCCCAGGGCACGCAGCGCGGCTAGATGGTTGTCTTTGATTAGGATGCTCTCACCCAGGTGAAGGCGGTGATTTTTCCCACCGCCCATGCGCACCGCGTACTTTTCCAGTAACCTGAGTCCCGGGGTAGTTTTGCGGGTATCGGTAATATCAACAGTAAGGCCGCGGGCTTTGGCTACATATTTGGCTGTCTGCGAAGCGATGCCACTGAGTCTTTGCAGAAAATTGAGGGCTGTCCGCTCAGCTTTGAGGATACTGGCTACTCTGCCGGAAATGGTGGCTACTATATCTCCAGGTTGAACTTTGGTGCCGTCTTCAGCATGCACTTCTACTTTGAGTGACGGGTCAACCCGGAGGAAAACCTTTTTGGCTATCTCCCCACCGGCTACCAAGCCATCTTCTTTAATTAGTATGGATGCTTTACCTTGTAAATGAGGTGGTATTAATACCTCGGTGGTTATATCACCATGACCCAAGTCTTCTGCCAGGGCAAGGTCTGTAATGTTGTCAATTTGTTCTTCAGATAGTTGGAGTTTATTCACCTGCCTCACCCCTTTAAGTTATTTTGCAGTGAATACAATGTGGCGTTGCCATTGCGGAGAGCTCTGGGGGAAATCGGAGCGGAAATGAGCACCACGACTCTCCTCGCGGAGAAGTGCTGCTTCAGTTACTAATCGACCGGTCAGCACCAGGTTGTTTAACTCGTAAGAAGGGCGGTCAGTAGGCTTAGGTAAGGCTTTTTGCCATGCAGCCAGAATATCGGCAGCCTGGGTCAGGCTTTCCCGGTCACGGATGACGCCCACCTTATCCCGGTGTAGCTGTTGCAAGGCAGAAAGGTTGGGTGCTGGTGCAGTTTCTGAAACCTGCCTCTGGCTCAACAAGTGGTGAGCTTCAGTACCTTTGCTGGCACCAGGTGCCCTTTGTTTAATCCCCTTTCCGGTTTTTCCCACAATTCTCTTGCTGAACACGACCACTTCTAGCATTGAGTTTGACGCTAGCCTATTTGCTCCGTGCACCCCGGTGCAGGCAGTTTCCCCGGTGGCGAATAATCCAGCGATATTGGTTTCTCCCCAGCTATTGGTCTTGATACCACCCATCATATAGTGGGCAGCCGGCGCTACCGGTACCACCTCTTTGGTGATATCTAAGCCATGAGACAGACAGAACTGGTATATGTTGGGAAAGCGGGTAGTGGTAACATCGGGCGGTAGGTGGGTAACATCAATGAAGACTCTATCTGAGCTCGTTTTTTTCATCTCGTATAATATGCTGCGGGTTACTATGTCTCGTGGTGCCAGGTCGCCCTGTGGTGTGTAGTCAGGCATGAAGCGGTCGCCATCTACATTGCGCAGTATCCCTCCTTCACCCCTGACAGCTTCAGATATAAGGAAGGGGGTTACCCCGGGCAGGCTCAGCGCGGTGGGATGGAACTGGAAAAATTCCATGTCAACAATCTCTGCCCCGGCTTTAAAGGCGAGGGCGATGCCGTCACCGGTGGCTATATCTGAGTTCGTATTGAACTTGAATAGTTGTCCGGCGCCACCTGTAGCCAGAATCAGAGAACGACATTCAAATTCATCAATAGAACCAGTGAGACAGTCAAGGGCTTTTATTCCCCTAACTATTTTCTTTTCTACCAGAATCTCGGTAGCCAGGCAATCTTCAAGCACCTTGATTTTAGATGAGCGCACCAGTTTGCTTAGCGTGACTTCAATATGTTCGCCAGTGGCATCACCCCCAGCATGCAGGATACGGGGGATGCTGTGAGCCGCCTCCATGGCAAGGGCAATCTCTCCATCAAGGGTGTCAAAGGGTACCCCGAAGTTGACGAGTTCAGCGATACGACCCGGGGCTTCGTTGACTAATATACGCACTGCCTCTTCATCGCACAGTCCGTCTCCAGCGGCTATGGTATCCTTAAAATGAAGCTCAGGGGAATCTCCCTTACCTACGGCAGCAGCGATACCGCCCTGAGCATACTTGGTGTTGCAGTCGTCAATACTGCCTTTGGTTATCACCAGCACGCTCCCCTGCTCCTTTGCCAGTAGAGCAGTATATAGCCCGGCAATGCCACTGCCCACTATAATATAGTCGTGGTAAGCCATTTAATTACCTCTGTGGCTTTAATCTCTGATTAAGTAGTCAGCATAAGGTTGATAAATAGTCTCTATTTCTCTCGTCGGCCGGCGACACTGCCTTTAGCTACCCTGATGGTTGTCCCTGCTTCTATTTTCAGGACGACACTCTCATCACTGATGCTTTCAACTACCCCGTAAATTCCGCCGGCAGTAATTACTCTGTCACCCTTTTGCAGTTCTTGTACCAGTTCATCATGTTGCTTCTGTCGCTTGCGCTGTGGTCTAATCAGGAGAAAATAGAAGGTACCAAAAATCAATACTAGAAAGATAATTAGCGTCCAGTCGAATCCTCCTTCTTCTCCCTCTGGTACCGGGGCACAGCCACCGATAAAGACCAGAAGAGTGATAAGTAATCCCACTATTAATCCCGTTTTTAACATTTTCCCTCCTTATTTAGTTGGTTCTGGTTAATTCACCCTGTAGTGACCATGGACTTGTCTTATTAATCCTGATGTTTATCAGTTGTCCCAGGCAATTGTTATCGTCGTTGAAGAATACCAGTTTTCCAGTGCGGGTGCGACCCTGCCACTTACCATTTACCGTTCCTTCTACCAGAATTTCAAGTGTCTTGCCTAGTAGCTGGGCGTTAATTTCAGTTGCAATTCTCTCCTGGAGTCACTCACGTGCATTTAATCGCTCTGTGTGCTCGGCCCGTGG
>JAUVXN010000048.1 GCA_030603605.1 Dehalococcoidales bacterium | reverse complement strand
AAGCAGGGATATGAGTGCGTGGACTGGTATCTGTGTAAAAAGAAGCTTTAGGTAAAGGGGGGATAATATGGCTTGCATTAGCCCTGATGGAAAACCTACTGAGTCAGGAGCAAAAATGCTTCATGCCCTCAACTCGGGATTGGGAACTCCTGAAGAGATTGCTAAAGACGCTGGGTTACCATTGTTCCGAGTAAGGAGTGGACTCCGTGAACTAGCTCAAGCTGGATTAGCCAACCAGAAGGACGATAAATATGAATTATCACCCAAAGGGGTTGAACTGGTGGATACTTTAGCACATAGCTGACCGAAAAAGTAACCAGGGAGGAACTGATGAACAAAGATGAAATCATTGCTTTGCTAAACAAAGACCTCCAGGATGAGCATGGCGCCATCATTCAATATCTGAACCATGCCTACGCTATGGGAGAAGGCGAGATGTCTTGCGAGATTGAGGCACTCGCCAGGGATGAAATGCGCCACCTGGACTGGCTGGCAGAGAACATAGCCGAGTTGGGTGGCACACCTAGTCTTGAGAGGGGCACTATGCTTATGGGTGGTGAAACCGTCGCCGACTGGATGGGGAATAACGTGCTGCTGGAAAAAGGCGCCATAAATCAATATCAGGAACACATCAAACTTATTGACGACCCCAAAATAAAGCGATTGCTGGAACGCATCCTGTCCGACGAAGAATCCCACCACGGTAGTTTTGAGCACTTTGCCGAGAAGGCAAAAAGGAAAGGGATGAAGGATATAAGAGGCAGTCGCCAGGACAAGACAACCCGGACACTTAACTGGGGCGTTGAGCACGAGTACACTGTCATCCTCCAGTATCTGCTCCATTCCTACATGACACCCAACAAAGAAGCTCAAGAGCAGCTGGCAGACCAGGCTATTAACGAGATGCAGCATCTAGGCTGGCTCGCCGAGGAGATAGTGGGTAGCAGCGGTAACCCAAAAATAGAGCACACCGAGGTTGACCAATCCACCAAGACCCCCGACATGCTCCGAGCCGACATTAAAATTGAAAAAAAAGTGGCTGATGCCTACGACCAGGCTGCCAAGGAGACCGAAGACCCTGACCTGAAAAAGCTCCTCCACCGTATAAGAGATAATGAGATATATCACATCGGCGTATTCAATGACCTGTTAAAGGAAGAGGAAAAATAAGACCTAGAAAGGAGACCAATAAGTGAACACAATAGAAGTACTAAGGAAATCCGACCTTTTTCGTGGCTTGAATGACGAGCAACTTGGAGTATTAGAGAAAATGGCAACTCCCTGCGTATTTGAGCCAGGGACAATCATAAACAAGCAGGGTGCCAAACTGGACAACGTTTATTTGATTGAAGAGGGTCTAGTGGCAATTTTTCTGGAACTGGGGCCACTGTCTGAACGCCAACTGCAAGCTGCCTCTAACTTTGAAATCTTTGGCTGGTCAGCGATGATAGAGCCGCACATTTCAACTGCTACCGCAAAAGCCGTAGAGAAAACAAAAGCACTAGCATTTAACGGTAAGGAGCTGTGCGATTTATGCCTTGCCCAGCCCGAGCTAGGCTGTAGAATATGCAGGGCGGTGGCTCACGTACTAGCAACGAGACTACACAGCGCCTATAACCAGCTACTAGGCGTTACCCATCAGGACTAAACTCCATATGGCACTCAATCGCCCTTCAACGACAGTTAAGTCAAAATGTGCAATGGAGAAAGATATATAGTTGTTCGCAAGGAGGTTAATCATGGAATCAGCTACGCAAGGAGGGAAAGAAGTTCTCCTTCCCCCGGAAGAGCTCAGTAAAAAAGCATATATCAAGAGCTTGGATGAATACAGGAAAATTTATCGGGCATCCGTCGATAACCCTGAGGAATTCTGGGCGGAGTTAGCGGAGCAACTGGACTGGTATAAGAAGTGGGACAAGGTACTGGTGGAAGACTTCAAGGAAGCCAAGCACCAGTGGTTTGTCGGTGGTAAACTTAATGTCTGTTACAACTGTCTGGACCGACATCTTAAAACATGGCGGAAAAATAAAGCGGCTTTAGTCTGGGAAGGAGACATCGGTGATAGCAAGACACTGACCTACCAAGAACTGCATTACCAGGTATGTAAATTCGCCAATGTACTTAAGAAACACGGCATCAGGAAGGGTGACCGTGTTTCCATCTATTTGCCCATGACCCTTGAGCTGCCGATTGCTATGCTAGCCTGTGCCAGAATTGGTGCTATTCACAGCGTTGTTTTCGGCGGTTTCAGTGCCGAGGCATTAAGGGACAGAATGCTGGACTGCGGCACTAAACTGCTTATTTGCAGCGATGGCTACTACCGTGGTGGCCGGGTTATCAGGAGTAAGGATAATGCTGATGACGCTCTTAAGGCATGTCCTGATGTGAAGAATGCGATTGTAGTCAAGAGAGCCGGGATTGGGATAAATATGCAGCCAGGTCGCGACTACTGGTGGGATAATGAAATGGTTGCTGAAGATATCAAGCCATATTGTGAGCCCGAGGTAATGGACTCCGAGGACCCTCTCTTTATTCTGTACACCAGCGGCAGCACAGGAAAACCAAAGGGAGTTCTTCACACCCAAGCGGGTTATCTGCTGTTTACCTACCAAACGTTTAAGTGGATATTTGATATCAAGGAGGAAGATTCTTTCTGGTGCACCGCTGATATTGGCTGGGTCACCGGGCACAGCTATATCGTATATGGTCCGTTAGCCTTTGGCGCCACCAGCCTGATGTTTGAGGGAGTCCCAAACTATCCCCATCCCGATAGATTCTGGGACATTGTGGAAAAGTATCGGGTCAATGTCTTCTATACTGCGCCTACTGCCATTCGAGCTTTAATGAGGGAAGGAGACGAGTGGCCAAACAAGCACGACTTAACCTCGCTGCGCATTCTGGGTTCAGTTGGTGAACCAATTAACCCTGACGTGTGGCTGTGGTACTACAATGTCATCGGTAAGGGCAAGTGCCCGGTCGTGGACACATGGTGGCAGACAGAGACCGGCGGCATTTTAATTACCCCTTTTCCAGGAGCAACCCCGCTTAAACCAGGCTCGGCTACATTACCGTTCCCCGGTATTGAGCCGGAGGTATTCACGGACGATGGCTCCGTTGCCGGTGTAAACGAAGGTGGCTACCTGGTAATCAAGAGACCCTGGCCCGGTTTGATGCGCAGCGTATATGGCGACCCGGAAAGATTTAAAACTACCTACTTTGTCCGGTTCCCTGGTGTATACACCGCTGGAGATGGTGCCAGGGTAGATGAGGACGGTTACTACTGGCTGACGGGGCGAATAGATGATGTTATCAATGTATCAGGTCACCGCCTTGGGACCGCTGAGGTTGAAAGTGCTCTGGTGTCTCATGAGAAAGTGGCTGAAGCCGCCGTTGTTGGTATGCCCCATGAAGTCAAAGGGCAAGGCATCTATGCCTATGTCACTTTAAAAGCTGACGTAGAGCAGAGTGAAGCCCTGGAGGCAGAGCTGAAAGCCCATGTCCGTAAGCAGATAGGACCTATAGCTACGCCAGATAAAATCCAGTTCGCTGATGGTCTGCCCAAGACAAGGAGCGGCAAAATAATGCGGAGGATACTGGCCAAGATTGCCGCTGGCGATATTCATAATTTGGGGGATATCAGCACCCTGGCTGACCCGTCGGTAATCGTAATTCTGATAGAAGGGCGTCGGTAAACCCCGGCGTCCAACAAACAATCTCAATCTTATTTCTTGACTGTCTGGCTACGACTGGTTAGACTGAAGACAGCAAACAATGAAAGTTATCGGTCTTACTGGCGGTATTAGTAGTGGCAAGAGCACGGTATCGCAGTTCCTGGCAAAACTGGGTGCTGTCATTATTGATGCCGACAAGGTAGGTCATGAGGTCTTCAAGCCTGATAGCGAGGCATGGCGTGAAGTAGTAGCTGCTTTTGGCAAGCAGATTATCACCGCTAATGGTGCAATTGACCGTGAAAAACTGGGGGAAATAGTATTCAGCAACTCTGAGGCTCGAGCCCGTCTGAACCAGATAATGCACCCCCGGATGTACGATTCGGTAAAGACTCGACTTGATGAATACCGGCGACAGGGAGCAGGCATCGTCGTGCTTGAAGCGCCCCTTCTACTGGAAGCCGACTGGACTTCCCTGGTAGATGAGGTATGGGTTACTACCGCCTCTGAAGCTACCGTGCTCAAGAGACTCAGGGAAAGAACTGGGTTATCCGAAAAGGAATCACTGGCTCGCATCCGCTCCCAGCTGCCCACTGAAAAACGGGTAAAGCACGCCGATGTGGTCATAGATACTGATTGTGACCTTGGTGAGCTAAAAGTAAAGGTAAAGGAACTCTGGGAGGAGCTTCAATCTAACATTTGACACCTAGCTATCGCAATTGGTATAATCATTCGGTTTAGGAGGCTAAAAATTTACGCTATTATTGAAACTGGCGGCAAACAGTATAAAGTAACTCCCGGTGAGATTATAGATGTGGAACGCCTAGATGTGACCGAGGGCAATACTGTCGAGCTGGACAAAGTATTGCTTATCGCTGAGGGCGATAAGGTAACGGTAGGCAAGCCCACGGTTGACGGAGCAAAAGTAATTGCTACCTCGCAGGGAGAGGGCAAAGGCAAGAAAATCATTGTTTTTAAGTATAAGCCCAAGGTGCGCTACCAGAAGAAGACAGGGCACCGCCAGTTTTATACCAGACTGGTTATTGACAAGATAGTTACGCCGGAGACAGCACCAAGCGAACCGACCAGAAAGCCTCGCCGGCGTAAAAAAGAGGTGGTAACAAGTGGCACATAAAAAGGGAGGCGGCTCCAGCCGTTTAGGTCGTGATAGTCAATCCAAGCGGCTCGGGGTGAAGAGATATGCCGGGCAAGAGGTAAAAGCGGGGACTATTCTGGTACGGCAGCGAGGCACACGTATTCACCCCGGCAACAATGTAGGCACCGGCAGGGATTATACCCTCTTTGCCCTTATCGACGGCATCGTTAAATTTGAGCCAGCCAGCAATGACCGGAGGAAGGTTAGCGTTTACGCCAGCTAAATAGCATGAAAGATAAGATTCACCCCAAGTATTACACCGATGCCCAAGTAGTTTGCTCCTGCGGCAATACTTTTACCACCGGCTCTACCAGTAAATTGCTGAAGGTTGAGCTGTGCAGTAAGTGCCACCCATTTTTCACCGGGGAACGCCGGATGATGGATACTACCGGGCGGGTGGAGCGGTTTAAAAAGCGTTACAAGGTAAAGGATTAAACAAACATCCTGGGAAGGCAGGAGCGGGATGATTAAACCGCTCCTTTTTCTTTATTATTAAGAGGTGTTATGGGCAAGAGATTTTATTATGGTGGGCAGGCGGTTATTGAGGGGGTAATGATACGAGGGCGAAAAGCCATAGTAACGGCTGTGCGTCGTCCTAACGGTGAGATGACTATGAAAGTCCAGCCGCTGTCACCCATCTATACCGGCTGGATGAAGAGAACCCCCTTAACACGAGGCATCATCGTCCTAATCGAAGCCATGGTACTGGGCATTAAAAGCCTGCTCTACTCGGCTAATGTGTCTCTGGAGGAAGAGGAGGAGGAGATTTCAGGGAAAACAGCCTGGGTTATGATTGGCGTAGCCCTGGTCCTGGCTATTGTCCTGTTCGTCATCGCCCCCCTTTTCCTCACCAGGCTAATTAATCCCTATATTCATTCCTCCCTGGTATTTCATCTCATTGAGGGTCTTATCCGGATAATTATTTTTATCGCCTACCTCAAGCTAGTCGGACTGATACCTGACATCAAGCGGGTATTTACCTATCACGGTGCCGAGCACAAAGTGGTAAATGCCTATGAGGATGGTGTGCCAATGGAGGTGGAAGCCGTCAGAAAATATGATACGGCTCATGTGCGTTGCGGCACCAGCTTTCTGTTTGTGGTGCTGATTATTGCCATCGTGGTTTTTTCTTTTGTTGGGCGACCCTCGCTCTGGCTGATGGTGCTGTCGCGAATTCTTCTCATCCCGGTCATTGCCGCCCTTGGCTATGAGGTCATTTACTTTGGCGCCAATCATATCAAAAACGCACTGGTCAGGACAGTCCTGGCTCCCGGGTTGTGGCTACAAGCATTGACTACCAAAGAACCTGATGATAGTCAGATAGAGGTTGCCTTATCGGCAATAAAGAAGGTGGTAGAGATTGACCAGCTTGAAGAAGCGGCTCAGTCTTCCTCCTGATGACCTGTCTCTATATCCGGCTTGCTTAGCTGTTGAAAGAAGCAGGTCTTATTACCAGTGTGGCATACCGGACCGGTAGGTTGCGCCTTAACCAGAATAGTATCACTATCGCAATCCTTCCATACTGAGCGCACCAGGATGCGATTGCCCGAGGTTTCCCCTTTGTGCCACAGTTCCTGCCGACTGCGACTGTAAAACCAGACTTCACCACTAGATAAAGTTCGGCGCAGTGCTTCCTCATTCATATAGCCCAGCATCAGTACCTCGCCGGTATCGTCATCTTGGGCTATGGCTGGAATAAGTCCTTTTTCGTTAAATTTTAGATTGTTTATCTACCTCACCCCCTTTATTCCCCTCTCCTTCAACCGTGGTGCGCGAAAGGTAAAACTCCGACTCTCTTCTCCGACATGCTGGATGAATTTGGAGCCGCATCTCGGAAATGACCGCACACCGCCATTCTACCGGCTACCAAGGAGTGGAGACCGTCTAACTTTTATTATCTCAGCTACGATGCTTATAGCTATCTCTTCCGGAGTTAGAGCGCATATATTCAGGCCAATAGGAGCATGAACCCTGTCTAACTGCTCCTGCGATATCCCTTTGGACAATAAGTGAGAGAATATAGTCTGATTCTTCGTCTTGCTGCCTATCATACCAATATACTTTGCCTTTGTAGCCAGCGCTCCTTCTAGCACAGTTTCATCGCCCTTATGGTCATGGGTAACAACCACTATGTAGCTCGATTCATCTACTTTCAGTTTTTGGAAAGCTTTAGCAAAGTCTTCAACTAGTGCCAGCTCTGCCTCAGGAAACCTCTGAGCGTTAGCATATTCGGGACGGTCGTCAATTACCACGATTTTGAAGCCTAACAGCTTACCAATTCTAACCAGAGTAAGAGCGATATGACCACCACCAAAGATATACATAGTGGGCACCGACAGTATTGGTTCAATAAATACTTCGGTGTCCCCACCGCATAGCATCCCCAACTCCCCCCCCTCTTTTAAACTAAAACTTAGTCGCTGTGGCCTACCCTTCATTATTGTCTCCAGGGCTTCCTTTATGGCTTGTGCTTCTATTCTCCCCCCACCAATAGTGCCTATTATGCTGCCATCACCTCTGACCAGCATCTTGGCACCCTCCTCTCTGGGAGTAGAGCCGGTAGCAGAGACCACAGTCACCAGTGCCGCCTCTTCTCCTTCGCTCTTAATTCTAACGATTTCTTGGTAGATATCGGTCATCCAGCCTCCAGTGAAATAACTTCAATCACTGGTTCCGTCAATTGAGCTTGCCCCAATACCACTTGCTTAACCCGGGGGTGCCCCATTGCTAAAATCTTACTGGCTAAGTCCCTGGCTTTGGCTAGACCTTTGTCTAAATCCACCTTATTGATAAAGGGAATGATTCTCGCACACTCAGGGCTCCCTTTAATTATACCATGGTGGTGAGTTATCAGAAAAGCGATAGACTCTGCGGAGATAACTTCACCCAAGGGCAATCCAATCAGTTCGGAGACAATCTGAGGTCTGAAGACATTTTCTTCTGTCAGGCAACAACCCACAGCCTCAACCCCCACCATCGGTATGAGTAGAGATGTATTAGATGGGATTACCGGCTCAGTAGGACCGGGTGCCTTCAAAGGTCTGCGCGCTGCCCCATCTGCCTCCACAATAATGTAAGACACCCGATTCATCCTGGCTAACCTGCCCACTAAGTCCGGACTAATTCCCTCTAACTTTCCTGAATGCAACCTCTCCCTGGCTAGCGTGATATGCCTGTATTTATGCATATTCTGTAGAAGCGACTTTATCATCTTTTCCTCATCTGTTCCCAGAAGAAGAAGCGGGGTTTGAGACGGTAACGGCTCAAAAATCTTGGTTGTGGTAGTGGTAATGACACAACTGCCACTTGAAGCTAATTCTCTAGCTAAAGCAAACATGAGGGTTGTTTTGCCACCGCCACCAACCAGGCTTATTACTTCACCAGGGTTAATATCTAGAGCTTCCTTAAGTCGCATAACTAAGCATTAAACCGTGTTAATATTGCCTCCAGGACTCCCCCAGCTATTGCTCTCATCTTCGCTCTGATAGCATAGCAATATTCTATATTTCCGGTCGGGTCTATTTCCCCCAGTTTAACCCCCTTCTCTACTCGTATCCCGCTTCTCATCAAGGCTCTAATCACACCACCGATGGGGGCTTTAATGTCCTGCTTGCCAATCCTGGCAACCACTTCTCCAGCGGTAACTACCTCACCTATATCTTTGTTAGCTAGAAATAGACCGCCTTCGGGAGAATGCAGCACCCTTTCGAAAGTCAGACCCATGATGGGAATGGGAATTCCGCTATCTTTCTCAGCCTCGCCTTCAAAGATTACTTTGCCCAGACTCTCGCTATTGTTGGTCTCGACTACCACATGAACATCCTTGCCCGCCTGGAAGCCTGGCCCCAGTCCAATTACCAGGGCGGCATCAGTGATTTTAGTACCCAGGTTCCTTTTAGCCATTATGGCATCTATCAGTACGTTGGGCTGGAGGATGTCCATGGTCTTTACTTCCGGGTCAATTATAATCGGCAGCTTGTTCTTCTCCCACACGCCAGGTATTTCGCCAGGGGATTTGACTAGCTCGGCGACCACGCCTTCAATTTCCTTTTCGCCGTCATAGACCGCTTCAGTAAAAGTGACGCCTCGGGTAA
>JAUVXN010000070.1 GCA_030603605.1 Dehalococcoidales bacterium | reverse complement strand
CCCCTCGTCCTCCCGGAGTTCTCCCGCAGTGCCGCCTAGGGTAACATGCCCCGCTTCCAGAATATAGGCCCGGTCAGCTTCCTGCAGGCTTCGCTTCACATTCTGTTCCACAAAGAGAATGGTAATGCCCCTCTCTCTGATTTCCTGTAACGCTTTGTATAGACTGGTAATAATAATAGGGGCAAGGCCGAGAGACATCTCATCCAGCAGCATAAGCTTAGGGTCCGCCATCAGACCCCGCCCCAGGACTAACATCTGCTGCTCTCCCCCACTGAGCGTTTTAGCCGTTTGTTTCTTCCTCGTTTCCAGTATCGGGAAGTGTTGATAAACGTTTTCCAGGTTTTCTCTTTTTCTCGGCCGGGCCCTCCGACTGTATGAACCCAGTATGAGATTGTCCAGCACGCTCATGTCGGGAAAAATTCCTCTTCCTTCCGGAACCTGAGTGATGCCAAGTTCAACTATGCGGAAGGGTTCCATAGTGGAGATGTCTTGTCCCTCAAATTCAATCTTGCCCTTAGCAGGATGTAAGAAACCTGATATTGCGTCCAGCAGGGTAGATTTACCTGAGGTATTGGCACCGATAAGACCGACTATTTCGCCGGCTTTAACTTCCAATGACACGTCCCACAGGGCTTGGAAAGTGCCGTGGAATACATCTATATTGCTGATTTTCAGCAGTGGTCCTTGAGATATTTCTTGAGCACGCTTTTCCATGTCAGTCCACAATAAGCTTATCGTTAACACTAACCGAAATAGGCTGCCAGTACCTTCTCATCTTTCATCACCTGGCCCGGCGTCCCCTCGGCGATTTTCTCCCCTTTGTCCATCACTACAATCCTGTCAACTGCCTCCACCATCACTTTCATAACATGCTCCACCAATATAATTGTCTTACCCATTTTGCGTACTTGTTCTGTTCTGTCCAGTATCCGCGGGATTTCCGCCTCAGTTGAACCAGCAGCGACTTCATCCAGCAGTATTAATGTCGGATTGCTGGCCAGGGCCCTGGCCAGCTCGAGTTTCTTAAGACTGACCGTTGCTAAATCGCCAGCTATCGTATCCTTCTGTTTTAACAAATCCACAAGGTCAAGTATTTCATCAAGTTCAAGTGTATCACCTCTTTTGTTCCCGTATTTTGCCGCTACCATAAGATTGTCCCGCACTAATAGATGGGTAAACGGCTGAGGAATCTGGAAAGTTCTGGCAATTCCAAGGTGACAGATTTTGTGTGGTGCGCAACGTGTGATGTCCTTCCCCTGAAACAGTATCCTGCCAGAGTCAGGGCGATATACACCGGCTATGAGATTCAATAGAGTCGTCTTGCCGGCACCGTTGGGTCCCATCAAACCCAGGACTTCACCTGCCCGAACCTCAAAGCTCATGTCTTTAACCGCATCTATACCCCCGAAACTCTTGTTTACTCTATCGATGGAAAGAACCGTTGTTTCCGACATCGTTACCTTTCTACTGCGCTGAATTGTATCTCATAGAACCTGCACTGGCAACTAGCCCTCGGCTCTACTTCAGGTTTTGTGTATTTTACCTTCGGCTGCCTGGAAGAGTTTCTGTGGGAAGCGATAAGCTCCGACCTGGCGCAGCAAGCCCGCAATACCCTTTGGCATCGTTACCACTACCACAACCAGTATGATTCCCTGTATAAGCAAGCTCCAAGCACCATAGTCAGACAATTGGAACGTCAAAAAGGTAATGATGGCTGCTCCTATGATGGGCCCCTCTTCAACGCCTTCGCCCCCGATGACAGTCGCCATCAACGGCAGAATTAGCCACCGTATAGAAAAGCCGCCCACCGGGTTTATACGCGGACTGTAGATGAAATAGATAGCGCCAGCTATGCCCATTATGAAGGCGGCAATGAGAAAGATAGACAACTTCAATCGGAAAATATTCACCCCCGAACTTGCGGCGGTGTTCTCATTATCGCGAATTGCCGTCAGCCCCAGGCCCAGCCTTGCCCTCAAAATTATGTATACCACGAAAATTGACGCCGCCGCGACTGCGAGGGCCAGCCAATACTTGTCCACCAGGGTAACTCCAGCCAAACCTGTTACCGGGTAACCGGCACCCATGCCCTGGTACACATTCCCGACAGGGCGCCAGAAACTAAACCAAGCCTTGAGCGCTTGCGGCAGAATTAGTGTCCCGATAGCAAAATAGATGCCCTTCATCCTGAAGACAGGATAAGATATGAGTAGAGCAAATAGTGCCGCTACTGCAGCTCCAGCAATCAGCCCCACCTGAAAAGGCACACCGACCAACGTGCTTATGGCCAGGGTATAGCCTGCCAGCCCGACAAAGGCATGCGGGCACAGGCATATCAGTCCGGTATAGCCGGCAAGCAGGTTCCACATGTTTGCCAGGGCGAGGTATATGAAGAAGAAAAAGAGGTAATTAAGCCAACTCAGAGAGATTCCTATTACCGGGAATAATGCCAGCACCACCAGGACTGCTACTGGTACTAATGTTGTCAATCGGGGAATCTTCATCTTATCTCTAACGACCAAATATGCCTTGCGGTCTCACGGATAATACCACAAACACCAGCAAATAGGGGGCAATCATTTGAACCATCATAGAACCCGAGAGATGGGCCCCGAGGGTCTGCGCTAAGCCAAAGATCATGCCTCCAACAAATGTCCCCGCCATACTGCCTAAGCCCCCTAGTATTATCACGCCAAAGGAGATGATCAAGAAAGGGGGTCCTGACGTTGGGTGGAAGGAAAAGGTCAAGCCCTGGAGCACACCGGCAACAGCGGCACAGGCCATAGCGATGGCAAACGCGAAGGAATAAACGCGACTCGGATTTATCCCCATACGCTCAGCTACCGGCTCGTTCTGTGAGGCGGCACTGATTGCCCTGCCCAGATAAGTTCTCCTCAGGAATTCACGAAGGGCAATCATCACCGCTAAACCGCCAATGAAATCGAGTAGATATCTAAGCGAAATAGTAACCGGTCCCACGGCAAAAGTTTGCAGTCGGTAATCCGTTAGCAAGCTCCTGTTGAACGGAGTCCAGATGGCCTGGCAAAGGCTTTGAACTATTATGGAAATCCCGAAACAAGCGATTAGTGCAGCGTCCAAAGATATCCTGAAAGTTCGGTTGATGATGAATTTTTGCACAAAGAAACCGAGGACAAAAAACAGGGGCACGCCCATAACTAAGCTGAGAAAAGGGTCTATCCCCAGCCAGCCCATGATTGCCCAAGCGAAGTAACTGCCAAGTATGACCAGGTCTCCGTGGCCTACGTTTATCAGCTTCATCACCCCGAAAACCAGCGAAAGACCCAGGGCAATCACAACGTATAGCCCGCCGAGGAGAATACCCTTTATGAGAGGGGGAGCTAAGCCAATCAGGAAATCTTCCATCTATGCCCTGAAACTTATCACGGTATTATACCAGGGGAGACCGATATGGTGCTTGCACCATATCGGTCTCCCAGCACCTAGACCTTAGCCCGTAGGCTGGTCATATACACAGCACATTAAGGCCACCAGTCAGGATACAATATCGGGTCATCTTCCTCAGGTATGATGTCTAGGGCCGAGCAGGTTATGTAAAGCGTAAACTCCTCTTCCACATCGTCATAAAACCACTGACCAAAGGAGAGTGGATAAGCGCTGAAGTGTGTCGTCGAGTCAAAATTCACCCAGCCGCTGATGGTGTGCAGGTCAGTTGCCGCCATGGCGGCATTAATCGCATCCCCGTCAACATCGCCTGCCTCGTAGATGGCATTGAGCATGACCTGAGCTGCCAGATAGCCATGTCCGATAGACCGGTTCAGTTGCGCGCCCGTCACTCCAGCCCACAATTCAGCCAGCGAGGCTGCCGTTCTGGTACCAATGCCTGTGAAGTTATCCGACACATCATAATGTGCCGACCACCATACCTCTGTCCCCACACCCCAGCCAAAAGGCGGTGTTTTACCCCAGCTAGCTACATCGACAGGAAAAAGGGCTGCCCTTGCCGCCAAACATATCTTCGGTTGGAAGTTTTGATCATAGCATTCAGTAATCAGACCGCCGAAATGACTGCCGGGACAATTACCCCAGATTATTGACACGTTACCGGCAATCCACCCGCTTACTATGGTGCTGTAGATCGGAGTATCAATGTCAAACAGTCCATCGGTATCGTCAACAGTATAGTTATTAGCCGTCAGTATATCAGGGAACGTCTCATACCAGCCTGTACCGTCTCCGTCAGACGAGGCGAAGATCCCCACTATCTTGTTAGTCTCGGTCTTGGCATCGACCTCATCCATATACATAAACCAGGTATCGACCATGGTATATCCGGGAACATCGCGCGGAGGTGGCTGAGGAGCACCTATAGCAAAGCCCTGCATCCAGGTGTAATTCGGGGCTACCCCCCCCTGCGAACCGAAATACCAGGGCTCAAAGGGACCGCCACAGATAATCGATGGCACGCCATGTTCACTAGCTACCACAGTCGTCGGGCCGTGCAGGTCGAAGGGTGCATCAGGTGATAGAAGGGCGTGTACCTTGTTCGTTACAACCAGCGCTGTACTCTGAGGTCCCACCAGATCGAAGTTGCTCTCGTTATTTTTGGTTATCAACCTGACGGGCACCGTTACATCCCACTCCGACAGATACATTCCGCCATATGTCTCATTCCAATCGTCGACAGCCTGTTGCATGCCCCAACCTTGCTGACCAAAACCAGAAAAGATGCCGGTTTCGGGAAGAGTGGCTCCCAACAGGACTTCTGTCGGGGCTACCTCCCCTTCACCTTCACAACCAATGAGGCCCACGCTAAGAGCCAATACCGCCGCTAATGCGATAAAAAGTATCTTTTTCAAAACTGTTTACTCCTTTCTGTATTATTCTTTCTCTGTTTTGCTAGACTTCGATAGTTCTTTACGCCGCTATTCACCTCCTTTTGGAATCAAGGCTGACATATCTTAGTTTGTGCATTTCGCAAGCCCTGCACTCCAGATTTTTTCGGTTGCCTGGCCAACTACCTCTGTTTCCCAACGCAGCAGGTCTCGAGCAAAAGGAAACCAGAGAGCCGCCGGAAGATTTCGACCCTGTAACGATCGTGAACAGTAATTCGGTTTCTGACAAGCCCTACCCATCTGTCACCTCATAATAATGATACAAAATGAATGTTAAGATGCCGTTAAGATTTCGGCAGAATGTAGGAAACTGATATTTCTCCTGGACTCCCCCCGATACACAATAACCCTCAAATTGTATGGTACCTTGTCTGTGAAAGTCTGTCAAGGGTCTGAATGAGTACAGAACCTTGACAGACTTGGTCTGAATTAAGTACACTCTGCCATAGAGAGCCGTTCGGCCGCCTAATACAGTTCGTCTGGAGGTGCCAGCCTTCCGGACTGTGTCGGCCAGAATTCTAAGACGAGTGACGGAGGCAAAGATGGTAGAAAAGGAGAAATCTAGAAAACGACCCAAAGAGAAAGGCAGTACGGTAGATGTGGCAGGACAAACGCTTATCAGGGATATCAGCTTTTGCGGTGTACCTGAGAACGGTTCCAACGCCTCGATGGTGGATGTCAAGGATGGCAAAATCATACGTATCCGCCCGATGCACTACGATTGGAAGTATGATCCCAAAGATATGAACCCCTGGAAGATGGAGTCGAGGGGCAAGACTTTTGAGCCCAGCATGAAAACCCTGCTGCCGCCGTACTCGATTGCCTATAAGAACCGTGTCTATTCGCCGGCACGTATCCTACACCCTATGATGCGTGTCGACTTCGATCCCAATGGCGACCGCAATCCACAAAACCGCGGCATAAGCAAGTATAAGCGCATTTCCTGGGATCAGGCCCTTGACATCATTGCCAGCGAGATGAATCGCATCAAGAAGAAGTACGGGCCTACTGCTCTTCTTTATGAGAGCGACCAGCACGGAGAGAACAAGGTTGTACAGGCCTGCCATGGGGCCGGCCGCAGGTTACTCCGCCTGTGGGGTGGTTTCACACAACAGAACCGCCAGCCGGACAGCTGGGAAGGCTGGTGGTGGGGGAGTAAGCACTTCTGGGGCTGCGAACCGGTTGGCCAGGGAAAGCAAAGCAACCTTCTCTACGATATCTCCAAGAACGTGGAACTGCTCCTTTTCTGGGGCTGTGACCAGGAAACCACGCCCTGGGGCTGGCAGGGCCAATTGCCGAGTCGATTGAGCTACTGGTGGACGGAACTCGGTATCAAGCAGATTTATGTGTGCCCCGATCTTAATTATGCCGCCGCCGTGCACGCCGACCGATGGATATCGATCCTACCAAACACCGACGCGGCGATGTATCTGGCAATTACTTATCACTGGTTCAAGAACGGAACTTACGATAAAGAGTATCTCAAAACTCACGCCGTTGGCGTCGAGAAGTACGAAGCCTATGTCATGGGCGAAGAAGACGGAGTG
>JAUVXN010000071.1 GCA_030603605.1 Dehalococcoidales bacterium | reverse complement strand
TAACTACCTCATTTCTCACCCCCGTTTCCCCTTTTTCTATACAGTTACGTCGGGGTGGCGCATCGGTGCCTTCACTTAGGCCTGGATACTGACCTCATATCCTTCGCGAACAGGTTCTCCTGTGGAGAGGTCTTTGAACTTGCTTAGCTGTTCTTGGTAGTAGCCGCTCTGTTCATTAGCAATGGCATCCTCCTCACTATCCCAAAGTGTCATGGAAATAGCTTTACCCGTTTTGCGTTCGTTAAGGAAATAGAACCCACAAAAGCCTTTCTGCGATTTCATAGCGGGGATAACACTCTCATTATAAATCTTTACGGCTTCATCCACCTTATCGCTCTTCCCTTGAACAATGGTCAGACGTGCAAACATAATATATCCCTCCTTTTTCATCTATTGTCAACTTGGATATCCAATTAACTGCCTCATTTCTCACCTCCCTTCTCCTTTGCGCGCTCAATCACGTCCTCAATCATGGTTATAATATCCTCGTCCAGCTCAGGATATTTCCTGTGGGCATATTCAGCAAACCCAATATCACAGCCGCTCCCCTTGGCCACAGACTTCAAGATAGTGAGAATTGCGATTACAGTGCGTTGCACCTCGACAGGCTCTTCAGATAACACCTTAGCTACATAAGGGTCGAGCTTCCCAAAGTGTGTCTTGCTATCATCCTCGCTGGCAGAGGGAGGGGACAGATAGTCAGCTAAGGTAAACAGCTCAGCTTCATCAAAGCCCAAGGGTTTGGCGACCTTTCGTAGAATTGAGGCTGACGGGAAACGCTCGCCCCTCTCGATGCGACCGAGGTGTGACGGGGATACACCTGACTTATCACTAAGCTCCCGTAGCGTCAGCTCGCTCATAACTCTTTGCTGTTTAATTAGTCTGCCTAGATTCTGCTCGTGGTTACTCATGGCTAACTGCCTCTTCAACATAGAAAAGGTCATCAAATTTGTATTCAGGAAAGGCTTTCAGCGCCCCGATGATAAATTTTTCATTGATGCCGCGCTTACCTTTTCGCACACGGTAAACTTGGCCTTGTGATATTCCCATAGCTCGGGCTAACTCAGATATTTTGCTGTTACCCTGATACTTCTCGTCCCATAGTCGAAAAACCCTAGTCCTTAGCTGTCTTTCCTTCCTTGAGAAAACCATCAACATCCTCCTGCTTAAACCTTCTATCTCCCTGGGGGCTAATACGGTATGATTTTAGTATCCCCTTGTTGCTCCAGCGCCTCACCGTATTAACATGAATGCCGAGGAGCTGACCCACATCCCTTGTGGTGAGCATAACCTTAGAGAGGAGGGCTGGCCTTTGTGGTCTAGGTTTCCGTTTGAAAATTTGCCTGACCCGCTCCCTACTTATGCCGACTCGGCGACCGATTTCGGCATAACTTAAGCCGGTCTCTCTCAACTCGACTACCTCAGCTCGTCTAGAAGTGGTTACCACTCTCACCTCACCTCCATTCACTGAGTCCCCAGTTCTGCCAAAGACAGCATTTGCTCTCTATTCACAGCGGCAAAGGGAACCTTCCACCAGTGGCTATTGTCCGCCCTGCATATACTAACGTTGGTAAGGGGGAGAAACATCGGTTTTTCCTCAAGAGCATGCCACGCCATCTGTCCACTGGCACAATGCATATTGCCCATAAGTATGTAGGCTGGCATCCGCACCCTTACCAGCACGGGTAATTTCTCAACAAATGGGTAAGGCTTAGCCCCAACCTTGCCACCAATGCCCTTAGCTAGGTCGCCATCTATCGTCACCGCCACCTGAATGGTTGCCTTGTTGATATAGGCAGTTGGTAGCTTTTCCTCCTCCTGGCCATCTGTGTATTGGATAGCCACGTAACTTAACTCAACGAACCTACCCCGGTTCTCCCGCCTGAGCGATACAGCATTAAGGAGGTCTGACAGGCGTTCCTCCTTAGGCTGGTAGATAAACCCGGTCAAGGTCTGTGTCTCCATGTAAAGTGTTACCGCTAGCTGTGCTTTAGTCATTCTCTTAACCTCCCACCTCTATTTGCCATAGGATCACGAAAACCTGATAAATACATATGCCAGCCATGCCTATGCTGAGCATAGCTAACCAACTATTCTTTCTGAAATAAACCAGAGCTCCACCGATAAGCAGAGCCAGCACTATCTTATTGATGGCCACACTCAACCAGCTTCCTAATACCTGGTAAAGCAGCCCGACCTCAATGGCGCCAAATTGGGTGGCCACGAAGCCTAGCCTCAGGTCGAGCACATTGAGCATCGCCCATGTAGTAAATAGTGACCAGGTTACTAACATCCTACTGTGTCATCCTTCCATCATTTGCCTATGACTGGCGGCGGGATGCCACTTGCCCGATTACCCCTAGGGCTCCGGTCACGGGAGGGGGAAGTCTTGATTTAAGCCATTGGGGTGAGAGACCCATGGCACCCCAGTTTCCCCTGGCAGAGCCCGCCATATGAACTTAAATCCTCTTTCGCAACTGGTAAATACTGACACCGAAGCCTATGCCTAAGCCCATGACCACCAGTAGGAACGCCCCTGCCATAATGACCAGGTTTCTATTGTATTCCCACTCCATCAGCTCCATTTCAAAGAGTAGCGCCTGGTGGTTGGCCCGCACCTCGTCAACAAGGGCGTCGTGCTCACCCTCAAGGGCAGCCACATCGCCATCTATGCCTTCCAGCCTGGTGTAAAGGTCGTCCAGCCCGGTGTAAAGCTCATCCACCTCAGCCGAGGTTTCACCAAGCTGGGAATCCTGGTCCTTCACTGCCATAATGATCTTGGCCAAGCCATCCATTGTTAAGCTCAACCTTGCTCCGGTTTCCTCTGCCCAGGAATATATAGGCCCCACCGCCTGGTTAATCCTCTTTTTAACCCAGCCGCCGCTAACTCCGTTGTCCTTGTGTATCACCGTAGGCTCATTGATGTTCTGGCCATTCAGGTAAATGTCTGTACCGGTGGTATTAACCGTAACCTCGGCATCCTCTCCGATAATATCAATATTCACGTCGGGGTTATCCCCTATCACCGTGACATCAACATTAAGGCCAGATTCTTCCTCGTTATCACCTTCATCACCGTCATCGGCGTAGGCAACGCCAGCACAAAGCAGCATGCCCAGTATCAGAAATATTGGCAGTAATATTCTAAGCCACTTCATTTCCTCACCTCCTTTCCTTTTCTTTTATATTTTCAAAGGACTGACACTTAACCTCAGCCCTTTTCGCTTTCCTTTTAAGAAGAAACAAGGCAATCCTGCTGCCATAAACGCTCCATGCGTAATTGCCAGATGAGTACGGAAATTTTTTGAACCTGCCAACCGGGGGGAGGGTCTTCAAGAGGCATGTCTGGACCCGGGTCATCAATTGGCCCCTCAGCATACACTGGAATGGCGCATAGAAGCATGGCTGCCATCAACATTACTATCAAACCTATCCTGAGTATGTATTTCATCACATCACCTCCTCTCCCTGTGATTTTGTTATTCGGTCGTCTCCTTTGTTTTATTCCTTTTCGCTCTCCTCCTGATTAGGAAGAAAGCAAGCACCCCCACTACCGGGAATGCCCCAGATACAATTGCGAGACGACTATCGGATCTTGAGCTATGCTCATCTACCTCTCCACTCTCTTGGTATCCCGTCGGCTCATCTGGCTTCTGGGTAGGGTTATCAAGGGTCTCATCATCTACAAAGACCTGAGACTCCTCACTGGCTTCAACATTAAGCCTTACCTCATCACCAGCATCAATGTGAACCTCTGAAGGTCCCTCCACCCTAAGATTTACTTGACAAGGACCGCTGACATCAATATCGGTCTCACCATCGCCTGTTATGTAAATGTCAAAAACTGTATCGGCATCAGCGGCGAAGTGGAGGTGAGCATCCGTGGTGCTCTGCTGTGCGCCCACATCAAGGTGAGAGCCATCGCTGGCAGTGACGTGAACCTGGCTAGTCTCTGTAACGCAAATGTCAATCACTATATTGCACTCACCAGCAGGGGGGTCGTCGGCATAGGCAACTGGGTTGGCACACAAAAGCGTTGCCAGCATCAGGAATACTACCGATAATAAACTAAACCACTTCATTTTAACCCCCCTTTCTATTTGGGATTGGTTGCCCCCACCCTCGAAGATGAGGGCAACCTTTCATCGTCTATTACGGCATCCCCACATAGTTGGCAATGTAGTCAAAGTCTGCGTTGGTGGTCTCAGCGGTCACATAACCCGGTCCAACAAAGACTGCCGTCGGCATCAGGTTGGTATCCATAACGAAGTCCATATTTGAACTTGCTTGAAAGGTTACTCCAAGCCCAGCAGATGGCCAATTGTAAGTGTATGGAACTGAACCTGTCCTACCATCGTGGGAGCCGCTTGCATCTACGGTGCTACTCGCCGTAGCAGTTGCGGTGTATTGCGCTATGTTGTCAAATGTAGGCGTTTGTTTGTGGTAGTTGCGGACGAGCCCGCTCACTACTACTTCCTCTGCACCAGAAACATCAAACGACATAGAGCTGGTGCCGTCCCTTATGTTCCATATACTGGCACTCTGGAACACATCAGCTACGCTACCTTCCTCGTGGAAGTAGTTGCCGAGTTCTGTTTGTCCACCCCACGCTGCGGGCTGGTCAATGAGTTGGTTATAGGTTTCCATGGTGTAATTACCGCCTTCAAAGTGGGCAGAACTAGTGACAGAGACGCCTTTCTTGCTATAGAAATCCTTATGATTTATTTCTATAGTTCCATAGGCACCTGAGCCTGACCCAGATACATCGGCATATGCGAAAGCATCATCAGGAGTGGACCCGTTGTAAATCGTGCCCTCAAACGCAACAGAGATGTCTGGATTTGGGCCATTCCAGTTCACTGTCACTTTCTCCTCATCAGCCAGGGCAACACTACCAAAGGCCAGGCTAGCCATCAGTGCCACCACCAGGGCAATCCCCATCATCCTTATTAACTTTTTCATGGTTTTTCTCCTTTCTTAGATTTTCCCTTGCCACCCGACCGACCACGGGTATGGGCAAGCAGCATTCTCATAGGCGAACTCCTCCTTCGGCTTCAGCGTTGCTTATCTCTTGCCGGCATGGTCACCTGCCTCTGAGTTGGGGTTGAAGGGCTTCTGGAGTCCAGGGGCTGTATCCAGACCCTTGCCAGGAACACCATTGCCTTTAAGGATGTCTGCTTTAGTAGGTGGCGGCAGAGTAACGGGGAACGGCGTAGCCCAGGCATACTGCCAATACTGCCCGCTAAGCCTGATTTGACCATCAGCACCAGCGTAGGTGAGCAGGCTCAATGGTATCTTCACTTCTGCTACATTTGGATTTGGAACTGTGTTATACATTCCATCACCTGAATAGATGTCAATACCATTATCAGCGAAAGAGCCTGACAGGCTTGTCCAACCACTTCCATCTGTCTGTGAGACATCTGCTGGATAACCACCTGCCGCTAGCAGGGTGTAGCCTGGGTCTGGCCAGCTTGCTGATTGCGGCGTTCTGTAATAAAGGTTATTGCTGACACCAAGGCCTGCACCAAAACTCCATCCAGATTCATTCATATCCGCTTCGTATGCTGCGTAGAGATATGTGCCATCGGTGAACCCATAGACATCAACAGACATACCACCGCCCCAGCTAGTCACGCTGGTTCCGAGGTAGTAGTCGTCCCATTCACCCGGGGTCAGGATTCCGTCAATTGTTGGGGTGCCATTAGCACTCACCGCCGTAACTGGCAGCAGCGATATCGCCAGCACCAAGGCAATTCCAATAATGCCAAATTTCTTTTTCATGTCTTACTCCTTTCTTAAGATTTTTATTCTCACCCGACCGACCACAGGTATGGACAAGCATTCTCATAGGCATAATCTCCTTTCACATTTATCACTCAGCCATATATTTTCTGAATGCCAGCTATATCACCACTCTCTAGGCTGCGCTTTTTTAACTCACGGTCGCTAGCCCAGCCATACATCGTCTGCTCGCTAGCCGCATCATCATAAAGGTCATTTAGCATGAGCCAGTGCCCTGCTTCATGGGTCATTATGTTTTGGACATCAACATCGTAGAAATCAGTATCAGGGAGCAGTGTTCCATCGGGGTCTTCTATGCCATCGGCTTGCGTCCAAAGAAAGTAAGCATCCGTGTTTAGAGCAGTGTCGCAGTCAACTATTAGTCTTTTGCCACGGATATACCATACAACAGTGACTGCAATAGCATTAGGAAATTCTTCCAAATCCGCCCAGCCCACCACGTTCTGGTAATCTGGACTAGCAGTATCTATACCCGGTGGTGTTTCGGTGGTTCCATCATATTTGAAGACCATGTCAGATTCAGGAACGTCTTCCCAAGTCTGGAAAGCC
>JAUVXN010000123.1 GCA_030603605.1 Dehalococcoidales bacterium | reverse complement strand
CGGAGGAAAGTCTCCTCAAAGTCTGCCCTCCCTGACAACTCGACATGGCGCACCTGGGTGGAAATCTCGTCTGCCCGGCGCCTTTCCTCCAAATTGAGCAATGCTCTTAAAGCCCCATCCATAGCCCCATTACCAATAAAGTGAATCCTCTCCAGGGGAAATGGAGGAATCAGGCCCAATATAACAGCTTTTTCACGGTTGATATAATTACCAAACACCCCTGACAAAAGGACTTCCTGCACATCACCGGTATTAATATCGGCTTCTTTCATTAATAACTCAATCCCAGCTCTCATGGCTCCCTTAGCCAGTTGAAGCTCCCGCACATCCTGCTGGGTAAGGGTAATTTCCCTTTCCTCATTCCTGCAGACCACGAATTCCCTCTCCTCTCCCCGGACTCTGACCCGCTGCGCCAGCTCAGCCGCCAGAGAAGAGACTGTCTCTGACGGCAAGAGCATTCGACCTTTCCGGTCAATGACTCCCACCCGAAATAGCTCAGCCACCAGGTCCATCAGCCCGGAACCACAAATACCCCGAGCTGCGGAGCTTCCAATCACTGTATAATCCACGGATGGTGTTGCCTGGAATGTGCTAATAGCCCCCTTGGTAGCACGCATCCCGAATTTTATTCGGCCACCTTCAAACGCAGGGCCGGCAGCGGTAGAAGCGGTCAGTATTCCATCCTTGGTAGCCAGCATAACCTCGCCATTGGTGCCTATGTCAATGGCTAATCTGGGCACACGCGTTTGATACAGTTTTGTTGCCAGCATCACCGCAACGGTATCGGCGCCAACAAAGCTGGCGATAGCCGGCAAAATATGCACCCTTCCCTGCGGGTGAATCTGCAACCCCAGCTCGTCAGCCGGGAGGCACAGCGCCCGATTCAAAATCCCTACATATGGAGCCAGGGCGATATGAAGAGCATCCAACCCAAGCAATGAATGCAGCATGGTAGTATTGCCCACCACAGTGGCTTCAAAGATGCGCTCTCTTTCTCTCCCGGCGAGCCGGCACATCCGAAGCAAGAGCTGGTTCAGTCCTTTGATAAGCTCTTTTTGCAGCTTTCCCCTTTTTTCCGGGCTATCTCGCACATATACTATTCGCGAAATAACATCGGCACCGAAGGCAATCTGGGGATTCAGTTCCGCATCCAACGCCACTACTTTGCCGGTGCCCAGGTCAACCAGCCCGGCTGCCAGGGTGGTAGTGCCGATATCCAGAGCTACTCCCAACATGCCTTTTGCTGAGTCGGGTGGATCCAGGGCGACGACTGTATTCCCAACTAAAACAGCTTCGCCTTGAAAATTCCATTCTCGGAGCCGTTCTGGAATCCCTTGCAGTAGCGATAGCTCTGCCCTTACCGGACCAGGTTCTGAAATCTCCAGATACTCGGCCAGACGGTTCCAGTCAGCCCGCTGGTCGCTTATAGTCGGCTCACTGAGTTGAAAATGTCTCAGGTGGACATTCGACTGCAGAGGGATTTCTTCCCCTAACAGACTCAAACTTGCCTTCGCCCGGGATGGTTCCATTTCAGGCAAACGAACTTCGCCTGGTTCTTCTACAATAACCTGACAGGCAAGGCGCCAGCCGTTCCGTAATTCCTCAGCCGAAAGCTTCTCCTGCTCCAGCTTAGTGAATTTCCCGCTAACTCCTGAAATTTGACCTTTGCATTTTAAACACGTTCCCTGTCCACCACAGGGGGAATCAAGAGGGATGCCGGCCTCAATCAGGGACATGCGGAGGTTCGCGCCTACCCTTAATTTCAAATCTTTGCCGGGAGGGGTTACCCGAATTCTCACCTTCATTCTATATCGTCAATAACCTTCCTCAGCAGCGGAAACGATAGCTTGTAGATTGGCGATAGGGGTTTCCAATGCTATGGCACACTCCGGTCCTATGGAGTCCACCCCCGCCGCTATATTGTATCTGGCCTGCTTATATACGTCTTCAGGTGTGCCCCGGAGAAGACAGTCAAAAGTGTTGATGCCACCAAGAAGAGAGATTTCACCCCTTGCTAGCTCAACCGCTTTCTCTGGGTCATTTACCCACTCAAAGTGCCAGGCATCATAGCCCTCGGTGATTATTAGCGGAATACGGTCAACGCATCTCCCGCAAACATGTAAAATAGTTGGGCCACCTATCTGGGGTAACATTTTCTGGTGAAGAGGGACAAGAAATTCGGCATAGGTTTTGGGGCTAACCATGTTCCCGGTGGCATGGTCGGGGAGAGTTACAACATCAGCGCCGGCTTGCAGTTGCGCATTAGCATAGGCTACCGTTACCGGTATCAAAGCACCAAGCAGTGCCCTTACTTTATCAGGCTCGAGCACCGTCATGATAAGGAAGTCCTCAACCCCGACCAGGTGATAGCACAGGGTCCAGGGGCCCATGACCTTACCCAGAATGGCAACGCGGTCACCATATTCGCGGCGAAGTATTGAGATGGCATCAAGAACCACACGCATGGAAGGTTTCTCCAGAAGGTTCTCCGGAATGACGATGTCACCAGGCTCTTTCACAGGATGCGTCAGTATCTCCGGCATCATGGTATCGCTACCCCAGTTTACCTCGCAGCCAAGGGCGGCAACTTCCTGCTGTACGCTGAATTCCGGCATTACCGTATCGAACCCGAGTATCTCATAGCTGGTAGCCGCCATCTCCGCCATTTGCCGGGCATCAAGATGTGCATCCGGCAGATGGACGCCTATCTTATTTATTAGTTCGGTGCAAATGGCGTGGGTAGGATTGCACACCGAAATACGCTTACCTTTTCTGCCTCCCATTAAGTTGGCCAAGAATCTTCGCTTTGGAGTCAGGTCTGGCTTCCCACCATTACTCTCGGTTGTCACTTTTGTCTCCCTGATGATACACTACCTGCTTGGCTTTACCTTTAAGCTGAATATGAGTATAGGTATATTAGTTGCCCAGCAATCGCTTGCACACTGTTACCGCTTTGCCGCCGTCGTGGGTATAGGCATCAGCCCCAATATAGTTAGCGTAATCCTGCGTTACTGGTGCCCCACCGACTATTACCTTGACACCAGAACGCAGACCAGCTGCGTCCAGCGCTTTTATTATCCTGCTCATAAATGGCATGGTTGTAGTGAGCAGGGCCGAGAGTCCTAGTATATCTGCTTCTTTCTCTCTCACCTCATCAATGAATTTCTGGTCGGGCACATTGTTTCCCAGGTCAAAGACCTCAAAACCGCTGCCCTTCAGGAAAGTAGCTACGACATTCTTGCCAATATCGTGCATATCTCCTTCTACTGTACCAATAACTACTTTCCCGATTGTTGGTATGCCCGTTTTCTCAAGTAGAGGCTTAAGCACCTCAAGGCAAGCATTCATTGCTCGTGCTGCCATGAGCATATCTGGCAGAAAATACTCACCACTGGAGAATTTCTCGCC
>JAUVXN010000066.1 GCA_030603605.1 Dehalococcoidales bacterium | reverse complement strand
CTTTTCCCGATTCTGAACATCTTCGTCCCACAGGTCGGGCATGTTCCCTGAGTCGCTGGTTTACCGTTCTTCATGGTTATGGCCTTAGCATCTTTCATTTCTCTTTTGGTGCGGCACTTCACGCAATAAGCTTGCATTAGTTTCACCTCCCTTTTTGGTATGAACAATAAGCTATTCCTTCCCATAATGTCAACAGTCTTTTTAGAGTTGCACTTTATGACTAAATGTTCAGTAAACTTGAAGTCCTTGACAGAGCTAGGTCAGACGACTAAAGTATCCATTAGTGATTTGGGATGCTCTCCGGTAAAGAGATGTAATGAGTTCCCCAAGAAGTGATTGAATTGAAACAGAAAGCAGTCATTCTGAATTACAGGGATAATGTGGCTACTTCTCTAGCCAATCTAAAGGCTGGGGATACTTTAGAACTCGAGGTCAGCGGAAAGAACCAAGCAATAGAGCTGACTACCGATGTCCCTTTCGGTCACAAGTTCAGCTTATCTAGAATAGAACCTGACTCGCCGGTGATTAAGTATGGTGAGGTGATTGGCATTGCCACCGCTATCATAAAGCCTGGCGACTATGTTCATATACACAATGTGGTCAGTACCCGGGGGCGGGGTGATTTATCGGGGGGTGTATAAAGTGAGCTTTCTAGGTTATCGGCGTCAGGATGGTTCTGTAGGCACTAGAAACTACATCGGTATTATTTCCACGGTGGGCTGCGCCAACGACGTAACCTGGTGGATATCCCAACAGGTCAAAGCTTCCACCCCTTTTATTCATAGTCAGGGTTGTGCTCAAACCCAGCCAGACCTTGACATAGTGACTCGAACCCTTATTTCCTTGGGCTGGAATCCTAATCTAGCCGGGGTGCTGGTGGTAAGTCTGGGCTGTGAGTCAGTGTCAGCTGACAAGATAGCTGAGGGTATCGCTGAGTCGGGCAAGCCTGTGAAAAAAATAGTAATTCAAAAAGTAGGAGGTGCTACGGCCGCCGTGGCTCAGGGCTCTCTACTCGCCCAAGCTATGGCAATAGAGGCTTCCAGAATAAGAAGAGAAGAGTTCCCTGACTCGGAGTTGGTAGTGGGTGTGAAGTGTGGTGCTTCAGATACCACTTCAGGTCTGCTTTCAAACCCGGCAACTGGAGCCGCCTGCGATTTGGTAATTGATAACGGTGGCACCTGTATATTCGGGGAGACCACAGAATTCATAGGGGCTGAGCATATCCTCACTCGTCGAGCAGCTACTGCCCAGGTGGCAAACAAAATCATGGATATTGTGGCCCGAATGGAGAGAAGGGCCACCGCCATGGGATTTGACATGAGGGGTGGGCAGCCTACTCGTGGCAATATTGCTGGAGGACTCACCACCATCGAGGAGAAATCTTTGGGTGCCATAGCCAAGGGGGGCACCAAGACCATCAAGGAAGTCTATGAGTATGGAGAACGGCCTCAGGGCAAGGGATTATTCATAGTTGATTCGCCAGGGAGAGAGCCGGAATTCCTTACTGCCCTAGCAGCGGCCGGAGCACAGGTCATCATCTTCAGCACCGGATTAGGTGCCCCACAGGGGTTCCCCTTTATCCCCGTCATTAAGGTTACCGCTAACCCGATTACCTATGAACGGCTCCCGGAACATCTAGATGTATTTGTCGAGCTAACAGAGGAAGCTGGCACCGCTATTGCCCGGGCAGCGAAGGCTCTATATCAAGAAACCCTCGCTGTGGCTTCGGGGAAGCAGACCAAGGCTGAGACGATAGGCTATGGCAACTTCCCTAACATTTTCACCATCGGTCCCGTGATTTAGCTGTCTTATCAGCACAGAGAGGATAGGGCTGTGAGTATGCTTAAATTGCCGCAACTGATACGGGGGCAAAACTAGCCGCCGGTTTCCCGTATCTTCCAATTGATTGCACAAAATGACGGTTTGTTACCTCCTCCAACTATCGAGATGCCAATTCTTGTGGCCAAATGAATCTATTCTTGCTCACGCAATAGGTTTTTGACAATCATACAAATAGGACTATAATTAAGTCAGTCGATGTGACACAACCTTAAAAATAAAAAACGATGAGTTAAGGAAGATGATGGAGATAAGGGAGCTTGTTGACTTATTAAAACAACCGCAGGAAGTGAGAAATGAAATAGTAGAGCAATTTTACCCGACCAAAATCTAAATTAAGGAGTTTTTATCGATGAGTTGTCTGGCTATATGATGGCAGCGATCCTCTTTCTGGCCGCAGGCTACACATTCAAACTGAACAGACATATTAAGATGGTGTTGCTGTTTAATCGCTTTCCTCCAGGACCTCGAAACGTGCTGAGCCAGCTAAAACTTATTGTGTTTCTCGCTTGGGTTAGCGTAATGATGCCCCAGATATGGAATTTGTGTAGAGAGTCATTTGAGATCGGCTCCCGTTCAATCACAGTTCTACGTACCCCTCTCTGGATACCACAGGCATTTTTTGTCACGGGAATAGGTTTGCTCTGGCTAATAATCTTTGCTAAAGTTATCGCCAATCTTCGCGATATGGTTACTAAAACCCAGTTCAAGCAGCCACCGACTGCCCCAAGCGTCAAAGAGGCGAGAGATATGCCGTCAGCGCAGTAATAAGCTGTACGAGGAGTTGGAGGAGAAGGCTAAGAAATTTGTTTTGTGGTATGGGCAATTGTGTAGCCACCGAATTTCATTAAATATAAAGGAGGGCCTATGAAGGTACTAGAAGAAGTGGTTATGCCTTGAGGGAAGTCCCCCCGGTGGTGCACCTGGTCTTATTGATAAAACCATTTTTCATTTTTTTGCGGACCCGCCCGATTTTTACCGATTCAGGTGCTCTGACCAATAACTTTTGTTCGTATGGTCGGGGTGGCCGGATTCGAACCGGCGACCACCTGAACCCCATTCAGGTGCGCTACCAGACTGCGCTACACCCCGATTTGCTCCAGGCTTTTTCAAATATACTATCACAATTCATTTTTGAGAGCAATCAGGAGGACTGAAGCTGTCTCGGCCTATTCCCCTTTCTTCAGCAGGTAGATATTCTCCCTCACCTCTGTCAGGTCAGGATTCCGGCATTCGCCACGGGTATAAATGATAGAAATCCCTTTTTCCCTCAAGAAGGCAGTATCGCTGCAGCCACCAGCCAGAAATTTGCCAGCTTCCTCATCACTGGGCTTGGGAAAGGCATGTATCCGGGTATAGATATTCTTCCCAGTGATGGCACTAAAGGCGGTAGCTTTCCACGGGTCGAGGATTGCTTTCTTATAATCTTTATCTACATTTTCCTCAATCCAGACAAATGCTTCGTAGTCTTTATCATCAATCATGTGGTAATAGACAGTATCCTGACGGTCCGGAATGCCTACAGCCAGCGTTACACCGATGAGAACCAGGCACAAGAACTTGCCTACATTCTGCGTAATGATAGGAGGCACCCTTAGTAGAGCGGTGAGCTCTGCCGGCAAACTGAGGTTCTTTACCCCCGCTAGCCCAGCCCCGGCAATGATGCTCACCATCAACATCATGTACATTAATCCCCGCGTATACATTATGTGTAACCCGTAGTGGAAGGTAAAGAAAGTGACCACCATCACCAGTAAAGCCAGTAAACCTAATATTAGGCTGTAGTCTTTCTTCCCACCTCTTATCGCCAGCAGGAAGGTGCCGAGGAGACAAAGCGCGATAGGAAAGTAACCATAGGTTTTTATAATCCGCGGGAAGTCGATGTATTCCGGAAGCGGTTGCGGGGTAAGCAGGCTCTTCGCCGTAGGCAGTAACATACTAAATATCCAAGGGAAGGGTGCCAAAAAGGGGATAACTACAGCTAGTGTTATACCCAGGCTGTGCTTGAAGTTACCTTTCAGATTAAGTAGTATGTAAGGAACAAGAACAATAACCACACCAATTGCTGATGGAGCATGGATGGAAAGTAAAAAGGAGGTGAAGATAAAGAGCACAAGATAGCTCCACCCGCTTCTGAAATTAAAGGCGACGAAGAGAGCCAGGGATATAAAAAGTAGCCCCAGAGCCACCGGAACCAGAAAGGCGGGACCCATAATTCCTACCGTGGTTGTTATCAGGCAGGTAAAGAGGGCAGCTTCCCAGCCGTATCCCTGCCTCTGACCCAGGACATAAACTGATAGCACTGTGATTACGAAAATAACGCTCGGGAAGTATCTGAAGATAGTTAGCCAGGAGATACCGCTAATCTGGTGAAATATGGCCCAGAATAGGTGGAAGCCCGCCTCCAGATTAGAACTGAGACCCCGGGGTGCTCCTCCGGAAAAGGGTTCAACGATAGTGGTGCTACCTGATTGTAGCATTGCCTTGGATAAAGCCAGATGGACCCATTCGTCAATATGCACCGGGTAGGGATAGCCTTGGTGCGGAATAAAGGCAATATAAAATGCCAGTGCCATTATCGGCAACATCAGATAAGCCGATTTTGGTATTTTATGAGAATTATGCGAATTCATCTGCTAGACCAGTTAAATATTAATGGGGAAGGAATATAAGGTATGGATTGGTTATCCCCGATTAAACAGATATTCGAGTTTGCCCTCCCTTTCCTTGAGAAATTGCCTGCCATCAGGGCGATTCTGGGCTTTATACTTGTCTTCTTTTTGCCCGGCTTCGCCTGGACTCTCGTCTTCTTCAAGCAGATAAATATCATAGAAAGGATTGCCCTTTCCTTCGGTCTGTCCATCGCCGTGGTAACACTTAGCATTCTCGTTCTGAATGTATTGATTGGAGTCAGAATTACTGGTCTTAACTCCCTACTGATTATTATAGTTATTACTATTATACCTGTGGCGTTCTATTACCTCAAGAGGTTTGTAAAGGGGAAAGACTAAAATTGTACGACGTGGTAGTTATTGGTGGCGGACCAATAGGAAGCCATGTGGCTTACCGGCTGGCCGGTATGGGGTATGCGGTGGTGGTGCTGGAGCGGAAGCAGAAGATAGGAGAACAGGTCTGCTGTACCGGCATTATTGGTCAGGAATGCGTTAACTCTTTTGCCATTGATGATAATGTTATTTTGAGAGAGGCAAACAGCGCCAGATTATTTTCGCCCTCAGGGAACTTGCTCCGGTTGCGGCGGGAAGAAACCCAGGCCTGCATTCTAGACCGTACGGCTTTCGATGCATCTATGGCTAGTCGGGCTCAGGATAACGGGGCAGAATACATATTAGATAGCCTGGTCAAAGATATAGAGGTTGAGGAAGATAGAGCTAAGATTAAGGCATCTCACCAGCAAGTACCGTTAAACTTTGAGGCAAGAGCGGTAGTTATTGCCACTGGCTTTGGCTCAAGACTGACTGAGGGGCTGGGTAGGGTTGACGATTTTGTTAACGGTGCTCAGGCTGAGGTGGAAACTCCGGGAATAGACGAGGTAGAGGTTTATTTCGGTCGGGAGATAGCCCCAGGCTTTTTTGGCTGGCTGGTGCCAACCTCATCACGAACGGCTCGGGCAGGATTACTGTCACGCCATAGCCCCGGACTTTACTTGAAAAAGTTGATGACTTCCCTTCTGGCTCAGGGGAAAATAGTTTCGTCTGAAGCCAAGCTGAGCTACGGGGGGATTCCCCTGAAACCGCTAGGCAGAACCTACGGTGAGCGACTGATAGTGGTAGGGGATGCGGCGGGGCAGGTAAAGCCGACTACCGGCGGTGGCATCTACTATGGCCTGCTGTGCGCTGACATAGCCGCTAAAACTTTGCACCAGGCGCTACAACATGATGACCTGTCGGCTAAAAGTCTGGCCAGATATGAGCAGGGGTGGAGGCGGAGACTGGGGCGGGAGTTGAAGATAGGCTACTGGGCTCGAAAATTGTTTGAGCGCCTGAGTGATAGGCAGATTGACCGGATATTTGACATAGTAAAAGCCAATGGCATTGATGAAGCCTTACTTAAAGCCAAAGACCTGTCTTTTGATTGGCACAGCAGGGCAATACTGAAAGTGATAGGATACACAGTGGTATCCAAGGTTGCAGGAGTGATGAAGCCTCCTGCCAAAGCTGGTAAAGATTGATCCAATATATAGTTAATACTTAGAATTAAGTAGAGCTAGACAGAGCAATATGTTTGGGGAAAGTATTTTATGGTTAATAGCAGCAGTCAGAATCTAAGCCTGGGCGAGGCAGCCAGTCGTTTTCTAGCTACATTATCACCCGGAGAAAGGGAGACAAACCAGCCGGAGGTATATAAGTTTGTCCGCTGGTACGGCTGGGAGCGACCTCTTGCCGGGCTTACCGCTCCTGAAGTAGCTAACTACGCGGAGCGGCTATCACTATCAGACACCGACTACACCAAAAAGCTTGAGCTAATACGAGCTTTCCTGGCTTATGCCAAGAAGGAGGGGTGGAGTAAGACGAATCTAGCCACCCACCTTAAGACCAAGAAGGTAAAAGCCGGATTGCAATCTCCAGCCAGTCAGGGTTTGCCGGAGACTGTCCCCTTAACTCGACAGGGATATGCTGAACTGGAAGCCGAGCTGGCTGCTCTTAAGAATAAGCGTCCTCAACTCATTGAGGAAATGCGCAGAGCGGCGGCAGACAAGGACTTCCGCGAGAACGCACCTCTAGCCGCCGCCAGAGAACAGCGCGGGCACCTGGAGGGGCGAATCAGGGAATTGGAAGAGACTCTGAAGGCAGCGACTATTATTAACGGGGAACAGGAGTCCACCGTCAAGGTAAGTATTGGTGATAGCCTCGTTCTGTGTGACCTGGCTTCTGGTGAAGAGCTCCGCTATATAATAGTCAACCCCAGGGAGGTAAACCCGACCCAGAGTAAAATTTCCAGTGCTTCACCCATAGGTAAGACACTCATTGGTCGGGGTGAGGGAGAGGTAGTGGAGGTAACAGTGCCGGTGGGTAAGCTGCGCTACCAGATCAAGCGAATCGAGCGCTAGTATGCTATAATTCGAGAGCAGCTGTGGGGATATAGCTCAGCTGGGAGAGCGCTGCGTTCGCATCGCAGAGGTCGGGGGTTCGAATCCCCCTATCTCCAC
>JAUVXN010000113.1 GCA_030603605.1 Dehalococcoidales bacterium | reverse complement strand
TAAAAAAGCTGCCTTTTTACATCACATCAAACAAAAACTGGAGCTGGACAATGTTGAAATCGTGGTTGGTCGGGCTGAGGATGTTGCCCACAAGGCTCAATATCGGGAGAAGTTTGAGCTGGTGCTTTCCCGGGCGGTGGCTTCCCTGCCTACTCTTGTTGAATTAACCCTGCCCTTTTGTGCTATTGGTGGTAGCTTTATTGCCCAGAAAAAAGGGCTTATTGACCCGGAACTAAGTCAAGCAGTTAGGGCGATTAGTCTCTTGGGTGGAAACCTGCGGGAGATGAAGAAGGTTGAGCTGGAAGAATTTACCGATGAGCGCTGGTTAATAACCATTGATAAGGTATTGCCAACACCTCAACAATACCCCCGCCGCCCCGGCATACCGGCTAAGAGACCAATAGGGTAACATATCCCGGATTTCTTGATGGGCTAATTACTTGGGGCTTTTTCGTTTGTATCAACCTCATTATTCCACACTACACCTACTTTGAACTTATTGCTTCCCTTTCTTTTACATTTACCGCCTAATCCTTCTAATCCTTCGTAAGGTGTATCCTCCTCTATTCTCCCCCATATATATCCCATAATCTTACAGATGGCTGTTTCTTTAATAAGTGGTTTTATAGACATATCATTGTGAAACGAATAAACAACATGTTCAGAGATTGACGGGTTTACTGTTCGCGCCATATCTGAACTTTTGGACAAATAATATGGTTGACCTTCCCAGCCTTTCCCCTCATGGCACAAATAAGCGTAAATGTAACCACCATAAAAATTTACTTTATATTTATCATTTCTATTCTTATACTCTATCTCAACTTGCACAGATAAATCGTACTTATCACCCACTTTTGTTATTTTCAATTCTCCGTAATTTGCAATTTCCCATGATGGTCTATATTGTCTCCACCATCGCCATGTGTTGAATCTCCTTGATCTTTCTCTTAACCAACTATGTAGCCATTTTAAAAATGAACGTATTACACTGACAAATTGTGGGAGATGAAGAATTGTCAAAACAAATGCTGATATTATACCCAGAATTGAACCTATAATAATATAAATGGGTGTAGTGACAGAATCCATATCCCTATTCTACCACTTCTGCATCTTGCATAAAATAAAACATTTTACAGAGGCAGTTTAAGAGGGGCGGAGCCCCTCTTTTTAATACTTCCCCCTTCCCCTTATCAAGGGGAAGGGGGATAAAGGTCGAAGACTCTTCGAGGGGATGGGGTTACCCAATAAAGACCTAAAGGGGGGGTGAGGTTGATAAGCAATCTAAACAGTAGTAGAATAAAATTATAAAGGTTACAAGCTTTGGGTAGAGCGAGGAGAAAGACATGGAAACCGGGACATGGAAGGTAAAAACTGGGCTGGCGCAGATGCTGAAAGGCGGCGTGATTATGGATGTGGTGACCGCCGAACATGCTAAAATCGCTGAGGAAGCTGGTGCCTGCGCGGTGATGGCGCTGGAAAGAGTCCCCGCCGATATCAGGGCTGCCGGCGGTGTTGCCCGTATGGCTGACCCGACGATTATTGAAGCCATTATGAAGACAGTTTCTATACCGGTAATGGCTAAATGCAGGATAGGGCACTTCGTTGAAGCTCAGGCACTGCAAGCCCTCGGCGTGGATTACATAGATGAATCTGAGGTGCTTACTCCGGCTGATGAAAGCCACCATATCTGGAAGCATGACTTTAAGGTGCCCTTTGTCTGTGGCTGTCGCGACCTGGGTGAAGCCCTGCGCCGTATTGGTGAAGGGGCAGCCATGATTAGGACCAAAGGTGAGGCTGGCAGCGGCAACATTGTGGAGGCGGTCAGGCATATGAGGGCGGTAATGGACGGCATCCGTGAACTGGTACAGGCACCTCAGGACGAATTGATGGCAAAAGCCAAAGAAATAGGAGCCCCGTTTGAACTGGTAGCCGAGATACACAAAGCCGGCAAACTACCGGTGGTGAACTTCGCCGCTGGTGGTGTGGCTACTCCGGCCGATGCTGCCCTGATGATGCAGCTGGGCGCCGATGGTGTCTTTGTTGGCTCAGGCATATTCAAGTCCAGTAACCCGGCGACTAGAGCTGTGGCTATTGTCAAGGCTACTACCCATTATAATGACCCTGAGATTATTGCTGAGGTCTCCAAGAACCTGGGAGAAGCCATGCCCGGGTTGGATATAAAGCAAATCCCAACTGAGGAACTGCTGGCAAAGAGAGGATGGTAGACAGGGAAAGATAAGTAGGAATGCCAAAGCTAACAAAAATCGGCATTATTATATGTGATCGTTGGCATACTTGTGCTGGGGGTAAATGTTTACGGGCTCTTTGGAATCGAGAAGGCGCCTTTGGCATTTACAAGAGCCAAGAGGTGGAATTAGTAGGATACACCACATGTGGTGGCTGCCCGGGTGGAAACGTAGAATATTGCCCCGCTGAAATGAAAGAAAATGGTGCTGAAGTAGTACATTTAGCCACCGGCTTAATAGTTGGATATCCTCCTTGCCCATATATTAAGCAATTCTGCGATTTTATCACTGAAAAGTATGATATGAAAGTGGTCGTTGGGACTCATCCGATTCCTCAGAATTATTATCTTACTCACCAAAGCTTGGGCACTTGGAACTCTCCAGAATGGGCTGAGAGGATCAAACTAACTTTGGCAAACCAGGAAATACGCTTGGCTTACGATTAAGTTACTGGTGGACAGCACCAAGAGGATGGTAGTATGAAAATTGGCGTCCTTGCCTCGCAAGGAGCCTTTGCTGAGCACATCGCTGTATTGTGTCAACTGGGAGTAGAGGCTGTGCCCGTCCGCTTGCCCAAGGAACTTAAGAGGCTGGACGGGCTAATCATTCCTGGGGGAGAGAGCACGTCCATTGGCCGGCTGATACTGGATTACAACCTGATGAGCGGAATAAGAGACCTCGCCAGGAATGGTCTGCCCGTATTTGGCACCTGTGCCGGCATGATACTCATGGCTAAGAAGAATTCGGATTCTTACCCGAGACCCCTGGGAGTATTGGATATGACAGTCAGGCGCAATGCCTTTGGCCGGCAGAGGGAGAGCTTTGAGACCGAACTCTTGATACCGGTGCTTGGGGAAAAGCCCTTCCCCGGTGTGTTTATTCGCGCCCCGGTGATTGAGCAGGTAAATGGTGAGGTGGAAATACTCGCCAGGTTAGCCGATGGCACCAGCGTTGCTGCCAGACAGGGTAAGCTGCTGGCTTCGGCTTTTCACCCCGAGTTGACCGATGACCTGAGATTTCACCAGTATTTTCTGGATATTGTAGCTGGATAACAATGGAATTCGGGAGGGGTTTTGCAAAAGGTAATTACCGATGACATGGATGCTCTGCTTGACATTTTACCGCCACGCATTCGCCAGCCATTATGCCAGCAGAAAACTCTCAGTGAACTGTTAGAAGTTGTTCTGGACCTGGGACGTTCCCCGGAAGCTCGTTTTCCCCAGCGGGAAGTAGTTCTTGACCCCGGGGAAGTTGATGAGACTGACATTGATTATGTGGTCTCCCATATCGGTAGCTTTGGTGATGACAATCGGGCTGGGATTGAGCGCACTTTACACCGTATCTCTGCCATTCGCAATCGTAAGAGTCGAATCGTCGGACTTACCTGCCGGGTGGGCCGGGCTGTCTTCGGCACCATCAAAGTTATTGAAGACCTTATTCAGTCAGGCAGGAGTGTC
>JAUVXN010000112.1 GCA_030603605.1 Dehalococcoidales bacterium | reverse complement strand
TAGTATCCGGCTTGCCGGTAACGTCTACCATTCGGGGGCGACCCGAGGCGTCCATATGTGTTAGTTCTTCCATAATTAACCCCCTACCTGGGAGAAGGAGCGGTCTTGAGGCACACAACCTTCGGCAAGGTGATGGCGCAGCGGCTTGTTGGCAACCGCCTCTTTAATTAATCTTTTCAATTCCTCTGGAGACATACCGTTGCGCAGGGATTGTCTCAGGTCTATTTCATCCTCGCTTAATAGGCAGGGGCGGAGCTTACCATCAGCGGTAAGGCGAAGTCGGTTACAGCGGAAGCAGAAGTGTTCACTAACCGGCGTGATAAAACCAACGGTGCCTTTAGCCTGAGGCAGGCGGAAGTATTTAGCCGGTCCGTTGCCCATCTTATGTAAGCAAGGTTCTAATTTGCCCAGTATTTCAAGTCGCTGCATTATATCACTGACCGAGACAAATGGCGAGGCGCCAGTGCTCTCACCAAAGGGCATATACTCAATAAAGCGCACATGCCATCCCTCGGTAATAGTCTTAGCCGCAAAATCAAGCAATTCATCGTCATTAACCCCGGACATAACCACCATGTTAATCTTGATTGGATTGAATCCAACCGACCCGGCGACATTGATGCCTTTTAGTACATCGCCAAGGCTATTGCTCCGAGTAATATACTCAAATTTGTCAGGCTTAAGTGTATCCAGGCTTACATTAACACGCCGCAGCCCGGCTTGTTTCAGTTCAGCCGCATAGCGAGCCAGCAGAACCCCGTTTGTAGTCAGCGAAATATCATCCATGGTATCTATTTGTGCCAGCATCTTGACCAGTTCAGGCAATCCCGCCCTTACCAGGGGGTCACCACCGGTAATTCTTACCTTATTTATGCCTAACTCGGCGGCGGCTTCAGCTACAGCGTAGATTTCTTCATAGCTAAGAATATCTGTGTGCGACATCAGGCGAACACCCTCAGCGGGCATACAGTAGATACAGCGCAGGTTGCAGCGGTCAGTTACCGAGATGCGCAGATAATCTATAGGGCGCTGAAAAGAATCAGAAAGTCCAGTCATAGATAATGTTGCTCCCTATGGTTTCCCGTCTTCTCTAGCCATTAATAACTTATAAGACATATTCACTGTCCTCTTATCTTCTCCAGCACCCGGTATACTTGTCTGGCTGCCCGCCCACGATGGCTGACCTGGTTCTTCAGCGATAAAGGTAGCTCAGCCATTGTTTTGCCTAGCTCAGGCAGGTAAAAGACCGGGTCATAGCCAAAGCCGTGCTCACCACTCGGGGCAAAAGTTATAAAGCCACTGCACTCGCCGGAGCATAACTCTACCTTGCCATCAGGTGTAGCTATAGCAATAATACACCGGAAACGGGCAGAGCGCTTTTCCTCGGGTACACCCTTGAGCCGTGTCAATAGATAGTTGAACCTGTCACTATCCGAAGCACCTTCACCAGCGTAGCGGGCTGACAGCCGACCCGGTTCACCACCTAAGGCATCAACCTCCAGTCCCGAATCATCAGCCAGAGCTAGTAACTGGCTCTCGGCAGCTAACACCGTTGCCTTCAATCTGGCGTTTTCCTCCATACTTTCTCCCTCCTCGCTGACCACAGTGGTGATACCCTGCTCAACCAGTGTAACCAGCTCATAGGGAAGGTCACGGAGTAGACTTTTATACTCAAGCACCTTGGCTTGATTGTTTGTCGCCAGAAGAAGCTTAGGATGCAACGGTACTCCAAAATAAGTCTTAAAGGCTAGATGTAAGCTCGTCGATAGTCATTGCCGCCATGGTCATAGTTTGCAGGGTACCTCTTGAACCCAGTTCCATAGCTACCCTGGATATAGTCTTGTTATCCGGAGCCTCCAGGATATTTAAGAAGTCATACGGACCCAGGAGAGCATACTGAGCTAGAATCTTAACTCCCCTGGCTTCAACTTCCTTATTAACCTCTTCGAGCCTTTTGGGGCTTTCCTTTACTGTTTTCCTTCCCTCGTCAGTCAGCGTGGTAAGCATAACATAGACTGCCATTTGCCTCACCTCCTGGTTGAATATGGGCTAAATATTACTTTGCTCTAATGATAGACCTCGCCACTGGCTCAGTCAAGGTCAGTAAACCTTCCCTCTAATTTCTTTGCTATCTCAGGCATGGTAGTGTATTCCATCTCCTCCAGAGGCAGACGGTGCGGCTCAAAAGGACCATGGCGACGCATGTAGTCAGCTATTTCGTTTGCCTGCTGTCGGGCAATATCAAATGACTTATCGGCAAACATGTCACGAGGTCCCACCAGCTTGCCCTCAGCAAGCTGGAAGCCAGCCGAGGTCACTCTCGGTGGTCCGTCAAAGCGGGCCGGGGTGGAATCCTGAACAGATACCGGCATAAAGGGACCATGATGCGAGCCCCTCATCCAGCCCTCCACAAGATGGGGCAGGGTGAAAGGTTCCAGCACCTCACCTACCGCCGGGAACTGGGATTGGGAACGGACAACACACACCGGGTCATCCTTACCCACGTATCTACCAGCAATTAAAGACAGGCGCTGGGTGGAGGATACCGCGGCTATATCCCCGGTTTCCCGGGAATAAACTGCCTTTACCACATAGCGTGAGGGGGCACCAATGAAAATCAGCAGGTCATAAATCTCCTCCGGGGCATTCAAGGTTATCTTCTTATTTTTCTTAACATCGTGCACTTCAAAAGAAAAACCGGTGTGCATATTGGGGGCAATAACCAGCCCGATGGTATTAAACGGGTCGGCGAACATTTTGTACAGCGGCATATTCCATGCTCCAGATGAGGTCTTGTCTGCCATAAAAATGAGAATGGGCTCAGACTTCCGCTCCTCAAACTCCATCTCAGCTACCCCGGGACCCATTCCTTTAACATTGCCGGAGAAAGCATCGGATAGCAAGTCCTGCCCGGCACCATAAAGCTTTAGCTTTTTAGCCAATTCAGTGCCCTCAATAAAGGTGTCCCAGGCCAGCTTGTGGATTTTCTCGTTTTCCTCACCCTGCTGATGGGTCATGATGAGTTGCAGGTCATCGCCGCACTTGGTTACATAATAATCAATCAGCAGCCCTTCCTTCTTGGCCCTGGCCAGACACTCATCAGCCTTGGCTAAAATATCAGGGTGGGACTCAGAATGCCCAACGTAACCGCCAATATCAGCCTTAATTACGCTAAGTGTAAGCTTCATATATTTGCCTCCTTTGATTTAATATTCAATTCCCCGTCGGGCTGGCACTCCCTTATCATAGGGGTGCTTTAATTTTACCATTTCAGTGACCAGGTCTGCCAGTTCAATTAGCTTGGCGTCAGCATAGCGACCGGTAAGGATGAGTTCCACATTCCGCGGCTTATCGCCAATCAACCTGACCACCTCATCCAGTTCAATGAGTTTGTAGTTTGCGGCTACGTTTACTTCATCCAATACTACCAGGTCATAGTTACCACTGAGCATAGCCTCGCGGGCAGCCGACATTGCCAGCTTTGCCTGCTCTATTTCCTCAGGGTTAATGTTCGCCCGGTCAGTGAGGCATCTAAGACCGAAGCTAGCTACATCGACATTGGGCAGCTTGGACAGGGTACTGAATTCACCATATGGATATTTGCCTTTCATGAAGAAAACAATGAATACTTTGAAACCGTGACCCAAGGCTCGGATTATTGCTCCCAGTGCTGCCGAAGTCTTGCCCTTCCCGTTGCCGGTGAAGACCTGAACCATACCCTTATTGTTTTTTTCTA
>JAUVXN010000040.1 GCA_030603605.1 Dehalococcoidales bacterium | reverse complement strand
ACATAGGGCCACTTGCCCCAGAACCGGGAACAGGCAGCTGGCACTCCATGCCCAATTAAACCGCCCATCCCCCACAGAAAATCAACAGCGCCTCATTTACAAATGTCATCTTCTAAGCTAAAATGGAAGCGGTTTTAACTTATCATTTCCCCCCAGCGCACAGTACAATGGGTGATGACAGATAGAAAGCGGGCCGCTAGCTCAACTGGCAGAGCAGCTGACTCTTAATCAGCAGGTTACAGGTTCGATTCCTGTGCGGCTCACACTCAATTCCACCAGTTATGTCAACTATTTGAGAGGCCTTTCCCAACATTTTCCCAACATCCAGTCTCCCGTTTGCCAACATACCCTCCCCGTTTTGTACCTGAGCCAGCTTCGGCGTTTTGACAACATTATTTTTGTCCGGGGTCGTATAAAAAATAAGCTGGTCGAAACGCTCGGCAGCACTTTCCTGGAGACTGGGCAGAACGTGGCTGTAGACATCCATGGTGAAGGCGACACTCGAGTGCCCTAAGCGCTCGCTGACTACCTTGGGATTAACCCCGGCAACGAGCATCAGGGTGGCATGGGTGTGTCTCAGATCATGGAAGCGGATGCGGGGCAGCCCTGCTTCCTTAAGGACTCTAGCGAAAGCGTGATTTACCGTACTTGGATCAAGGGGCTTATTACCCGGATAGGCAAAGACCAGGTCGGTTCCCTGTAGCGGTCTCCCGAGTAGGATACCCTGGGCCTCCTGTCCTACCCGGTGCTGCAACAGTATCTCCACAAGGGACGCCGGCAGTGTGATACGGCGCCGGCTGCTGCGGCTCTTGGGTTCATCTACCTTACAGACACCGGCACGTTTGTATAGAGCCTGGACCACCGAAATATATCCAAGCTTCAGGTCGACGTCGCACCAGCGCAGCCCTAGCAGCTCTCCCAACCGCATACCGGTGAATAGGGCGGTGTAAAATACTACATAATAGAAATTACCCCAGGCCGCTGCCAGGAACCTGGGAATATCATCCCGTGCCATGGTAGGCATAACCCGGCGCCGGACGCGTGGCGGATCGACAGCTTCGGCCACGTTTCGTTCCAGATACCCCATCTTCACTGCCTGCTTCAGTGCCCGGTGCATGATGCGGTGATGATAACGCACCGTGGAGGCGGAAAGACCTCCCGTGCCGTCAACTCGTCCCTTAAGCAGGGCACGGGCGTAGTAGTCCTGCAGGTGCTGCGGGGTGAGCTTTTGAAGGGGTACCATCCCCAGGCTGGGAACCAGGTGGATACGTATTTCCGAAAGGTAGCTATCGGCCGTCTGCGCCTTCAGGTTCGGTACTACATGGCTCTCATGCCACCTTTTGAGCCAAACACCGAGTGTAATACGGTTCGGCTGGACAAAGCCGCCCCTCTCGAGACTGGTAATGAGTTCCCTCAGACGCCGCTCGGCGTCTTTTTTTAACCCCCTGACCGTCTCGAAATGCTGCCGGCGTCTTCCCGTGGCCGGGTCTCTGGGCATTTCGATGACAATCTCCCAGGAATTTTTTGACTGTCTCCTGATATGTCCTCTCATTATCCGCCACACCTACCGAATTTTAACACATTCAAGCCGGGCATATCTGGCACCGTCCGGGGAACGCATACATCAGCTCAATGGCAACTAGTTCCCGGTCCATGTCCCGAGCGATACGCCTGAGATCGGACTGGCTCTCCTTGCTATCGAGCTTCGACGCCGCCGACACCAGCGAGTCCCACTCAGGCCTTTTCTTTACTTCTTCGATTACCATGGCCATGTACCGTGATGAAGGGGATACAACCGAACTATTACTATAGGCCACGACCAAGACGTCTTCACCCTCCCCTGTCGGTTCCTTGCTTAAGTCTGATCCCACGGTTTCGTGGCCACCGGCAACGAGCAGGATATTGCCAAAAAGCAGGTCTCTAGTAGATTCAAACTCGCCGGGAGCGATACTTTCTGGTGGGTCACTCTCCAGCTTATCCTCAAGCCAGTCCCATATAGAACGGCTTGCCAGAGCGCCTGATACTCTAAGCGTCGAACTCACCTCCGATAACATCCGTCACTGGCAGCGCAATGTTGTTACCTCCTCTCTCCAAGCTTGCCTAAGCCAGTGACGTGAGTGTAAACTTGGGGCATGATTCACATAACCCGCACCATCACGATCGACGAAAGCGAGATCCAAGAGTACTTTGTTCGCGCCTCAGGACCGGGTGGGCAGAACGTCAACAAAGTCGCCACCGCTGTGCAGCTTCGCTTTAACGTCGCTAACTCACGCTCCTTGCCCAAGGAAGTTCGGAAACGTCTCATTTCGCTGGCTGGTAACCGGATTACCGAAGATGGCATACTTATTATCAACGCTCAACGGTTCCGTACCCAGGGACGGAATCGCGAAGATGCAACCGACCGGCTTGTGGAGTTGATTCGCAATGCAGCACAAAGACCAAAAATCCGCCGCAAGACAAGACCAACACTGGCATCAAAGATACGTCGGTTAGAGAGCAAGCGTCGCGGCGCCGAGAGTAAACGCCTACGGGGGCCTGCCCATCCCTACAATGAGTAACTACTAGGTGCCGAAATCGTTTTGCCAAATTAGGTCGGGGTTGCCCACAACGTTACTGTCCTGGTCAAGCTCGGTGCTCAATTGAGTTTGCACCTTGCAATCAACAGCTCGGATTGTGCAACTTTCAGACTAGAACTTCATCATCCCGCCACTCAATTACGCTACTTGACCAGACACGCCTGACCGCCTTTTCCAGTACCGCCTGACGTGGTTCGGGTATGTCGAGCAGAGGTGGCAGGATTGCACCCTCAAGCTTGGCCAGAAAGGGACACTGCTTTTGCAGCAATAATATTGTAGTTTGCGCACCACCATAAACTACGAAGTCTAGCGTCGAGGCATGAGGTTTGAGACGTTCCTGGATGTGGCCGCAGACCCGGGTCAGAAAATATTCGATCTGCTTTTCTCGGTGTCTCTGAAATCGCTGCTGTGAACTGCCACCTTTCTTGTGTCGCCCGTGGATAAGCCCGGTTCCAACCTTACTGGTGACCAGACTTTCACCCTCAGAGAGCCCGATGGCATATGCTCCCAAACGTATTAGAATCAAGGCAACCCTGAAATTACGTTTGAGCAGAGAACACAACGGCTCAACAACATAACCCCGCGCTAAGTATTCTGCCCTTATCGGAAATGGTGGCACAACCAGACGCGTTTGGGAAGGGCTCCCAAAAATGACCGCCCCCGTTTTCGAAGCGGCAGCGAGTTCGGCTAATTCCGGTGGAATGGCTTGTGGGTCAAGCACCTTTTTCAGTAAATTTCCAACCTCTTGTAAAGGCAAGCCAGGCGGTATGTATAAGGACTCAGCCGGACCACTGGTTGCCTCCAGTTCAGTAAGGAAGGTTAGCATCCTTAGCCTACTCAGAAAGAACCGTTTTGAAACTAGCATCGTAAGAAATGCCTCTGCTCTAGAAACCTATAGTCTGACAACGGTGGCTCCATCGCCACCTTCGCCACTCACCCCGGGACGGAACGACTTAACCAGCGGGTGAGAGGCCAGCAGCTCTCTGACGATTTTACGTACTGCACCGGTGCCAATACCATGGATAATACGTACCTCGCTTAAATTAGCCAGAGAGGCGGCATTCAGGTAGCTGTCAAGCGCCCACTCCACCTCATCGGCCCGTTTCCCCCTCAGGTCAAGTTCCATCGAAACCGGCCGCGACGTCACCAGCCTTTTAACCGGGGTGAATTCCGGGGGTGCTGTACCCGGGGTCACTTTTACCTTTTCCACGCTATTTAGACCGAGTCTGAGCTTTACCTGTCCGGCCCGGACTTCAACCTGTTGTGTCTCTTCTGATACCGAAAGCACTGTCGCCACAAGGTTTGCTTCTCTCAGTCGGACCATGTCGCCTACAGTGATTCCGCCCTCGTTTTCTGCCTCATCACCGATTTCTCCTATCTTGGGCTGCCATACCTCCGTTTTCAACCGCTCCTTTGCCAGTGCTGTCGCCTGCCGGGCCTGCTCAATCCTCTGCTTGTTCTGTTCCTTGCGCAAGGCTGACGCCGCTTGCCGGATTTCCTTAATTAAATCAGCCATCTCACGGACAACCCTGTCCCGGTTCTCTTGAATAGTCTTTCTTTCTTCCTCCGCCAGCCGTCGCCGTTCGTTTTCTAATTCAATGTTCCGTCGTGCCACCTCGTCTGTCTTTCTTTTCAGATCATCACGGAGGGCTTCAATTCCATGCTTTTCCTCAAGCAAATTGGCTAGCAGAGTCTCCATCTCCTCGCTACCTCTCGTTAGCATCTCTATTGCCCGAGAGACAATATCGGGGGACAAGCCCAGGCGAGCAGCGGTAGCCAGAGCGTTACTGCCGCCAGGTATACCTGTTGTCAGGTGGTAGGTAGGCGCCAGCGTAACCGGGTCAAAGTCAAGCGAGGCATTTTGTAGCCCGGGCGTCGTATGCGCGAAAGCCTTAAGGTCACTAAAGTGTGTGGTGGCTACGGCTATTGTTCCACGAGATAAGAAGTTGAGCAAAATAGAGCGAGCCAGGGCCGAACCTTCCGCCGGGTCAGTACTCGTACCCAGCTCATCGAGAAGTACAAGACTCCTTCCGGTAGAGCTGTTAATGATTCGTACGATATTGCCGATGTGCCAGCTAAACGTGGAGAGTGTTTTTTCAATGCTCTGCTCATCGCCAATGTCGGCAAATACGCCATCAAAAACGGGAATACGACTTTCCGCTGAAGCCGGAATAGGTATGCCAGCTTGTGCCATTAAACTGAGCAGGCCAATTGTTTTCAGAGCTACCGTCTTACCGCCGGTATTGGGCCCCGTAATTACGAGGATAGAGAAGTCTCGCCCTATCTCCACAGAAAGAGGCACCGCTTTTTCTGCCAGTAATGGGTGTCTGGCTTCAACAAGTCTTAGCACATGAGCCGGCTTGCCCTCAAGAGTGCTCCCGTCTTTGTTGAATGTGGTAAGGATAGGTTCGGTAGCCCTGGCTTTCCTGGCATACTTTGCCTTAGCCACTGCCAGGTCTAACTCAGCTGTCAAAGCTACACCCTGAGATATTTCAATCTCGTGGGTTCCCACTTTAGCACCTAAGCTTACCAGAATCCTTTCGATCTCATGGCTTTCTTCTACCACCAACTCCCGGAGCGTGTTACCCAGTTCTACGGTCACCCACGGCTCGATGAATACCGTAGCTCCGCTGTTAGAAACATCGTGAACGATGCCCTTTATTTCTTTGCGATGTTCAATCCTGACGGGAATAACATACCTGCCTTCCCGCTCGGTAATAATAGGTTCCTGGACTACCGTACGTCCTCTAGGTGACTCCATAGTGACCTTCAGCCGGTCTAATAACTGCTGACGCACCTGTCTCCGTTGCCGTCTAACTGCAGCCAGCCGGGGAGAGGCGCTATCCAGCACTTCGCCGTTTGGCGCCAGGCAGCTGGCGATGTCTTTCTCCAGCTGACGAAGCTCAACTATACCGCTGGCATTATTCCAGAGTAACGGGAATTCCTCTGGCATTTTTTCGAGACTGCCCCGCAGCTGGCACATGGCAGCCAGAGTCTGCTGAATTTCTAGAAGGACTTGCGGTTCAAGAACCTTGCCCAGCGCGGCCATCTTTACCGCTTCTCGAATGTCAAGGGCCCCTCCAATAGAGAAGGCGGGCTCCAGCGAGAGGAGGTGGCGTGCCTCGGCCGACTGCCTCAGCAGCAGAAAAATCTGTTCGTAATCGGAAAGCGGTTGCAGATTAAGGGCTAATTCGCGGCTGGCGGAAAATGAGGTAAACCCGGCCACTATTTCACATATCTGCCCAAAATCAAGCATTTCCAGGCTTTTACTATCCAAGGCACCTCTCTCTTGCGGCAAATGCATTATACCATGACACACGGGAAGTCAGGACACCTGGCTAGACTGGTCATTTATTAACACCAATCCGCCAGCGGAGAACCAGCTAACATAGAGATTCTGTTCCAAATACCGCACTATGCGAGTCTATGCTTTAAACACTGTGTGATATGATAAAACACGATGTTCATGTTCAACTACGAAACCTTGGTAGACCCTATTTTGAGAGACGTCAGGAAGTGTACCCCCTGAATTCTCTGGCATGAAGGCTGGAGATAAGGTACTGGATGTTTGCTGTGGAACCGGGGCGCAAGTTCTTGAGTACGGGCGCCGGGGCATTGTTGCTACTGGTATAGCTGGTATAGATATAAGCCTAAGCATGCTCAAAATAGCTACAAGAAATATAAGGAGACAGAAGGCGGTGAATGATTAAGCTATTATCGGTCATTCTGGTCGGGATTATAACCTGGTTAGTGCTAAGGCGGCGGCGGGTATAGGGTTAAACTTAGCTTGACTAATAATAACTCAGGGACTACATTGAAATATGAAATGAATAAAGGCTTAATCTGTAGATTTGGTTGCGATTGTATGTGTACATAGCTTTTCCTTGGACCCTAATCATGTAACAAAAGAGGCTTTTGTTGTATCTAAAAACCTAGTTAGATTTTCCTCTCTCCCAAAGCCAACGAAGTGAGTTGGAAAGAAGGCAGAAAGAGTTCTAAGATTCTGATAGAGGAGGCTGGCATAGCTTGGTTTCACGCCACCGGGAGCTTGGCTACGGAACCGAAGTTTTAGTTGGGCGTATGTTTGTTCAGGAGAGAGCTAAGAATTGACAAACAGCCCCTGCCCTGAAATGAGCACAAAGGTACACCTTTACTCAAGTTTGCAGCAGTTCACTAACGACCGGAATATGGTAGAAGTTAGCGGAAGTACAATCGGTGAGTGCCTTGATGGCCTAGTTAAGCAATTCCCAAAGATTAAGCCAGTGCTCTTTGATAAAGATGGTAAATTGTTAGGTCATATTTTTGTCTCCGTCAATCTGAAGAGTGCATACCCTGAAGAGTTGGCTAAGCCGGTTGACAATGGGGATGAGCTTTACATAGTACGTGTTATCGCTGGTGACTAAGGCGTTAGCTTGAGAATATAGAGATTCGGCTTTATGGATTGCTAACTCCGGACTTTTCTAATAAACTGTCATTGGAATAATCTCAAGGAGGAGTAATATTATGTATAATGGCGGCTATACGGGCAAAATACTGAGGCTAGACTTAACTAACCAGTCTACGAAAGAGGAGGCGGTCTCTGAAGAATTAGCCAGGAATTATCTGGGCGGCGTCGGTTTTGCTTTTAAATACCTGTATGATGAGCTGAAACCGGGGACTCCTCCCCTGGATAGAGAAAATAAGCTAATCTTTGCCGTAGGTCCGCTGACAGCTACTGGGGTTTTCTGTACCAGCAGAATGGCAGTCGCTGCCAAGTCCCCACTTACCAACACCATAGCCTGCGCTTTGAGCGGGGGGTATTTCCCGGTTGAGATGAAGAGGGCGGGTTATGACATGATAATTGTGGAGGGTAGAGCCGAAAAGCTAACCTATGTAGCCATTAAGGGGGGTAAGGTTAGCTTCAGGAATGCGGAAAAACTCAGGGGCGTGGAGACCACTGACACCCAACTTTTCATAAAGGATGAACTCCGGGACCAGAATTTCCGGGTTGCCTGCATCGGTCCGGCTGGCGAGAAGCTTGTCCCCATAGCCAGCATCATCAATGAACGGCGTGCGGCGGGCAGAAAGGGGTTGGGGGCGGTGATGGGCTCCAAGAACCTGAAAGCTATCGCCGTGCTCGGAGGACATAGACCGGCAATAGCTGACCCGGCTAAGTTCAGAGAGGCACAGCGAATAATGAACAAGGGTATGAAAGACAGCCCCGTGCTCTATCCGGGGTTCAGCAAGACAGGTACTCCTTCGGTGGTTGATACAATGACGGCTAAGGGCATGTTAGCTATCAAGAACTGGTCAGCGACAGGAGAAGTCAATATGGTGCCGGGAATCGGCCTTGATGCTCAGCAGGCAATGAAGATTATGAAGGTTGCCTGCGCTGACTGCCCGGTGGGTTGCTCCCAAGTCAAAATGGTCACCAGTGGCCCCTACGCCGGTTTCCTAAGCGAAGGACCTGAATTCGAGACGACCTATTCGCTGGGTAGTACCGTGGGGGTGGATTACCTGCCGGCTATCATTGCCGGAGACCGGCTCTGTGATGAATATGGCATAGATACGATGTCAGCCGGTGTTACCATAGGCTTTGCCATGGAACTCTATGAAAGGGGAACACTGACAAAGCAGGATACCGGCGGGCTTGAGCTTAAGTTCGGCAATCATGAAGCAATGATTGAGTTACTGCGGCAGATGGCTTATCAAGAGGGCTTGGGAGCCATCCTGTGCCAGGGTAGCAAGAAGGCAGCGGAGAAAATAGGTAAAGGCTCGGATAAGTATGCCATGAATATTAAAGGTCTGGAGTTACCGGCTTATGATGTTAGGGGAGCCAAGGCGCACGGTCTGAATTATGCCACCGCTTATAACGGGGCCGACCACAACCGCGGCTATGCCTTCCAAGAAATTTTTGGTATTCCAATCCCCGAAGAGGTTGATAGATTTGCCATAAAAGGGAAAGGAAAGCTGACCAAATGGAACCAGGATGTCCGCTGCGTAACCTGTGATTGCTCCACGCTGTGTGCTTTTATTCTGGATATGGGTATAGTCGGCGCCGCCTGTCAGACAATCGCCGATTTGGTAACAGCGGCTACAGGAATTCCCTTTACCGCAGAACAAATCCAGCAAGTTGGTGAGAGGGTAAATAATGTTGCCCGGCTTTTCAATGGGAGAGAAGGATTTAGTCGCAAAGATGACACATTCCCCAAACGTCTAATGACTGAGCCGATTAAAGAGGGGGCTTCTGCCGGGCAGCTTATCAGTCAGGCGGACCTCGATGCCATGCTCGATGAATACTATGAGGCGCGCGGCTGGGATAAAAATGGAAACCCGACTGCGGCTAAACTAAAAGAATTGGGGTTGTAAAAGATAGAGAGATACTGGAAGACGAAATTACGAAGTAGCGAAGCGTAAATGTTTAGTATAAAATAAGGAGCGGGGAGTTAGCTACAAAAAATGGGTGTACCCCAGAGGAACTTCATAGCTCGAACGAGAAAAACAGGAGGTATTTAGATGGCAAAGAGGACGAATGCTGTAATAGTTGGCGGGGGAGTGAGTAAATTTGGCGTAAGACAGGCAACCTTATTCGATATGGTTCAGGAAGCAGCCAAAGCCTGCTCTGATGACATTCCAGCCCTGAAGCCCGGAGACATCGATGGTCTCCTCTTTTGTTCCACAAAGGCGGGGAGACATTCCAACGCCCTTAACACAGCGCCTCTTGTGGCTCACAGATTGGGATTAAAACCGACCTCAATTTGTACTAGGTTGGATACCCTGTGCGCTGGCTCCAACACAGGGATTATTCTGGCCAAGGGACTGGTAGAAAGCGGTATTTCTGAGGTAGTTCTGGTGACCGGCGCTGAGAAGAGCTATCTGCCCCAGAGGTGGGAAACGAACTATACAGAATTGGCGGTCAATGACCATGACTGGGACTCTGCCATGGGGTTAGGCGTACCTCCGCCGTTTTTTGCTATGATTGCCAAAATGCATATGAAGCGCTACGGGACAACCAAGGAGCAAATGGCGCGTGTTTCCGTAGCCAATTACAATTATGGCTCGACCAATCCCAAAGCGCACTTTGACCCGAGGACGCTCAGCATGGAAGAGGCATTGGGTGCCAGGCTAATTGCTGACCCATTCGGTCTTTTTGACTGTTGCCCCCTATCCGATGGTGCCTCAGCGGTTATCATTGCCTCGGAAGAGAGAGCCAAGGACCTGTCTGACCGACCGCTGGTCTACATCCGTGGCACGGGGCAGCATGCCACCCATAGCATGTCGGCAGGCTGGCCGGGTGAAACCCTTGCCGAGTGGCCTCATCTGAAGAAAGCGGCTGAGGTGGCTTACAAGAATGCTCAGGTCAGTCCCGCCGATATAGATGTTGCCCAGACACATGATTGCTTCACCATATCCCAGATTATAGAGGTTGAGGAGCTTGGTTTCTGCAAAAAGGGAGAAGGCGGCGCTTATGTCGCCTCAGGTGCCCTCAATATTGATGGCGAACGTCCCATAAATACCGATGGTGGCCTTATTAGCTGTGGACATCCCTTCGGTGCCTCCGGGGCCCGCCAGTCCCTTGAGCTGTGCAAGCAACTTCAAGGGAGGGCTATAAATCAGGCGAAAAATCCCAAGTTAGCCCTGGCGCATAATCTAAGCGGTGCCTGTGCCCAGCACACGGTGGTAATCTACGGGACGGAGCCAGTTGAATAAACTATATCAAGGTAGATAAGGAGAAAGAAGATGGCGGATTTACAAGAGGCAAAAATAGTAGGGACTCCAGCTCTGGATGGCAGATATATTTCGGAAATGGATATGTGGCCATTGGAATGCCAGGAATTTAATCGGCTCTATCAGTTTTACGAT
>JAUVXN010000006.1 GCA_030603605.1 Dehalococcoidales bacterium | reverse complement strand
CGAGGCTGTAATCAATAAGATAGCTACTGAGGTCCCGATACCAAAAATAGAGTCATGAATAAACTGTCACTCAGATTGTTATGTCAAATATATGTGCTGGTTGTCCTATTGGCAGCAACTGTTCTGTCAGCACTGCCTTATTCGCTGCTGGCTCTAGCCTTATTACTGGTGATGCTATTCATCGCCTGGCGTCCCCTACCGCCAAGGTTCAATGTGGTCGTCACCGTGGCGACTGTATTTCTTCTGCCACTGGTATTGGAGCCGTTTTTAAACTACCTAACCTATGCCGCAGAGGAGTCGCTGACAATAGTGCAAATTATGGCGGCAACATCTATCCTTCCCGTTATGTACCTTCTGGATTATAACCTGGGGCAAAATGCTCAAGACATAAGGGCATTTGCCCGGGGAAGACCGAAGGGACGAAATATCACCACTATTTCCAAGACTCTATTTGCCGCCACACTGGCTATATTACTTGTATCAGTTACCCTTAATAATCCTGTCTTGCTGCTTACCAGCATCATATTTGCCCTTTATCTGCTAGCCATCCTGATACGAGCACTCTCTGCCATCCCCCGGCTACCTCTGGATGTCCCTACCATATGGAAAAGGGTTATTGCCGGTACTACCGTTGATGTTTCCCTGTATGCAACAAGCAGGTCGTCCATAAGGCTACATTGCCTACTTAGTCCGGCTGACCCATGGGTCAAGGTCACACCTCAAAGATTCACTTTAAGTAAAGCTAAAGCAGAGTTGAGTCTTACCGTTACTCCGCCACTAGCTGGAGCCTCACACCCTCAGCTACAGGTATCAGCTATAGACCCCCAGGGCTTCATCCAGGTAAACCATCTACTCGAACCAGTGGAGCTACATGTAATCCCGAGGGTAAAGTATGCTGAATGGCTGGCAAAGAGATATCTGGAGCAGACAGGAGCCGGAGCGAGTGCAGCCAGCACACTGCTACCTGAAGCCAAGCTAATACCGAAAAGAGGCATAGAATACTTCAGCAGCCGAGTCTACCAGCCTGGCGACCAACTAAAGGACATAGATTGGAAACACACCCTGAAATTGAGTCAGCTAATAACCAAAGAATATATTGAGGCTGGTGAACGGGCAGCTATAATAGCTGTTAACCTCTCGGTTGCTGACGCTGAGGCAGCCGACAAGCTAGCCTTCAATCTAATCACAACAGCATTAACCCTTGCCCACGAGACCATACCCACCGCGCTAACTGTCTACAACCACCAGAAGGTTGTTCTTACCACGACTGTCATCGACCCCAGGGAGATACTCAAGCGGACGTTGTCATTAATAAAGGACATTACCCCGGTAGAATTTACTCAGCGGGTCCTGCAATTACCTGACATCAGCAAACTGAGGCGAGATATTTCCCAGTTGAAACAAACAACTTCAGAACCAGCCCAGCGACTACTCAGCATGCTCAACTTTGAATACCAGGCTATAGAGAAAGCAGCTAAAAACCAGCCGGCAACCCTTGCCCTGTCATCGGCTACTGAGCATGCCCCAGCCCGAGCAATAATAGTATTAATATCCCAAATGAATCACGATGCCGAAGCTCTGCAGGTAACTACTGAGAAACTATCCAAAAGAGAATTTACCATCATACCAATAGAAACTAAATAGATGACACTTATTTGAGACTGTTGGCAACCTATCCCCCTGACCTCCTACAGGTTTTATCAGGTGACCTCACCCCCTGTGTCCCCCTCTCCTTGACAAGGAGAGGGGGAAGGTTTTTTGGAAGAGGGGCTTACGCCCCTCTTAAACACCCCCAAAGCGGGGTGCTCTTTTGATAAGGATAAGCGAAAACGAGGCTTTATTCCTCTCCCCTTCTTCTCCTCTTTAGAAGCGAGATACTACAAAGAGAGTCAAAGAGAGGCGAAGCCTCCAGATTTGTTTATAGGGAGATTTAGAGGGACAAAGCCCCCAAATATGCTTATAGGGAGTTTTAGAGGGACGAAGTCCCTCTCTCATTACCTCCCCCTTCCCCTTATCAAGGGGAAGGGGATACAGGGGATAGGGTTATCAAATAAAAGCCTAAAGAGGTTAAACTCCACAGGAATAAACCAACTGAAGTGAGGTTAATAAATAATCCCCTATTCCACGGTTACACTTTTAGCTAAATTCCGTGGGAAGTCTATGGGGCAACCTCTCTGTTTTGCTGTATAGTAGGCCAACAGCTGCATGACCACTGTATTTATCACCGGGGAAAATATGGCATCAACCTGAGGCACGCTAATGACTGAATCAACCAATTCCCCGACTTCCTCATCGCCCTCCTCAACCACTGCTATCACCGGAGACCGCCTAGCTTTGACCTCCTTGATATTGGTCAGCATAGCCTCATAGGTATTATCCTGAGCGACGATAGCCACGACCGGCGTATCACTGCCCAGTAAGGCAAAGGGGCCATGTTTTAGCTCTCCAGCCGCACAACCTTCAGCATGAATATAGGAAATCTCCTTTAGCTTGAGTGCCCCCTCCAGAGCCACCGGGAAGTTTATCCCCCTACTAATGAAGAATACATCCTGATACTTTGACAGTTGCCTGGCACACTCCGAAATTACAGCCTCATTATCTAATACCTGTTGGACTTTACCTGGCATTTGTCTTAGTCCCATAATGAGGCTGTCTAACCTTCTAATATCAATTTTCGAATATGGTAAGGCTAGCCAGTATAACGCCATGAGTTGAGCTATAAAGCTCTTGGTAGCTGGCACGCTTATCTCTGGACCTGCCCGGGTATAAACAATCTGGTCGGCAATTCGGCTGGCAGTGCTACCCACCACATTAGTAATGGCTATCACCCGGCATCCTTCTCCTTTCAGCCTTTTCATGGCTTTAAGCGCATCTGCTGTCTCACCAGACTGGGTAATGACAATTGTTCTGCTTCTGGCTGAGGTTTGACCCCAGTAGTTGAACTCAGAAGCCAGTTCAGCCCTCACCGGAATTCTGATAAGCTCCTCTATAATATATTTACCCAACAGAGCAGCATGATAAGAAGTGCCACAAGCCAAAATGAGCATATCTTCCAAGCCAGCGTCTCCCAACAGGGCTAAATCGGCTATCGGTTCAGTCATTGATACGTACCCACCGATGGTATCCCGTATCACTTTAGGCTGTTCGTGGATTTCCTTAAGCATAAAGTGCTCATAGCCTGCCTTTTGAGCATCTTCTACACTCCACAAAATCTTGTGCTCTTTTCTGTTAACCTCTGCACCGCCTCTTCTAATCTTTATACTATCTGTGGTAATAACCCCGATATCATCATCCTCTAAATATATAACTCTACTGGTATAATTCAGTATTGCTGGCACATCCGAGGCGATAAAGTTTTCTCGGTCGCCCACAGCAATAATCAACGGGCTATCCTTCCTGGCAACTACTAATTCAGGCTCACCAGCCATCAACACAATGATGGCATAGGAACCATCTATTTCACGCAGAGCGGTTTCTACCGCCTTTTCCAAATCACCATCATAATACTTCTCAATCAGATGCGGTATCACCTCGGTATCTGTCTCCGAAATAAAATTATGCCCTTCACTGGTTAGCTGTTGCCTTAATTTCTGGAAATTATTTATTATCCCATTGTGCACCACGGCAATTCTGCCGGTACAATCACAGTGTGGGTGAGCATTTATCTGAGATGGTTCACCATGGGTCGCCCACCTGGTATGACCAATGCCAACAACCCCGGTAAGCGATGGCGACATCTTTTCCAGCACCTTCACCCTGACCGCATCCTTATACACCTCAACGTCGCTTCCCACAGCTATGCCACAGGAATCATAGCCCCGGTACTCCAGTCGGTGTAGACAGCTAAGCAGAATAGATTGAGCCTGTCTTTCTCCAATATAACCTACAATACCACACATAATTGAAAGCTCTCCGTTAATTTCCCATCAAAAGTGATGAGGTTAAAATACCAAGCTCCGGTCAGGGAGCTTACCACTAATCAGCCTCAGTGGTTGAATTTGACTATAGTTACCCACAATAACCCCGGGATGAGCTACCACGCTATTGCCCAGGCTGCAACCCTCGCCCAGCATCGCCCCGACACTCACCAGATGGTGCTCATGATTAACTCTGACCTCATTCTCGTCACTGCAAGCAGTAAAGTGCCCTTTTATAATACAGCTTTTATCAATAACTGAATCCTGTATGGTACAACAAGGGCCGATATTAACATCATCGCCAATAACGCTGTTTTTGATTTGAGTAAATGGTGAAATAACTACATTGTTGCCGATGCTGGTAGCCGGTAGGATGCAGACATTAGGCCCTATGTCACAACCATTGCCGATAACTACCGGACCGGCTATGTAGGAATTAGACCGTATCACCGTATCTTTCCCCACCGAGACCTGCCCTTTTAGTGAAACACCCGTCTCAATTGTGCCGCCCAAGCTAGCCTGAATCTGGCGAAGAATGGCACCATTAAGATCCAATATATCCCATGGGTAGATTACATCAAGCCAGGTGCCGTCTGTTTCCCTAGTCTTAATAGAGTACCCCTGGGCTATCATATTATTGATAACGTCAGGAAGACCCAGCTCTGGTTCAATAAAGTCAAAAATCTGTTTAGTAAAGGAATAAATTCCGGTGCTGACTATGTTGCTTATAGCCTGCTCGGGCTTCTCGACAACTTCCGCCACCTTACCGCGTTCTATAGTCACCACCCCGTATCTCGCCGGGTTATCCACCCTCTTGACCAGCACTGCTTCGGGCTTTATCGCCACAAACTGGGCAATGGTATCAGCTCCAATTAGATTGTCTCCGGGCAACACCAGAAACTCCTTCTCGATTACTTCCTTAGCCTGAGCCAGGGCATGAGCTGTGCCCAATTGCTTCCCCTGAGTTACATAGGTTATTTCAACGCCAAATTGTTCTCCCGAGCCCATATAATCAAATACCTGCTCTTTTCTGTAGCCAACTATGAGCACAATGTTACGAATACCGTTTTGAGCTAATGATTCAACCACATACTGTAGTATTGGCTTATCAGCTATGGACAGCATTACCTTGGGCCGATTAACAGTAAATGGTCTGAGTCTTTGCCCTTCGCCTGCCGCTAGAATCACCGCTTGCTTCATTACGTACCCCCTCAAAATACCCTTGAATCTGGTAAAATAACTCCACTGGCTATAGCCCCCGGTCCGATAAGGGTATTATTGCCAATTATACTACCGACATTAATGCTGGCGTTAATACCAGTTTCAACCCTGTCCCCGATTATAGCCCCCAGTTTACGCCTCCTGGTATTTATGCCACCAGCCCATACCTCTTTTTCATCCAGTCTCAAATTGGCAACCTTGGTACCGGCACCAAAATTGCACTCCTCACCAATAATGCTGTCGCCCACATAGTTATGGTGAGGAATCTTACTGCCCCTCATAACTATGGAGCTTTTGACTTCTACGGCGCTGCCGATATGGCAACTATCACCAATAGCAGAATAAGGACGAATATAGCAGTTCGGGCCAATTTCACAGTTCTGTCCAATTATCACCGGACCGACTATATAGGAGCCTGACTTTACTACTGTATTCTTGCCGATAGAAACGACTTCCTTAATCACCACATTCTCTTCTAGCTCACCCAGGTTCTGCGACTCAATCCCTGCCAGTAGTGATTCATTGGCGGTTAGCAGATGCCAGGGGTAGCTAAGGTCAAGCCAATAATCAATTTTCTGATAAGAAACATGATGTCCCTTATCTATCATCAACTGCAAGGAATCGGTTATCTCATACTCTCCGCGGGGTGATTTTGATGTCATGGATATAGCGCTAAATATTTCTGGAGTGAACAGATATACCCCGGCATTGGCGGTGTGGGATGGGGGAGTTTTCACTTTCTCATAAATACGGACTACTTTATCCTTGCTTAACTCAACCATTCCTAAATCAGTTGTATCCCCGACCTCAATTACACTAAGGGTATTATCACTCTTACCAGCTAAAGTTTTGATGTCTTTCTGGTTAACAATAATATCCCCGTTCATTACCAGAAAATTTCCATCTACTAAGCCTTCAGTCATTTTGAGCGCATCAGCCGTACCCAGTTGCTTTCTCTGGTTACAATAGACTATATTTACCCCCCATTTCTCCCCCTTACCGAAATAACCACGCACCTGCTCATCACAGTAGCCAACAATGAAAATAAACTCCCTGATACCCGCCTGGCCAGCTTCAACGAGCAAGTGCTCCAGGATAGGCTTATTGGCTACAGGTAGCATCACCTTAGGTCGAGTATAAGTGAGAGGACGCATCCGGCTACCTTCGCCAGCAGCTAAAATAATTGCCTTCAAGCCACTCTCTCCTTAATACAATTCTTGATTGCCCTGATGCCTTTATCATATAGCTGGTGTACTCGTGTCTCGCTTTTGGCTTCAGCCGTCAACCTAATTATAGGCTCAGTGCCTGAGGCTCTGATAAGCAACCAGCCATCTTTGAAGTTCAGCTTAATGCCATCAACATTATCTACCGATAACGGCTTCATAGCCATTAATTGCGGTTCTAGACCGGACATTACTACCCCCTCACTACTGATATTACCACGGAGGAGAGGATAACCGGGTATACTATCAACTAACTCTGATAATTTTCGCTGGTTAGCTATAGCTACAACCTGAGCCGCAGCATAGATGCCATCGGGGCATAGTGAGATACTGGGGAAAATCCAGCTTCCCGATGGCTCACCTCCAAAATCACCACCGTTCTTGAGTTCCTCAGACACACAGGTATCCCCTACCCTGGTTCGCCGGATGCTAAACCCCATTTCATCAATTGCCATAGAGGCATCTACGGTAGTAACCACTTCTTTTGCCTTCAGCGCCTGGGCAAAAATTACCAGCAACTTATCTCCGGAAATAAACCTGCCCCTGTCATCCACCGCCATCATTCTATCACCATCCCCGTCATGGGCAATGCCTAAATCGGCATCAAACTCACTCGTTGCCTTCACTAAATCCTGCAGATTGGATTCGGTCGGCTCAATGCCACGGGGGAAGAAACCACTGGGATAACAGTTTATCTCTACCACCTCACACCCCAACTTTCTCAATAGATAAGGGGTGATCACAGAGGCAGCGCCACAACCGCAATCCAATACCAGCTTGAGCTTCAACTCAGCTGGAAAATCCTGCAGTATGCGCTCAATATGCTGCTTAATCACTCCATTCTGGATGCCACTTCCTTTAATCTCCTCCCATGGAGCAACACCGAAGGAGTCATTTGAAATCATTTCTTCTATCTGTCTTTGCTGAGAAGAATCAAAGGCAGAGCCGTCCGGATTCAAGAGTTTTATACCATTATATTGTGGAAGATTATGTGAAGCAGTAATCACCACTCCAGCATCAAACTTTCTGGTGACAAAACCAAGCGTAGGCGTAGGTGCAATGCCAGCGTCCTCACACCTACAGCCGGCGGCAAGCAGTCCGGAAATGAGGGCATGTTTCAGGACATCGCTAGAAGTCCTGGTATCACTGCCCACTACCACATTACCATAAATCTTCCCTACCGCCAGCCCGACCTTCAATGCCAGATAGACCTGACTCTCGTCAAAAAGACCTCGTATGCCAGATGTACCAAAAAGTCCCATTTTGCCTTAATTCTACTACTATGAGCCCAAATGTCAACCACGGAATATTTATTAACCTCACCTTCTTAATGTATATTCATTCACTTTCAGACGTGCTAAAATATAATTATAAGCAGGGAGTATGACCCAGAGAGCTACAGGCGCCATCAAGCGCGGTGACGAAGGAGGGTGGTATGGACAAACCGGTGAATAATGCAACCGAGTTAAAGCCCCTGGTAGCCAAAGCCGTTAAGGCTTTATACGGCAGCGCCATGCAAAACATCAAGATACTCAAAGCTGACCGGTTTCCACTGTTTAAGGAACCGAAGCAAGGCTGGCTCGTTCACACAGAGTTTAACGATGATAAATACGAGTACTCCGTTCAGATGGATGTTCAAATGGCAGACGGGCGAATCACCAGGGCGGTTGAGCTGCATCGGGCTCCGACACAGAAATAGACGACTTATTGTATAGGTTCAGTGCTTCCAAAGCGGTCTCAGGCAACAGTGGTGAGGTTAAGAACTACTTCTCTAACTCAGAGCGGGTGCGGAGGAATCTTATCAGGTTATCGCGGGCAATCAAACCGAAAACCCTCCCTTCGCTTACCACAGGCATCTGGTTGATGTCATTCTCATTCATCTGCTCCAGTACACCCAGAGCATCCTGGTCAGGATAGGCTATCTTTAGCTTCTCAACCGGGGTCATTATATTCCTTACCTGGGTGACCTCCCAATCTGGCTGAGCGACAGCTTTAATATTCTGCAACGTCAGAATCCCTTTTAGTTCACCTTCGTCAGCTACCAGAAAGCACCGATGTCCTCTAGAGAAGATGTACTCCTGAACCAGACGATTAACAGTAACATCTGAAGCAACTACCGGACAGTCGGATGTCATCATTTCTGAAGCAGTAACCCCCTGCAGCACTCCCTGCCACTGAGCCTGGCGGTAACTGACTGAAGCCATGGTGCTTAAAAACCAGCCGATAAATGCCAGCCAAAGACCACTAAGCCACTGCTGGAGAAGAAGGGATATTAAAAGACCACCCAGAATAAAAAGACAGCCTACGCCCTGCCCAACCCGCGTGGCAATTCGGGTGGCGCGATTATAATCGCCGCTAAAGCGCCAGAGCAAGGAACGGAAGACACGGCCACCATCCAAAGGAAACCCCGGGATGAGGTTAAAAACAGCCAGTATCACATTTACCTGAGCCAGCCAGAAGGCCATAGCCGCCACCGGTTCGCTTACACCCTGTAACAACAAATGGAGTAAGAAAAATAAGCCACCAATTGCCAAACTGGAGGCGGGACCAGCCGCTGCCATTTTTAATTCAGCACCGTGGTGTGCCGCCTCCCTGGTCATATGAGCAATACCACCAAAAAGAAAGAGGGTTATACTTTTGACCGGAATATCATTGGCTCTGCCGACAAGGCTGTGGGCTAACTCATGAGCAACCACTGAGGCAAAGAATAATAAGCTGGTAAATGTGCCGGTAACCCAGTAAGTTAACTTACTCCAGCCGGGATAGGCGAGGGGGAAGTATTGCCATGAGAGGGAAAAAGTTATTAAAACAAATATTATGAACCAGCTGTAATGCAGTCTGAACCGTATGCCAAAGATTTTGCCGAAATTAAATGCGCCACCCATACCATTATGTCAAAGGCTAGCACTTAGGTGCTTTGACACCCAAATACTCCTCCACAAGTTCCATAGCACAATATTTTCCACACATGCTGCAAGCTGACCCAGCCGAAGCATGCTGACGGTGAACCCGGCGAGACCGCTCCGGGTCCAAGGAAAGCCTGGTCTGCTCTTCCCAGTCAAGCTTCTTCCGAGCCATAGCCATCTTCCTATCCCACTCTTCAGCGCCTTTTACTCCCTTAACTATGTCAGCAGCATGAGCGGCGATGCGCGAGGCTATTACCCCCTGCCTCACATCTTCAAAGTCGGGTAGAGAAAGATGTTCGGATGGTGTCACATAGCATAGAAAATCGGTACCAGCCGCGGCGGCAATAGCACCACCGATAGCACCGGTGATATGGTCATAGCCAGCACCAATATCGGTCACCAGAGGACCCAGCACATAGAAAGGAGCCCCCTTGCAGACGGCTTTCTGCAAACGAACATTGGTCTCGATTTGGTTCAGAGGCAGGTGCCCCGGACCTTCAACCATTACCTGGACTCCAGCCTCCTGAGCCCGCTGCACCAGTTCCCCTAAAGTGAGCAACTCCTCCACCTGGGCTCTATCGGTGGCATCAGCCAGGCAACCGGGACGCATGCCATCACCAAGGCTCAATGTCATGTCAAACTCTCTAGCTATTTCCAGCAGGCGGTCATACTGCTCGTAAAGGGGGTTTTCACGCTCATTGTAGATCATCCAGCCTATCAGGAAAGCGCCCCCACGAGAGACAACATCAGCTACTCTGCCCTGCTGCTTAAGCCGGTCAATGGCTGACTGGGTTACACCACAATGAACTGTGGCGAAATCAACACCGTCCCAGGCATGTTTTTCAATGACCGCAAACAGGTCATCAGCCGTCATTTTAACTATGGCACCATGTCTCTCTATTGCCTCAATCCCTGCCTGGTAAATGGGGACGGTTCCTATTGGTACAGAACTAGAGGCGATAATCGCCTGCCGAATGGCTGATATATCACCACCGGTACTCAGGTCCATAACGGTATCCGCCCCAGAAGCAATAGCTACTCGCACCTTTTCCAGCTCAGTATCAATATTGCCAAAGTCAGAGGAGGTGCCAATATTGGCATTAACTTTGGTAGACAACCCCTCGCCTATTCCGCAAGGGACGAGTTTTGAATGGTTGATATTAGCCGGAATTACTATCGTCCCCTTAGCCACACCCTGCCGAATAAACTCAGCTTCCACGCCTTCTGTCTGTGCCACCACCTTCATTTGTGGGGAGATAATAGCTTTCCTTGCTGATTCTAGCTGAGTCATATCTACCTCCAAAAAACCAAAACCAAGGGCTTCGGCGGTTACTGCAAGACCCCTGGTCTAAGTTACTGCCGCTTCCCTACGCTCGCATTACCGAGGTCAGGTTTACAGGGTTGGCATCAAATCGCCTCTCAGCTTTTGAGCACCCCTAGCGGTTAGATTCATTATGTCCGATTAAAATATAACACAAGCCTACTTAAAATGCAAATGTGACGGGCTTCGCTTACCTACTCAAAACCAGCTTATAATTAATGCCCCATCTCCTTCTTCAATGATTCCAGCTTACCACTCACACTCGATGCTATATCTCTACGCTCGTCAATTTTGCATATGGTTACCACTCTCATAGCTCCGGCATCAAAGACGGCCTGGTGCATCTTGCCAACCAAGGTGAGGAGTCGCTCCAAATCGCCCTCAATAATCGTTCCCATGCCCGTCACCTCATATTTTATGTCCTTTGCGCTCTCCAGCACTCGCACCGCATTGGCTACATACTTGCTAACTGAAGGCGCTTCCGTCCCTACAGGAACAACGCTTAACTCAACTATTGCCATTTTCTTTTAAATCCCCCTTTTCTTGTAGCATCAGTAACCGCTCCAGAGCACCTCTCAACTATTCTAGTCCTCTGTCAGCTAAAAGACAATAATTCATACATTGGTGACCTCACCCCCTTTATTTTTAGTAACCCCATCCCCCTTTATCCCCCTTCCCCTTAATAAGGGGAAGGGGGAGGTAATGAGAGAGGGACTTCGTCCCTCTAAATCTCCCTATAAACAAATCTGGAGGCTTTGCCTCTTTTTGACTCACTTTATTCTGGGTTAGTAACGTGGGGGTATCTAAGAGGGGCGTAAGCCCCTCTTCCAAAAAACCTTCCCCCTCTCCTTAATAAGGAGAGGGGGATACAGGGGGTGAGGTCACCTAATAAAACCTAAATAGGTGAGGTCAATAAACAAATTCAGTTGGTTATTATTGCCGGTTCTAAAGTTATGTTGTATCATTGGAAATGGAGGGATAATATGTGGCTTCAAACCAGAATGTTCCTGCTAATCGCTGTTCTGTTTGGCATCCTTTACGGCGTAATCACCGGCATAGGCACCTGGATGGGAGCCGGAAGTGCCGTCTCCTATATTATTCTGGCTTTCGCCTTTCTCAGTATCCAGTACCTGATTAGCCCGGCGATAGTCGGCCGGATAATGAGAATAAAGTGGGTATCTGAAAAAGAGGCGCCGGAGCTACACCGAATGGTAGCGGAACTTGCCGAGAAGGCGCACCTGCCCAAGCCCCGAGTCGGCATCTCCCAGCTATCCATGCCAAACGCCTTCGCCTTCGGTCGAACGCGACGGGACGGGCGTGTTTGCGTTACCAAAGGCATACTGAAACTGCTGAGTCGAGATGAACTTAAGGCGGTACTGGGGCATGAGCTATCCCATATCAAACACCGCGACATGATGATTATCACCTTAATCTCGGTTATCCCGCTGATAATGTACTGGATAGCTTTCAGCATGATGTTTAGAGGGGCTTTTGGTGGCAGCAGACAGGGGGGAGGTGGTTATGCTGCCTTAATCGGATTCGGTGCATTCATTCTCTATTTCATCACCAATCTGCTGGTGCTTTACGGCTCCAGAATACGCGAGTATTATGCTGACCAGGGCAGTGTTCGGTTAGGTAATATGCCGCATCACCTGGCTACGGCACTATATAAGCTTGCCTATGGAAATGCCCGCGTGAGAGACAGCCAGGAACTCAAACGGGTTGAAGGAGTTAAAGCTTTCTTTGTCAACGACCCTTCCCGGGCATGGAATGAGATCAGGGAGCTATCCCAGATTGACAAAGACATGAGCGGCACCATTGACTATAATGAACTCATGGAACTGCGCCAGAAAGAAGTGCGGCTGGGCACTTCCCATAAATTGATGGAGCTGTTCACCACTCACCCTAACATGCTAAAAAGAATAAAGCGCCTATCCACGCTTGCCGTTTAATGTGTAGCATTTCTATATTGACCGAGGCTATACACTCTATTGACTTTTCGTTCAGCAGAGAATAAACTGTAACTCAGGCGGCCAATAGGAACCAGTCATAATGAGCCTGAGTACTTTCCCAGAAAGTCTCAGCTTTATTATATAAAAAACAAAATTCTAATGAAGATTGCAATCAGTGGTAAAGGTGGCGTAGGTAAGACTTTATTAGCATCTTTTCTCGTCCAGACATTTACTGAGTCTGGCTACTCTGTACTAGCTATAGATGCTGACCCCGATACTAATCTAGCCGCTACCCTCGGTTTTCCTCACCCGGATAAGATAGTCCCCATATCCGAAATGAAAGACCTTATTGCGGAGAGGACTGGAGCCAGGCCGGGGCGAGCGGAGGGCTACTTCAAGTTGAATCCGAAAGTGGATGACCTGCCCGAAAAATACTGGCAGACGCATAATGGCATCAAATTAATGGTAATGGGGCGAACTAAACGGGGTGGTAGTGGTTGTTATTGCTCAGAAAATGTTTTATTGAGAGCCCTGATTAATCATCTGCTTCTGGCAAGGAATGAAGTAATCATCATGGATATGGAAGCCGGCATAGAGCACCTGGGACGAGCAACCGCCAGTGCTGTAGATAAATTGATTGTAGTAGTAGAACCAGGCCGACGAAGTATTGAAACCGCCTATAGAATTAATAAACTGGCACAGGATATTGGCCTACAAAATATTTCAGTGGTCGGGAACAAGGTCCGAAGTCAAGCTGAGAAGGAATTCTTAATTTCCAGTCTACCTGACTTTAAGTTCCTTGGTTTTATCCCTTATGACCAAGCCATAGTAGAAGCTGACCTCACCAATCTTCCCGTTCTCTACGCCAGTGCCCAGGTTACTAACGAAGCCAAAAACATTTATAATGAACTGATGCCAGTTACTCAGGAGCAAATCACATAAAATTGACATAGTAAAAATAAACAACGGGAGGAATCTGTGGCCTACGACGCAACAAAAATGAAGGACTGGCAGATTGCCGAGGCAGCTGAAGCTAACATGCCAACCCCTGACGAGTGGCGGGAGAGATTAAACCTGCAAAAGGATGAGGTCATTCCTTACGGGAGAATTTGCAAACTTGATTTTATGAAAATTATTGAGCGTCTCAAGGATAAGCCAGACGGCAAGTATATTGAGGTGACCGCCATAACCCCCACTCCGCTGGGCGAGGGAAAAAGTACGACCGCTTGCGGTCTTATGGAGGGCATGGGCAAGCGGGGCCTGAATGTGGGCGGTTGCATCCGCCAGCCCTCGGGGGGCCCAACAATGAACATCAAGGGAACTGCCGCCGGTGGCGGTAATGCGCTGCTTATCCCTTTGACCGAGTTTTCTATGGGTCTTACCGGCGACATTAATGATATTACCAATGCCCATAACCTGGCCATGGTCGCCCTTACTGCCAGAATGCAGCACGAGCGCAACTACAATGACGAGCAACTGGCCAGACTCACCAAGATGCGTCGCCTGGACATTGACCCCAGCAAAATAGAGATGGGGTGGGTTATTGATTTTTGTGCCCAGAGCCTCCGCAATATCATCATCGGCATTGGCAGCCGCATGGATGGCTATATGATGCAGACCAAGTTCAGCATCACCGTGAGCTCCGAACTTATGGCCATCCTGTCTATTGTCAGAGACCTGGCAGACCTGCGGGAAAGGCTGGATAATATTACCGTGGCATATGATAAGCAGGGCAATCCCGTTACTACACGAGACCTGGAAGTAGGTGGTGCCATGACCGCCTGGATGCGCAACACTACCAACCCCACCCTGTGCTCCACGGTAGAGTACCAGCCGCTAATGGTGCACGCCGGCCCGTTTGCCAATATTGCTGTAGGTCAGTCTTCTATTATCGCTGACCGCATTGGACTGAAGATGTTTGATTACCATGTTACCGAGAGCGGTTTTGCCGCCGACATCGGCTTTGAGAAATTCTGGAATGTTAAGTGCCGCTACAGTGGTCTCAAGCCGCACGTATCAGTACTCACCACTACCATCCGCGCCCTGAAGATGCACGGGGGTGGACCCAAGGTCGTGGCCGGTATTCCCCTGCCTGATGCCTATACCAAGGAGGACCTAGGGCTCCTGGAAAAGGGGCTACCAAACATGCTACACCACATCAACACCATCAGAACATCCGGCATCAACCCGGTGGTGTGCATCAATCGCTTCCACACCGATACTGATGCCGAGGTTGCCATGGTCAGAAAGGCAGCTGAGGCAGCCGGAGCGCGCTGCGCAGTATCTACCCACTGGGCTGACGGCGGCGATGGTGCCCTGGAGCTGGCTGATGCTGTAAAAGAAGCCGGCGGAGATGTGAACGATTTCAAGTTCCTCTATCCCAAGGAGATGAAACTGCGGGAGCGGGTGGAAAAGATTGCCAAAGTGGTCTATGGGGCTGACGGCGTGGCCTGGACTCCCGAAGCTGAGGCAAAAGCCAAGACTTTTGAATCCGATTCCAAATATGATGATTACGCAACTATGATGGTGAAGACCCACCTGAGCCTTACCCACGACCCGACTTTGAAGGGAGTCCCCAAGGGCTGGGCCTTGCCCATCCGCGATGTGTTGATTTATTCCGGGGCTAAATTTCTCTGTCCCTGTGCTGGAACCATCAGCCTGATGCCGGGAACCAGTTCTGACCCAGCCTTTAGAAGGATAGACCTCGATACCAAGACCGGCAAAGTACAGGGGCTTTTCTAGTATTTTCCCACGTTGCTTGATGAAACAGGGAGTTAGATGAAGAAGGACCTGTCAAATAAAAAAGTGAAGATTCACTTCGACCCCGACAATGTTGACATTGTGGTGGGAAAGGGTGAGAACCTTTTACAGGCAACTATTGCCGCCGGGGTGCACATTTATGCCTCCTGCGGGGGCGCGGGCACCTGTGGCACCTGTAAGGTTCTAATTGAAGAGGGACAGGTAGAAACCACCAGAACTGAGAAGGTTTCCGAAGAAGAGTACAAGCAGGGGGTAAGGCAAGCCTGCCAAAGCCGTGTACTCACTGATTTAATCGTTTATGTTCCGGTAGAGTCAAGGCTGGAGAAAGCAGTCATGTCCCGTGAAAAGAAGGTGGCAGCTGAATCCATGGCTACCGGCTGGAGATTTAAACCTCCCCTTAACAAATGTTATGTTGAACTACAACCACCAACTCTAGAAGATAATGCCAGCGACCTGTCCCGACTGTTGAGGGACTTGAAGCGACAGTGTAACCTTAGCAACATCTCGGTAGACTTTGAGGTAGTAAAGAAATTGCCCACGGTTTTACGGGATGGTGATTGGAAGGCTACCGTTACCACCCTCGTCACTGCGGTTAAACCCCGAACTGGAGATAGACGCCGACCAAGAGTAATAGATATAGAACCTGGAGACACCAGAGAAAGGCACTACTCGCTAGCCTTTGACATCGGCACTACTACCGTCTGCGGGCAGTTGCTTGACTTAAACCGAGGTAAAGTTCTTGCTGAAAGCATAGCTTACAACGGACAAATAAGCTATGGGGAAGATGTCATTACTCGTATAGCCTATTGCCAGAAACCGGGTGGGCTGAAAAAATTGCAGGGGGCGGTTGTAGCCACCATCAACGGGATTCTCAGGGAACTACTAACCCAAAGCCAGGTTGATGTAAGGCATATTGGCCATATTATAGTTGCCGGCAATACCACAATGACTCAAATCCTTCTCGGGCTGGAGCCCAAATATATAAGGTTAGCCCCCTACACCCCGGTAGCCAAGTTTTTTCCTCCCGTAGAAGCATCCTCTTTGGGCATTGAGGTCAGCAATCAGGCTTATCTTTTTACCTTCCCCGCAGTAGCCAGCTATGTTGGTGGTGATATTGTTTCCGGGATTGTCGGAGCCGGGGTACACCAGAGAAAAGCGCTAACCTTCTTTATGGACATAGGGACTAATGGGGAAATAGTGATTGGGAACTCAGACTGGATGGTAACCGCTTCGTGCTCAGCTGGTCCTGCCTTTGAAGGTGGTGGGATAAAACACGGTATAGTCGCCAGCGAGGGCGCTATTGAAGAATTTAATATTAGTTCGTCTTTGGAGTCACAGATTAGTACTATCGGTGGGGCAAAACCAAAAGGAATCTGCGGCTCGGGACTGATAAACATTGTTGCCGGGCTACTTGAAGCCGGGGTGATTGGTCAGAATGGCAAATTCAACCGCGACCTACCCACCAAAAGAGTCAGGCAGGGCACTGATGGCTACGAGTATGTTCTATCCCGGGCAGCAGAAACCCAGATTGGCAAGGATATCGTCATTACCGAGGTAGATATTGATAATCTTATGCGAGCCAAGGCGGCGATGTATGCTGGCTGCCAGACGCTAAGCAAAAGCGTAGGAATTAGCTGCTCTGATTTGGAACGGGTGATTATCGCTGGTGCCTTCGGTAGTAGCATCGATATTGAAAAGGCTATTACCATTGGACTTCTTCCTGACCTGCCTGTGGATAGATTTCTCTTCATAGGTAACGGCTCTCTTCTGGGGGCAAGATTAACCTCTTTCTCCACCGATCTACTTGATGATGCCAGGAGAGTGACTCAGATGATGACCAATTTGGAATTAAGCGAAAACGTCGGCTTCATGAACAATTATGTAGCCGCTCTATTCTTACCGCACACCAACGCTAAAGAGTTCCCTACGGTGAGTAAAAGACTGACCAAGCTGACAAATAATAATCCAAAGCAGAGGATAACCACTTGAGTATCAATATTGCTGTAGCCGGTAAAGGCGGTAGTGGAAAGACATCCCTAACGAGCCTAGTCATTCGCTACCTGATGAAGAATGGTTTGAGCCCAATTCTGGCAGTTGATGCTGACCCCAATGCCAACCTGGGAGAGAGCCTGGGACTCAGTGTCAAGCAGACCATCGGCTCCACAATCGCCAGTTTTAATGAGGAAAAAATAAACATTCCTCCTGGAATGACCAAGGAGGCTTACCTGGAATTTAAACTAAACGAGGCTATGGTGGAAAGTAAAGCGATTGACCTAGTAACGATGGGCAGGGGTGAAGGCCCGGCCTGCTACTGCTATCCCAATCTCTTGCTGAGGAAATTCATGGATAGTCTGACAGGAAACTATGCCTATATGGTTATGGATAACGAGGCGGGGATGGAGCACCTGAGCCGAAGAACCACTCAGAACATTGATGACCTGCTCCTTATCTCTGACCATTCGGTGAAAGGAGTCCGAACCATTGCCCGCCTGAGAGACCTGGTAACTGAACTCAAACTGGTGGTAAAAAGAGAATCGGTAATAATTAACTTTGTTCCCAATGAGATAGACCCGCTCATCAGTGAGGAATTAGCCAGATTGTGCATTGAATCCACCGCCACCATTCCCCTAGATGAGGAAATATACGAGTATGACCTCAAATTAAAGCCACTTCTTGACCTGCCTGATACCTCCAAGGCGGTGAGGGCGATTGACAATTTGATGGCTAAGCTTCTTAAGACCGGGGGAATCTTTATGACTAAAACCTAGTTAAAGGAGTTAAAATGACGGCACAGATTATAAGCGGCACCGAGATTGCCAAACAGATACGTGAGGAGCTAAAACAGGAGATTGCCGAACTCAAAGATAAGTATAATTTGATACCGGGTCTGGCTACCGTCCTCGTCGGTGAGGACCCGGCGTCTCAAAGTTATGTTAGTGGGAAGGAGAAGACATCCCTCGCTCTAGGTATATATTCAGAAAGACATGACCTGCCTGCCGAGACCACTCAGGAAGAACTCCTGGCTCTGATTGACAGGTTAAATAAAGACCCCAAGATTCATGGGATTCTGGTTCAACTGCCCCTGCCCAAGCACCTTAATGAGACCGAGGTTCTTTATGCCATCGACCCCAAAAAGGATGTTGATGGCTTTCACCCGGTGAATGTGGGCAGATTAATGATAGGGGAGCCAGATTATTTACCCTGCACTCCCCACGGAATCCAGCAGCTTCTAATCAGGGCCGGGGTTAAGCTTGACGGGGCAGAGGTAGTAGTTGTCGGTAGGAGCAATATCGTGGGTAAACCGATAGCTAATATTCTTCTGCAAAAGAAAGAAGGAGCTAATGCTACCGTCACTGTATGCCACACCAGAACTCGAGATATTTCCTTTCACACCAAGCGGGCTGATATACTAATAGTAGCCGCCGGCAGACCCAAAGCTATAACCGCTGATATGGTCAAAGAAGGGGTGGTGGTTATTGATGTTGGGGTTAACCGAATCGGGAAAACGGCGGAAGGCAAATCTATTCTGGTTGGGGATGTTGATTTTGATGCGGTTAAGGAGAAGGCTAAAGCCATTACCCCGGTGCCGGGCGGGGTGGGACCGATGACCATAACCATGCTTATGATGAATACAGTAAGAGCAGCCAAACTGGCGGCTGGCATAGCTTGAGAAGGGGGAAATATGGAATATGAAGTTGAGAAAAAGAGTGCCCCCGGTAGAGACGAGGTAGAGGTGCTGGGAGAAACCTTTGAGAAGGGCAAGCCCGAGACGGGTGGGGAAGAGGGGAGATGGCGACAGAAACTCGGGAGCAGGGAGGAAAAACTGAAATACCTGCAAACCGCAGAGAGATACTGGTACGGGAAAGAATGGTTTGGCAGTGAAAAGAGGAAAACACCTGCTTAAGCGAGGGAGACAAAATGACCTTTGAGATATCAAAGACAGCATATAGCGGCAAGATTAGGGAGATAAAGCTAGGCAAGGGAGATAAGGTGGTAACTGTTGGCGGAGAGGCAGCCTATCCTTTCTACCTCTTTGAAGGCGAGATGCCCCATTTACCCAAGATAGCTATGGAGGTCTATGACTCACCTCCCGAGGAGTGGCCGGAGGCAGCCTTGGAGCCTTTTGCCGGGGTAACCGATGACCCGGCTGCCTGGGCAAAGAAGTGCATCAATGACTACGGGGCAGAGATGATATGCCTGCAACTGTTAAGCACCGACCCCAACGGGCTTGACCGCAGCGCTGAGGAAGCTGCCGAGGCGGTCAAGAAGGTAGCTGACGCCATTGATGTTCCGCTCATTGTCTGGGGTACAGCCAACCATGACAAAGATACCGAGGTTTTAAGAAAGGTGGCTGAGGTTTGCCAGGAGAAGAACCTGATTCTGGGACCGGTTGAGGAAGGAGACCATAAGAAGATTGGCGCGGCGGCTATTGGTTATCAACATACGGTGGTGGCGTCAACACCTATAGACATAAACCTGGCCAAGCAGCTTAATATCTTATTGGGCAATCTCGGCGTACCTGATGAGCTACTGGTAATGGACCCTACTGTCAGCGGCATAGGCTATGGCATTGAGTACTGTTACTCAGTGATGGAGAGAATGAGAATGGCAGCCTTAACTCAGCAGGACGAGAAGCTCCAGTTTCCCATAATCTGCAATTTAGCTAAAGAGGTATGGAAGACCAAGGAAGTAAAAATCTCAGAAGCAGAAGACCCCAAGCTGGGGAATGCCAAAAAGCGAGGTATTCTGATGGAGGCTATGTCAGCGATGGTTCTGCTTCTGGCGGGAGCGGATGTGTTAATTATGAGGCATCCCGAGGCAATAAAACTGGTTCGGGAAATGATTGCTGAATTAACTGCTTCACAGGTTGAAAGGAAACTAAAATGACAGAAGAAGCGGAAAAGACCAAAAAGAGTGTAGATGCAGCCAGTCTTGAGCTAATAGATAAAGCCGGCGACGATAAGGTCAATCTTGCTTTTGACAGAGCCGAGCAGATGAAGCCCTGTCCAATAGGCGCCGTGGGCAATTGCTGTAAGAACTGCGGTATGGGACCGTGTCGGGTGCCGCTACCTAAAGGAAAAGAAGAGACACCGGAGGAGAAAAAGAAGAGACGAGGCATCTGCGGGGCTACTTCGGAGACCATTGCTGCCCGTAATTTCATCCGGATGGTAGCCGGTGGAGCAGCTGCCCACTCTGACCACGGTCGGGGGGTGGCTGAACTGTTCTTAGCAGTAGCCAAAGGGGAGGCACCAGGCTACGAGATAAAAGACGAGCAAAAACTGCTGCAACTGGCTCTGGAATGGAACGTTGAGATTGGAGACCGCAGTAACAACGAAATAGCCATTGACATCGGCGAAAAAGCACTGGCTGAGTTCGGAAGACAAGAGGGTGAAATCCTGTTCCTGAAGAGGGCACCATTAAAACGCCAGGAACTATGGCGACAGCAGGGGGTCGCCCCCAGGGGTATAGATAGAGAAATAGTAGAGATAATGCACCGCACCCATATTGGAGTTGACCAGGACTACCGGAACCTGCTTAAACAAGGGGTCAGGGCGTCTATAGGTGATGGCTGGGGAGGCAGCATGATTGCCACCGAGCTTCAGGATATCCTCTTCGGCACCCCGGCTCCCGTTCTGGGCCAGATAAATCTGGGGGTGCTCAAAGAAGACGAGGTAAACCTTATTATTCACGGTCATGAGCCGCTACTTTCTGAGATGATTGTTGCCGCATCTCAGGACCCCCAGATGGTAGAACTGGCTAAATCTAAAGGAGCCAAGGGGATAAATCTGGCGGGTATGTGCTGCACCGCCAACGAGATAATAATGCGTCACGGAGTGCCTCTGGCCGGCAACTTCCTGCAACAGGAGCTGGCTCTGGTTACCGGAGCTGTGGATGCCATGGTAGTGGATGTGCAGTGCATTATGGAATCCCTGCCCGACATAGCCCAGTGCTACCACACCAAGATTATCACTACCTCGCCCAAAGCCAAAATTAGCGGTGCCATACACATTGAGTTTGACGAGCACAAAGCTATGGAATCAGCTAAAGAGGTAATTAGAACCGCTATTGAGAACTTCCCCAGGAGAGGCAAGAATATCCGCATTCCCGAAGGTCGGCACGACCTCATTGCCGGCTTCAGCCACGAAACCATTAACTACCTGCTGGGTGGTTTGTTCCGGGCTTCCTACCGGCCACTGAATGACAACATCATTAATGGTCGCATCAGGGGAGTGGCTGGCGTTGTCGGCTGCAATAATGCCCGCACCGCTCACAATGAGGCTCACATTGCCATGGTCAAAGAGCTTATAAAAAATGACGTGCTGGTAATTCAGACTGGCTGCAGCGCCATAGCCAGTGCCGAAGCCGGACTTATGGTACCAGAGGCAGCGGCACAATATGCCGGTGAGGGACTGGCTTCAGTCTGCGAAACGGTAGGCATTCCGCCGGTACTGCACCTTGGTTCCTGCGTGGACAACAGCCGCATCCTGATGGCGGCTACCGCCATGGTAAAGGATGGCGGCCTGGGCGATGACATCAGTGACCTGCCGGTAGCCGGGGCGGCACCGGAGTGGATGAGCGAAAAAGCCATTTCCATCGGTCAGTACTTTGTCGGCTCCGGGGTATTCACCGTGTTCGGGGTAACCTGGCCCACCACGGGCAGTAAAGAGGTAACAGACTTCCTGTTCAAGGATTTTGAGGAACTGTATGGCGGAATGTGGGCATTTGAGCCAGACCCGATTAAGGCGGCACAGCTCATGATTGCACACATTGACAAGAAGCGCAAAGCCCTGGGCATTGATAAAGCCAGAGAGAGAGTGCTCTACGATATGGAGATGAGGCGCGAGTTAGAATCAGTCTAAGCACTGTAGTCAAGAGAGAGAGGATTTATAAACATGTCCAAGATTATTGCCTCAGCAGCGATTAGAGGGGCTCACAAGATTGTCAGCCAAGCGGAAGAGAAGTGGCAGCAGGCAATGGATAAATGGGGAGCAAATGAACCGGTGGGCTTCCCCAATACTGCCTACTATCTACCTGTAATCTACGGGATTTTAGGCGAAAAGGTAGAGAAGCTGGGCGATATGGAGAGGATACTAAAAAGGTGCAAATCCCTGCTCCCGCCACCGGTAAGGGAAGAACATCCCCTGCCCTATCTGGCGCCAGCTCTTGATGCCGGGATGGTAACCTTTTTCGCCGAGGAAATCATTGAAGCGATAAGGTATCTTGAGCAGCCTGACTTCTATACCAAACAGGAAGACCCTACCGATAACAATATCTGGCTGGGTGCCGCCGATGATGTCATCCTGAGAAAGAGAGGCATCGAGTTTGTCGATGGCACTGCCCCCGGCTTCGCTGCTGTTTTAGGTGCTGCACCCACCAATGAGATTGCCGTGAAAATCGCGCAAGAGCTCCAGCAGAAGAACCTCTATGTCTTTATGTGTGCTGAGCATAAAGGGAAGAGATTCGCCGAGCAGCTCGTAGAAGCAGGGGTGCAGATTGGATGGCCAACGCGTCTGGTCTCCTTCGGTCCTGATATTAGCGCCGCTGTCTTTGCTGCTGGCTTCGCCATCAGGGCAGGTTTTACCTTCGGTGGTATTGAGCCTGGAGATTATAGAAAACACCTTATCTATAACAAAGACCGCATCTTTGCCTTTGCTATGCCTCTGGGCTATGTTACCGATGAGTGGTACGCCAACGCTCTCGGTTGTGTCAACTACGGCTTCCCTATTATTGCTGATACGCCAATACCTGAGATTTTGCCTACGGGGGTTTGTACTTATGAGCATGTTGTCTCCAATATCCCCCACGACAATATAGTAGCCAAAGCAATAGAGGTAAGGGGACTGAAGGTTACTGTGGCCGAGGTACCGGTTCCGGTAGCCTATGGTCCTGCCTTTGAGGGGGAAAGGGTGCGGGGGGATGATATCTACCTGGAATGCGGTGGCGGCAGAACGCCGATGGTAGAGTGGGTTACCAGCAAGCGGATGGACGAGGTAGAAGATGGGAAGATTGAGGTAATCGGGCCCGAGCTAACCGATATTCCAGCTGGTTCGCAGCTACCGATGGCGATAGCGGTGGAGGTGGCGGGGAGGAACATGCAGGAGGACTACGAACCCATCCTGGAGCGGCAGATTCACCACCTGATAAACTACGCCCAGGGAATAATGCACATCGGGCAGAGGGACATTGCCTGGCTGCGGGTCAGCAAACAGGCGGTAGAAAAAGGTTTTAAGCTATCTCACATTGGTTCCCTGCTTCATGCCAAACTGCACCAAGATTTCGGTCGGATATTTGATAAGATTCAGGTAAAAATCTATACCGAAGAGGATAAGGTAAAGGAGACGGTAGAGAAAGCGAAAACGGTATATGCGGTCCGGGATGCCCGAATTGAAGGCATGACCGATGAGACTACCGATATATATTATTCATGTACCCTGTGTCAGTCCTTTGCCCCCAGCCATGTCTGCGTCATCAGCCCGGAGAGAACCGGATTGTGCGGTTCCTACAACTGGATGGACTGCAAGGCGGCATATGAGATTAGCCCTACCGGGCCCAATCAACCGGTGCCAAAGGGAGAGATTATCGATGCCAAGTTCGGGCAGTGGAAGGGGGTAAATGAGTTCGTGCTTAAGGCTTCCCGGGGTAAGATAGACCACTATAACTTCTATAGTCTAGTTAATGACCCAATGACCACCTGCGGCTGCTGCGAGTGCATTGCCGCTGTCCTTCCCCTGTCTAACGGGGTGATGACAGTAAACCGGGAATATACCGGAGATACTCCCTGCGGGATGAGGTTCACCACCCTGGCGGGGACTATTGGTGGTGGTATAAGTACTCCTGGCTTTGTCGGGCACGGCAAGTACAATCTCACCCAGAGGAAATTCATCATCGGTGACGGTGGCCTGTTAAGAATAGTCTGGATGCCCAAGATGCTGAAGGAGGAGATTGCCGAGCGGTTCAAGGCCAGAGCCGAGGAGATGGGCGTACCCAACCTGCCGGATATGATTGCTGACGAGACAATCGGCGTTACCGAGGAAGAGATTCTCCCCTTCCTACAGGAGAAAGGACACCCAGCCCTTAACATGGAGCCAATTCTAGGCTAGGAAAGGAGCTAATAAGATGCCCCTTACCGGAATAGAGATATTTAAACTACTGCCCAAGACGAACTGCGGCGAATGCGGCGTGCCTACCTGTCTTGCCTTCGCCATGAATCTAGCCTCAGGGAAGGCGGAATTGAGCGCCTGCCCCTACGTCACCGAGGAGTCAAAGGTCAAACTGGAGGAGGCATCGGCACCACCCATCCTACCGGTTACCATCGGAGTCGGTGACAGAGCACTAAAGATCGGCGGCGAGACGGTTATGTTTCGCCACGAGAAAAGGTTTGAGAATCCACCCGGCCTGGCTATTCTCATCAGCGATAGCCTGGATGAGGCTGAGGTCAACACCAGACTGGAGAGGTGCCAGCAACTCCAATACCAGAGGGTCGGGCTAACCCTTCGCCCGGAACTGGTGGCAGTGAAGGATGATTCAGGAGATGCTCAAAAATTTGAGAGCGTGGTCAGCAAAGTCAAGCAAAATAGTGATTGCGGCATTATCCTGATGAGCAGTAACCCCGACATCCTGGCGGCTGGCTTAAAGGTCTGTGCCGACCGCAAACCACTACTCTATGCGGCTACTGAAGACAACCTGGACCGCGTGGCAGACTTAGCTAAAGAGAGTTCGTGCCCGGTAGCGGTGAAAGCCTCCAGTCCAGAGGGGCTTGTCCAGCTGACCGATAAACTGACCGAAGCCGGGATTAAGAATATTGTCCTTGATTCCGGGTCGAGAACCGTTCGCCAGGCATTTGAGGACCAGGTAATCATCAGGAGCGCCGCCCTGAATAAAAAGTTCCGCCCCCTGGGCTTCCCGACCATCACTTTCCCCGGCGAGATGACCGATGACCCGATGAAAGAGGCAGTGATTGCATCCATGTTTGTGGCTAAATATGGCGGCATTATCGTTCTATCTGACTTTCAAGGGGAAAACCTGTTCCCCCTGCTCGTGGCAAGGATGAACATCTATACCGACCCACAGCGACCGCTGGCGACTACCGAGGGAATCTACGAAATTAACAACCCCGATGAAAACTCCCCGGTGCTGGTTACATCCAACTTCTCGCTCACCTACTTTATTGTCTCCGGTGAAATAGAAAACAGCAAGGTTCCCGGCTGGCTCCTGGTCAAGGATACCGAGGGACTGTCGGTTATGACCGCCTGGGCGGCGGGGAAGTTCAGCGCTGACATTATTGCTCCCTTCGTTAAAAAGTGCAGTATTGGGGACAAGGTTAAATACCACAAACTGGTAATCCCGGGATATATCGCTGCTGAAAGCGGCGGTCTGGAAGAGGAACTACCCGGCTGGGAAATTCTGGTTGGTCCCAGAGAAGGGGCTCATATTCCAGCCTATCTCAAGGCATGGAAACCGTAGGAGATAATAGTGATACTTGTCGGGGAAAACATAAATATTATGTCAAAAACTATTGGTCCGGCACTTAAGGAGAGGGACCCCAAGCCTATCCAGGAGCTGGCTAAGGCTGAAACTGAAGCCGGGGTAGATTATCTTGACCTCAACATCGGTCCCGCCCGAAAGGCCGGGGACGAACTGATGGAATGGGTAGTTAACACAGTGCAGGAAGTTACCGACAAGCCGTTATCCCTGGACACGACAAACCTGGTAGCTATGGAAGCGGGACTGAAAGTGACTAAAAATAAGCCTTTAATGAACTCGGTCTCCCTGCAACCGGATAGACTGGAGCAGGGATTACAGCTAGCCAAGAAATACAATGCCGATATGATTGGGCTGCTGTGGGGTGCCGAGGGAATGCCGCGAGATGCTAACGAGAGGGCAGTCCTCGCCGTTGACATTGTTTACCAGGGCAACGAGAGAGGCATCCCCAATGAGAATATCTGGATTGACCCCATCGCCAGCCCGGTGTCGGTAGAAATAAACCAGGTTAAGGCCTGTGTAGAGTTCATGGCAATGCTGGGAGAGATTGCCCCGGGATGCAAATCCACGGTGGGTCTATCCAATGTCTCCAACGGTACTCCCACCCACCTCAGACCATGGCTTAATCGGACCTATATGATAATGCTGATGAAGTACGGGCTATATTCAGCCATAGTAGACGCCTTTGATACTGACCTGATTAAAATAGCCAGAGGCGAGAGACCGGAAATAGTTGACCTGGTGCACCGGGTAATGGACGGGGAGAAACCCGACCTGTCCTCTCTGACTGAAGAAGAAATCAAGTATGTGAAAACGGTAAGGGTTCTGACCGGCGAGTCGCTCTATTCCCACTCCTGGCTTGAGATATAATTTTGGCGAGGTTAAGGAGAGATATAGACCTGATTACCAAGTGGGAAGTAAATATTTGACAGTACCAACCAAGAGGAATGATGAATATGGTTACGAGCTGGCTTACCGCTTGGCTTGTGAACAACTAGCCAAAATTGATAAAATAGAAGAGCAGTGCCACAAAGGCGGTGCTCAGTATATAGATTCTCAAAAAGCGATAATCATCGGATATTTGAATCAGTCGTACCTAATCACCCTTCCTGATGTTGAAATCTCCCTGACGGATAGAGAGGAGAAGGTTCCGATAAGAGACAAGATTCTCATTCTCCA
>JAUVXN010000043.1 GCA_030603605.1 Dehalococcoidales bacterium | reverse complement strand
AGGTTATGGGATCATCGCCCCCTCAAGGATACCTATAACCAGATACAGTCAATAAGGCTATACTATGATTTTGTCGACATTGATGTTGACCGCTACCAAATTGACGGTGACTCCCGCCAGGTAATGCTAGCCGCCAGGGAGCTCTCACCGGAAAAGCTTCCCTCTCAAGCCCAGACCTGGGTTAATCGGCGCCTCCAGTTCACCCATGGCTATGGTATCGCCATGAGTCCAACGATTGAGGTCAGTGAAGAAGGCTTGCCTAACTTATGGGTCAAGGATGTACCACCAATAGGCAAGATTGAGATAGAACGACCCGAGATTTACTATGGAGAGAAGACGAACGATTATGTTCTTGTCGGCTCTAGAGTTGAGGAATTTGACTATCCCAAGGGAGATACCAATGTCTATACCAAGTACACTGGCGAGAACGGCATAAAGATAAACTCATTCATCCGCAAGCTGACTTTCGCCTGGGAACTCGGCGATATAAACATTCTTATTAGTGGGGAACTAACTCCAGGGAGCCAGCTTCTTTATCATTGCCTGGAGCTACCGACTCAAAATCTTCGACCTTCTCTACTCCCGCCGTGGCGTAATATTTGGTGCCGGCTATACTGATGTCCATGCTCAGTTGTTGGCATGGCGGATTCTCATTGTTGTTGCCGTGATATCGGGCATGCTACTGCTAATTGTCGTCCTCCGCCGCTGGAGACACTCGCTAATCATACCTGTAGGATTATGGGTTGTCTCCACCATTATATTTGGGAGCATCTATCCAGCACTAGTGCAGAGGTTCCAGGTGGAACCCAGCGAGCTAGCCAAAGAAAGCCCCTATATTGAGCACAATATCCACTTCACCCGACTTGCCTTCGGGCTTGACCAGATAGAAGAAGAGGATTTTCCCGTTGAACTGGCTCCCAGCGAGCAGGATATCGCCCAAAATAGTGCCACTATGAATAACATCAGGTTATGGGATCATCGCCCCCTCAAGGATACCTATAACCAGATACAGTCAATAAGGCTATACTATGATTTTGTCGACATTGATGTTGACCGCTACCAAATTGACGGTGACTCCCGCCAGGTAATGCTAGCCGCCAGGGAACTCTCACCGGAAAAGCTTCCCTCTCAAGCCCAGACCTGGGTTAATCGACGCCTCCAGTTCACCCATGGCTATGGTATCGCCATGAGTCCAACGATTGAGGTCAGTGAAGAAGGCTTGCCTAACTTATGGGTCAAGGATGTGCCACCAATAGGCAAGATTGAGATAGAGCAACCCGAGATTTACTATGGAGAGAAGACGAACGATTATGTTATTGTCGGCACCAGAGTTGAGGAATTCGACTACCCCAAGGGAGATACCAATGTATATACCAAGCATACCGCTGAGAACGGCATAGAGATAGGTTCTTTTATCCGTAAGCTGGCTTTCGCCTGGGAACTCGGCGATATAAACATTCTTATTAGTGGGGAACTGACTCCAGAGAGCCAGCTTCTTTATCGCCGTAACATTCAGCAGCGAGTGCGGCATATTGCTCCCTTCCTCAAGCTGGACAGTGACCCGTATATTGTTATTGACAATGGCGAGCTATTCTGGGTACAGGATGCCTATACTGTCTCTGGCAGGTTCCCCTATTCCCAACCCACTCCGGGGGGAATCAACTACGTCCGCAATAGCGTTAAGGTAGTTATCAATGCCTACGATGGCTTGACCACCTTTTACCTCGTCGACCCCGAAGATGCGCTGGTCAATACCTACGCTGCTATCTTTCCGGCTCTGTTTACACCAATGGAAGCAATGCCAGAGTCGCTCCAAGCGCACCTGCGCTACCCCCAGGACCTTTTCCAGATACAAGCCTCGATGTACCAAACCTATCACATGCAAGACCCCAGGGTCTTTTACAACAAAGAGGACTTGTGGACAACCCCGTTTGAGACCTACGCTGATACCGAACGACCTGTGGAGCCTTACTACGTGATAATGAGACTGCCCGGCGAGGAGCAAGAGGAATTCATCCTGATGCTTCCTTTCACCCCCACCCAGAAGGACAATATGATTACCTGGCTGGCAGCTCGTAGTGACGGTGACAAGTATGGCAAACTTATCGCCTATAATTTCCCCAAGGATAAGTTAATTTACGGACCAAGACAGATTGAGGCGCGAATAGACCAAGACCCCACCATCTCCAGTCAGCTTACCTTGTGGGGACAGAAAGGGTCCCAGGTTATACGTGGCAACCTGCTGGTGATACCTATTGAGCAATCGATTCTCTATGTGGAGCCCATTTATCTCAAAGCGGAGAGGGGACAACTGCCGGAACTGAAGAGAGTTATTGTCGCCAGCGGAGACCGCATTGTTATGGAGCCAACCCTCGCCCAGAGTCTGAATGCCATCTATGCCGGCTTGCCCGCTGAAGAGCCCACGGTAACTGCACCCACTCCCACTCCCGGGATGCCGCTACCCACCGGGCTGGCTGAGCTGGCTCAGCTAGCCCAGGAGCATTATACTAAAGCCCAAGAGTATCTCCAGGCAGGTGATTGGGCAAGCTGGGGAGAGGAGCTGAAGAAGATGGAGGAAGTCCTGAGCCAACTGGTGGAATTAAGCGCTCCTCAGGAATGAATTAGAGACTATAAACAGCATCGGGCACCAGTTTTTAACCGCCAGTGTGAATAGCGATGCAGGGGAGGTTTCTGACGCAAAAGGTAGCTGTCGTCACTGATAGCATAGCTTGCCTCACCAAGGAATTGGCTGAGCAGTATGGGATTGAGATTATCCCACTTAACTTTTACGCCGGGGACAAGCTCTATAAGGACTGGGTAGATGTAACCCCATCTGAGGCGTATGAATTATTCTTAGCAGACCCGGGCTCTTTTAAGACATCTTCTGCCTCGCCCGAGGACTGCCTTAAAGTCTACCGCAGTGCCAGTAAACGAGCCAAGGATATCTTTTGTGTTACTGTCTCGCTTAAACTCAGTGCAGTCTATAATGTTGCCCAAAAAGCTATAGAGCTAACCAAAGCTGAACTTCCACAAACCTCCATAGAGGTGCTGGACTCCCAAACGGCTACTGCTGCTGAAGGTTTTGTTGCTTTAGCCGCCGCCCGGGCAGCAATGGAGGGGAAGGACCTAGCTGAAGTAGCTAGCACCGCCAAGGAGATGAGAGACAGAGTCAGTTGTGTTGTCCTCCTAGATACGATGCGTCATGTTTACCGCTCCGGGCGTATACCCAAGATAGCATCTCAGGTAGGCTCTATACTCAATATCAGGCCCATTCTTACCGTTTCCGGAGCAGTGCATTTTGTCAGCGCAGTGAGAAATAGAAAGCATGGCATAAACCGCATCCTGCAGATGATGAGAGATAAAGTAGGGCAAAGTCCGGTGCATGTTGCCGTGTTGCATGCCTATGCCCTAGATGAAGCGGAAAAACTAAAAGAACGGGTACTGGCTGAATTCAATTGTGCCGAGTTATGGATTAGTGAGTTTAGCCCGCTGATGGGCTATGCCTGTGGCACTGGAACCATTGGCCTCGCCTTTTACCCCGAAGACTAAGAAAGGGTAGATGAAAAAAGTAGCTATTGTTACCGATACCACCGCCTGCATCCCTCAAGAGCAGGTAGAAAGGTATGACATTGAAGTGGTGCCAATGGCGTTCGTTTTTGGGGACAAGGTCTACCGAAATGGAGTAGATATGAGCCCCACCAAATTCTATTCTCTTCTCCGGCAGGCAGAAAAGTTGCCCACCACCTCTCACCCGTCACCTGAGCACTTCCTTGACGCTTACCGTAGTGCCAGCCGGAAGGCATCCAATATTCTCTGTATCACCATATCGTCTCATTTCAGTGCCACCTTTAACTCAGCATGGCTAGCTATGGAGACGGCAAAGGAGATTCTCCCCAATGTAGTTATAGAGGTGCTTGATTGCGACACGGCGGCGGCAGCCCAAGGACTTATCGTTCTGGAGGCAGCCAGAGTGGCAGACTCAGGTGGAAACTTAAACGAGGTAAAGAAAACGGCTAGGAATATAATGGAACGGGTGAATTTATTTGCGACACTGGATACCCTTCGCTACTTGGTTAAAGGCGGTCGTGTACCCCAAGCCGCTGCCTTAGTCAATTCACTGCTTAAGATTAAGCCTATTTTTACCCTTACTCATGGCGAGGCCCATACGGTTGCCCTTCCCAGAACCATTCCGGGAGCAGTAAAACGCATATTAAAATTGATGAAGCAGAAGGTAGTTAAGAAGCAACCGCTTCATGTAGCAGTGATGCACGCCGATGCCTTGGATGAAGCGGTAGCACTCAGGAACCGGATTGCTTCCCAATTTGACTGCGCCGAGCTATTTATCACTGGATTTACCCCGGTAATGGGAATCCACACCGGCCCCGGGTTAGTTGGCATAGCTTTTTATGGCGAGGATTAGCGAGTAAGCCCGAGTATAATTTCTTATAACCAGCTATATAATTCTTCCAACCACCTAGCGCAGCGGAGAAAAACATCTTATAATCAAGGTGTGGTAGACACTCAGGTTGTTTCTGATGCGCAGCGACTGTCGGAAAGCTTAGGGCAGCTTCCTGAGCCAGTAGTAAAGCCTGCCTTTATCGTAGTTAGCGGCTTGCCTGGAACCGGAAAATCTTACTTCAGCAGTAAACTAGCTGAGAGACTTCCATTTATTATTCTGGAAAGTGATGCCCTGCGTAAGACTCTCTTTTCTTCGCCGACTTATAGTCCGCCGGAGAGTTCGCGACTTTTTCAGGCGATTCACCATCTAATCGAAGCACTGCTAAGAAGAGGGGTACCCCTTATTTTAGATGCAACAAATCTATCTGAGCAGTATCGTGAGCGTTTGTATAATATTGCTGACCGTCTGAATGTCAAGTTAATTCTAGTGCGCGTTGAGGCACCGCCGGATGTAGTCTACGAACGGCTCAAGGTCAGGTCAGAAGGAACGAATTCAAAAAGCACGTCCGACGCCGACTGGACAGTATTCCAGAAGATGCAGCCCACAGTTCAAAAAATCCGTCGCAACCATTATGCCGCGGATACTTCTAGAGATATTACTCCTGTTCTGGATAAAATCGTGAGAGAAGTGAACAGGTGAAAGGAGATTTAGGATATGGAGATTACAGTCATAGCTGGTGACATCACTAAAATTAAGGCGGATGCTATCATAGTGAACTTTTTTGAGGGGATGAAAAGTCTTGACGGCGACATAGCAGCGGTAGATAAGTCTCTGGATGGTGCTATTTCCCAGCTCATCAGCCAGGGTGAGATTAAAGGCAAACTTAATGAAATCACCATTGTGCATAGTCTGGATAAACTGCCGACAGCTCGTGTGGTAGTTTCCGGCCTGGGTAAGCAATCGGAGCTATCTACGAATAAGGTTCGGGGAGCAGTAGCCGAAACCTGCCGGTGGCTGCGCCCGAAGGGTATAGGCAACATTGCTACTGTCGCTCAGGGAGCCGGGATAAACGATATAGGGCTGGAAGACGCAGCCCAAGTCGTAACCGAGGGTGCCCTACTTGGTCTCTATTCATTTCGCAGGCACATAACCAGAGCAAATGATAAGCCTGGTGAAATTAAACAGCTCTCAATAGTCGGCAGTGACGAGGCGAAACCTCGTCTCGAGGAAGGCAGCAGTAAAGGCAAGGTATTAGCTGAGGCAACTAACCTCGCCCGTGATATGGTCAATGAGCCAGCTAACTACATGACACCCAACCACATGGCAGAGATGGCAATGAAACTGGCTGGGAGCCACGGGCTTGAAGTCAGCGTTCTGGAGCAGGAGCAGATGGCGGAGTCAGGCATGGGAGCACTATTAGGGGTCGCCCAGGGAAGCCGGCAACCACCAAAATTCATTGTTCTCCACTATAAAGGAAGCAATTCTACAAAAACCGATATAGCGTTAGTGGGTAAAGGGGTAACCTTTGATTCTGGAGGTATTTCCATAAAATCATCAGAGGGATTAGCCGAAATGAAGGGAGATATGGCCGGGGGTGCTGCCGTCATGGCAGCCATAAGTGCCATTGCCCAGCTTAAGCCAAAGATTAATGTTACGGCTATTATCCCCGCCACGGAAAACCTGCCCAGTGGCAACGCTCTAAAACCCGGTGATATTCTAACCGCAATGAATGGCAAGACTATTGAGATTATCACCACCGATGCTGAGGGACGGCTTATTCTAGCTGATGCTCTAGCCTACGCTAAGAAGTTTGATGCTAAATTTATAGTTGATGTAGCCACTTTAACCGGAGCCTGCAGAGTGGCTCTGGGCGATGTCTGCAGCGGCGCTTTTAGCAATAATCAACAGCTGGCGAATAAGGTGATTGCTGCCGGGAATGAAGCCGGAGAGCTTATCTGGCAGATGCCGATGTATGATGAGTATAAAGAGCAAAACAAGAGTGATGTGGCTGACATCAAGAATGTTGGTGGCAGATACGGAGGAGCCATCACCGCCGCTAAATTTCTGGCTGAGTTTATCAATGACACCCCATGGGTACATCTGGATATCGCCGGCACCAGTCTGAGCGAAAAGGAACGAGGCTACCTGATTAAAGGCGCCACCGGGGTGCCAGTACGCACCCTGGTAAACCTCGTTCTCTCCCTTGCTAAATAATATAAAAGAGGATTCAAAATGAAACTTAAATGGTTGGGACATTCGGCTTTTGTGATTACCTCGGATACCGGGATAAAGCTAATCACTGACCCTTATGCTACCGATGACAGACTAAGCTACGGTGAGATAAAAGAATCGGCTGATATTGTTACTGTAAGTCACGACCATTCTGACCATAACAACGTGTCTGCTGTTCAGGGTAATCCTGAGGTAGTTAAGGGGGAAGGTCTGAAATGGGTTTTACCTTCTACAATCTTCAAAGCTTCTGGTGCTAGGAGTAGCATTCTAGAGACAGATAAGGATAAAGAAGAAATTGGATATATGAGGTTCAGAGGTATCCCTACCTACCATGATGCAGCTAAAGGTCAACAGAGAGGCAACAACACCATATTCTGTTTTGAGGTTGATGGGGTCAAAGTCTGCCACCTCGGTGACCTCGGTCACCCGCTCAACGAGAGGCAGGCAGCAGAGCTAGGCGAAGTGGACATACTGCTGATTCCAGTGGGAGGATTTTATACCATTGATGCTATAGCTGCCAGCCAGGTTTGTGAACGGCTTAAACCCAGAGTAATCATCCCAATGCACTACAGAAATAATAAGTGCGCTTTCCCCATAAGTGGCGTGGATGAATTTCTTCAGGGAAAGAAGAATGTAAGCCGACTGGATGCCAGCGAGGTGGAGTTCAAATCGGGGAAACTGCCAGCTGACACTCAGATTATAGTGTTACAACCGTCACTATAACTAACAAATTGAGACCACTTGCTAACCTCATCTCCCAAAGATTTATATTCAGACGCTATTGACTGGTGTGGTAAAATAATATAGGGGTGAAGTTAAAGAATTAAAAGCTTTGAAAGCGAATTGCATCGTTCTTGCTGGCGGCAAGAGCTTACGTCTGAAACATGACAAGGTCTTGGAAACCATTGGTAACAAAAGCTTGCTACAACGGGTAATATCCTGTGTGAGTCCACTTAGCAGTGATATCATTCTAGTTACAGCCAGAGAGCTAACAACCCTTCACTCTAGAGATTACCCGAAGTTAAGAGTAGTAACCGATATTTATCCCGGTAAGGGTCCATTAGGTGGTATCTATACTGGTTTAACAACTTCGGATTTATTCTATAACCTTGTCGTCGCTTCAGATATGCCTTTTTTGAACCAAGCTCTACTGCGCTATATGATACAACTTTCGACCAATTTCGACATCGTGGTGCCACGAGTGGGTAATCTAGTTGAACCACTCCATGCTGTTTACACAAAGAGCTGCTTAGCCCCTATAGAGCGCATGATTAAAGAAGACAAGCTAATGATTTACCCGCTCTTCAATTCAGTTGGCGTAAGGTATGTAGAAGCCGAGGAAATTGAAAGGTTTGACCCCAAACACCTTAGTTTTTTCAACATCAATACTAAAGCTGATTTGGGAAAGGCAAGGGAATTAGCTCGAGGAGATATGAGTGATGATAAGCGTTGAACAGGCTCTGGAGAAAATTCTCAGTTATGTCAACGTTCTGGAAGAGGAACAGGTTCCTATCTTAGACTCACTGGGACAGGTTCTAGCTGAGGATATATACTCCAGTATTAATATACCTCCACTCGATAGTGCCGCTATGGATGGCTATGCTGTTCAATCAAAAGATACTCTCGGTGCCGGCAGTGAGTCGCCGCGATTTCTTCGCGTTATTGACACTGTCATTGCTGGTTCTATTTCCGAGCATGAGGTGGAACCAGGCACTGCCATTCGCATCATGACCGGGGCACCGGTGCCCAAAGGCGCTGATAGCGTCGTGAAATTTGAAGATACCGATGAAGCGCAACGAAAGAAGTCTTCCATTGAACAGTCCATTACTGAAATAGGTATTTTATGTAAAGTTGATGCTGGCTTGGACATTCGGCGAGCCGGAGAAGATATTGTCAAAGGTTCAAAAGTATTAAATAAGGGAATGGTAATTAGACCAGCTGAAGTTGGTGTCCTGGCCTCTCTGGGAAAGAGCAAGGTAACAGTTATTCGTCGCCCGGTGGTAGCTATTCTAGCCACAGGAAATGAACTTGCGGATATTAACCAGCCGCTGCCAGCGGGTAAGATTTACAATAGCAACACTTATAGCGTGGCTGCCCTAGTCCGGCGCTACGGTGGCATCCCCAAAATACTGGGGATAGCTTTGGACAGTAAGGATTCACTGGTGACCAGACTCCGCCAGGGCCTGGATGCTGACATGCTGATAACCACTGGCGGCGTCTCGGCCGGGGACTACGATATGGTGAAGGATGTCTTGGCCGAGGAGGGCGAAATTACCTTCTGGACAGTCCGCATGAAGCCGGGGAAACCCCTAGCCTTTGGTACGATTAAGGGAATTGACAAGGCAGGGGCAACCAGAAACATACCTCAGCTTGGCCTACCCGGTTTTCAATTTAGCTCCATGGTTACCTTTGAGCTATTTGCTCGCCCGGCTATCCTTAAGATGATGGGTAAAAAAAACCTAGCCAAGCCTACCGTAGAAGCAGTGATAGAAGAACCTATCTTGAATAAAAGCGGACGCCGTGCCTACACCCGGGCGGTGGTAGAAAAACACAATGACCAATACTTTGCCCGCCTAACCGGCCCCCAGGGTTCAGGGATTCTAACCTCTATGAGCCTGGCTAATGGGCTGGTGATTATCCCCGAGGATAAGACAGAGGTAAAAGCGGGAGAAATAGTCCAGGTAATAATGCTTGATTGGAACGAGGAAGTAAATAGCTAGGAATTCGATATGCAACCAATTATTTCTATTGTGGGCAAGTCAGAATCTGGCAAGACAACTTTGCTGGAAGGCTTAATTGTCGAGCTTAAGCAGCGGGGTTGCCGGGTAGATGTGCCACAGTTTTCAAGGAACGAAGTGCCAAAGATAACTGATTTGATTGAGAGGACACTGCTCGCCCGGCAGAGAGAAGAGGCTATTGACCTGTTTATTAATGATACCTATATTCCGATAAATCAGCTCACTAAGAGCTTGCTGATTAGAACCCTGGTTGCCATGGTATCTGGTCTAAAGAGCGCTAACAAGGTAGAGAGCTTGCGCATTTCCTTGAGGAGGAGGAAGAGGTGATATTTAAGGCTTCAGAGTTTGTTTTTAAGGCACCATCGGTGATATCCAGGGCAAGACGCATTCTGATTAAACCCAGTGCCTCTTACCCGATAACATACCCGGTAACTACCAGCCAGACTATACTGTCGTCAATAATAGAAGGCATCAGGCAGGTCAGTGATGCCGATATTCTTCTATTAGAAGGGACTCCCGGGG
>JAUVXN010000081.1 GCA_030603605.1 Dehalococcoidales bacterium | reverse complement strand
CTCATCAAATAGGTAGAATCTCAATTTCATAGTCGAGCATCTCTACCTCAAAATGACCATTGATAACAAAATCCATCACCTTTGACAGGACTTCGTTAGTAAACCGGTTATCATTGCTTACACAACAAATTCCTACAGTAGCCAATTGCCATCGGTCATGGTTATCAATTTCAGCTACAGAAACATTAAACTTGTTTCGGACCCGGGTAGTGATAGATTTCAACACTTGCCGCTTGCCCTTGAGAGACGAATTTTCCGGCAAGCGAAGGTTTATTTTACAAACACCGACATTCATGGCACACCAGACAGGGTATTTTAGTGATACAGGTCGGAAAATCAACGACTCAAACCTTCAAATGCTCTGCCCAGGAGTCGTCCTATCTCTAATCTATCACCCCTCTCCGCGAGTGTCAAACAGGACGGCATAAACAATCTCAAAACTAAATTTACTTGCTTGAGATAGCACGCATATGTTATCATTAAACATTAAAATTCGCGTTATAGACCGTCTGCGACCAAATTCTACAGGAGAAGAACCAGATGCCTAAGATTTATTTTATTGATGTGACCAATCGGGATGGAGTTCAAACCGCCAAGCTCGGCTTATCCAAGCTGGAAAAGACCATGATAAACATTTACCTGAATGAGATGGGCATCTTTCAGTCCGAGTTTGGCTTCCCCACGACCAAGCACGAATCCCTTTACCTGAAGGCCAACCTGGAACTGGCTGAAATGGGAGTCCTGCAGCCTATCCGTTTGGGAGGATGGATAAGAGCCATCGTTGCTGATGTGGAGACAACCTTTAAGTTGGTACCTGATATCCGCCATCTCAACCTTTCGATATCGACATCAGACCAGATGCTCAAGGGTAAGTTCCAGGGGAAAAAGAAAAGGGACGACCTTATAAGCGAGATGGTTGCGGCGGTTGATGCCGCCAAGGCTCTTGGTGCTGAGAGCATAGGTGTCAACGCTGAAGATGCCTCCAGGACAGGTCTGGATTTCGTAATCAAATTCGGCCTGGCGGCTAAAGAACACGGGGCTGATAGACTCAGATACTGTGATACTCTTGGCTACGATAACCCTTTCACCATCTACGAAACTACCAGGGCACTGGCGGAAAATACCGGTATGTCTATTGAGATTCATTGCCATGGTGACCTGGGGATGGCTGTTGGCAACTCTATTGCCGGAGCTAAAGGAGCTATAGATGGCGGACAGGATGCTTATATCAATACCACCGTCAACGGCATCGGGGAAAGGGCGGGAAACGCTGACCTGGTGGCAGTCATTCTAGCCGTAACCAAATCAAAGGGATTTGCCGGGAAATATCAGCTGGGAAACCCGATTGACTTATCAAAGTCAGCAAAGATAGCCGAGTTTGCCAGCTATGCCTTTGGTGTTGCCATTCCAATGAACCAGCCTGGGGTCGGCGCCAATGCCTTTGCTCATTCCTCAGGTATACATGCTGACGGCGTATTAAAGGACCCGGAAAACTACGAGCTATATAGCTTTGAGGAATTGGGGAGGGGGGAACCAGTGAAGGTAGAAACCGGAAGGGAAATTATTGCCGGGCAGTATAGCGGAATATCCGGCTTCAGCCATATAATGGGGAAGATGAATGTTAAGTTTGCTGATAGAGAAGAAGCCAGCGAGATTTTGGAGCTGGCAAGATATGCTAATGTAGAATCACAAAAACCACTTGTGGAAGAAGAACTGCTGTTTATAGCCAAGTACCCCAAGATTGCCAGGAAACTCCTGACCCTGACGCCATTGGAATAGTTGCGCAGCGGATAATAACAAAGAGGCTGTTTGAAAAGGCAGTCTCTTTTCTTTATTTAGGAATATGTTATTATTAGTATTGAACTGGTATTCATATACCCGCAGCCAAAGTCTACATGAATTAGTTCAAGTAATAGAGCGTAAACATAATGGCTAAAGAAGTAGTAAAACTGGATGATGTATGGGTGTATTACGATAGTATTTCGGTGCTGGAGGGAGTAAACCTATCCGTTGAACCTAATAACTTCCTTGGCATAATAGGCCCCAATGGCGGCGGCAAGACTACCCTGCTTAAGGTTATCCTGGGACTGATAAAGCCGACCCGGGGTCAGGTTTCGGTTATGGGGCAATCCCCCGAGAGGGGGCGGAAATTCATCGGTTATATTTCTCAATATAACCTGTTTGACCACGATTTCCCGATAAGCGTTCTGGATGTGGTGCTTATGGGACGTTATAGTAAAGCCGGGCTGGCCCGACGCTATAGCGAAGAAGATAGAAGAATAGCCAATGAAATCCTTAAGACCGTAGACATGCTAGATTACAAAGACCGGCAAGTAGGCAAACTTTCTGGCGGGGAGCAACAGCGGGTCTTTATTGCCCGAGCACTGGTTACCGACCCAAAACTACTGCTTCTCGATGAACCTACAGCCAGCATTGACCCAAATATGCAAACCGAATTTTATGAACTTATTGATAGCTTAAAACAAAGGATGGCCATCATCATGGTTTCCCATGATATCAGTGCTGTTTCCATCTATGTGGACCAAATTGCCTGTCTTAACCGCCAACTGTTCTACCACGGCTCAAAAGAGGTGTCTGCTGAAGCACTGGAAAAGACCTATCATTGCCCGATACAACTCATAGCTCACGGCGTCGTCCCCCACCGCGTACTAAGGGAGCATTAAAAAAATGCTGGAAGTGCTCCAGTATGAATTCATGCGGAATGCGCTGATTGCGGGGCTGCTGGCTGCCATCGCCTGCGGGATTGTTGGCGTATATGTAGTGATAAAGAGAGTAGTTTTTATCAGTGGTGGGATTGCCCATGCCTCCTTCGGCGGTATTGGACTGGGATATTTTCTCGGCATAAACCCGATACTGGGCGCCATGTTCTTCACCATTGCCTCCGCTCTGGGTATGGGACTGGTGACCAAGCGGACGAGACTTCCCGAGGACACTGCCATCGGCATCCTGTGGGCAATGGGGGTAGCAATAGGGATAATTTTTGTCAGTCTGACTCCAGGGTATGCCCCGGACCTCTTCAGTTACCTCTTCGGCAACATTCTTACCGTGCCTGCCTTCGATTTAATGCTTATGCTTATTCTGGATGCCGTTATAATTATAGTGGTATTGCTGTTTTACAAGGAGTTTTTACTTCTTTCCTTTGATGAGGAATTCAGTACCATAGTTGGAGTTCCTACCGAACGTCTATACCTTCTACTGCTGTGCCTAATTGCCCTAACCGTAGTTGTGTTAATAAGGGTTGTCGGCATTGTTTTGGTCATTGCCCTTCTCACCATTCCGGCTGCACTAGCCAGACAGTTCACGCACAACCTCAAGAAGATGATGCTTCTTTCCGTCCTGGCGGGGGCTGTCTTTACTTTCAGTGGTCTGTGGCTCTCCTATTTGCTTGATTTAGCCTCCGGGGCGACAATTATCCTGGTCGGAGGGATTTTCCTTTCTATCTCCTTTGGCATTGCCAAATTGCGCCATAAGACCAAAGGCTATATCCATCAGTCTCATAACGCTGCCTGACAAAGCCAACGTGAGGTTGCCTCTTCGAGATATATAACATATAATCATGCAGGCGAAATAAAATGGAATTTTCAGTTCAGTTAGCCCCAACCCACAAAAAGGGTCTGCTACTGGCCAACCCAGTGATGACTGCCTCTGGCACCTTTGGCTATGGGACCGAATACAGCCAGATATTTGACATTCAAAAGCTGGGGGCTATTGTATGCAAGGGGACTACCCTTGAGCCCAGAGAGGGCAATCCACAGCCGCGGCTAGCCGAAACCGCTTCCGGTCTGCTCAACTCAATTGGATTGCAGAATATTGGCGTTAAAGCCTTAATCAAGGAAAAGGCGCCGCTTTGGACAAGCTGGCGCGTACCGGTCATTGTTAACATTGCCGGTGAAACTGTTGACGATTATGTCAAGCTGGCTAATGAGCTGGACGGGGTGGCTGGAATCAGCAGCATCGAGGTAAACATCAGTTGCCCCAATATCAAGGCGGGCGGTGCTGAATTTGGTGCCAATCCTGAGTCAGCCGCCAGGGTAACCGCCGCGGTCAAATCGGCCACTTCCCTGCCGATACTGGTCAAGTTAACCCCAAACACCGGTGATATAGTTAAGGTAGCTATAGCCGTGGCTGAAGCCGGCGCCGATGCCATATCCCTAATCAACACCCTGAAGGGTATGTATATAGATATAACCACACGCCAGCCTTTATTGGGCAGAAAAACCGGTGGCCTATCCGGGCCAGCAATAAAGCCAATAGCGCTGGCTATGGTCTATGAGGTGGCTGGCGCTGTGGAAGTACCCGTCATCGGCTGTGGTGGGATAGTCACCGGCAGTGACGCTATAGAGTTCATCATGGCTGGAGCCAGTGCCGTACAGGTAGGCACGGCTACCTTCGCCAACCCCCGCGCCCCGCTTGATGTCCTAGAAGGAATAGAGCAATTTATGAAAAAAGAGGGGGTAAAGGATATAGCCGAGCTTATTGGGGCGGCGCGATGCTAGAAATTCAGTTTCTCCTCAATATAGTTTAGAGTCTCCGCCTCTCTCCCCCTCATCTGGCGTTCCTGCCCGGGTTCTTCGTGGTCATACCCCAGAAGATGAAGTACGCCATGAATAATAAGGATGGTTAACTCCTTTTTTATGGAATGCCGGTGCTCCTTCGCCTGTAACACTGCCTGAGGGTAGGAGATAATTACTTCACCAAGATGGCGCACTCCGTCGGGAGGCGCTACAAATGTTTCTCCCGCCGCCGATGTCATGTAAAAAGCCAGTACATCTGTGGGCTCATCTTTTCCCCGATAGCTTTTATTTAATTGCTTTACCCTTTCCTGGCTGGTAATAACCAAGCCAAGCTCTACATCAGAGTCGGCACCTTGAACAGTGAGAGCCTGCTCAGCCACTCTCTGCAACCAGCCCACCTCAGGACACCCCTCAAAGCCTCCTTCAAATAAAACGTTAATCTCCATGTCCGTTCCGTGCCAACCATCATAGCACAGCCGAGTAGAGCTCTCAAATGAGATTATGAGACTATCCAGTAACTTATCCCCCTGACCCTTATACGTTTTTATTAGGTGACCCTATCCCTCGAAGAGTCTTCGACCTGTATCCCCTTCCCCTTGATGAGGGGAAGGGGAAGATTTTGAAAAGAGGGGCTGACGCCCCTCTTAAAACACCCCCCACATTATTAACCTAGATTAAGGGGGTGAGGTTGCTAATAATCAACCAAAATAGGTTTGAGCAAAATAGAAGGTTGTGATATAGTAAATGTGCACAAAGCATTATTGTAGGACAGAGGAGGGATCGCATAGTGGTCTAGTGCGGGCGCCTGCTAAGTGCTTACCCTGGGAAACCGGGGTCGAGGGTTCGAATCCCTCTCCCTCCGCCATGTGAAGTGACATGCCCCTTGATAAGGGGTATTATATTATTACTACCAGAGGGCAGGGGAAATATGCCGCAATATTATATCTGGACCATAGGCTGCCAGATGAATAAGGGGGAATCGGAGCGGCTGGGTAGCTACCTGGAGCAACTGGGGTAT
>JAUVXN010000125.1 GCA_030603605.1 Dehalococcoidales bacterium | reverse complement strand
TTGCCAAATTCATTATCATTGTAGCTGCCAAAACTGACCAGCCGTTTTATCTTGGCATTGACCAGCATCTTGGCACACAGCACGCACGGGGTATGGGTGACATAGAGAGTGCTCCCCTCAAGACTAACACCATGCAGGCCGGCCTGTATGATTACATTCTGCTCGGCATGAATGCCCCGGCAGATTTCGTGCCTTGTCCCCGACGGTATATTCAGCTCATCCCGCAGACAACCAAGCTCAAGACAGTCTTTAGCGCCGGAGGGAGCGCCGTTGTAGCCGGTAGACAGTATGTGTTTACCCCTTACCGCTACCGCCCCAACATGATGCCGACGGCAGGTTGAGCGCTCAGCAACCACCGAGGCTATTTTCAGAAAATACTCATCACTATCCAGTCTTTTTTGCTCTCTTATCTTCTTCATCTAAAAGTTAATCCTTTACATAACGCTAAAAACAATTCCTATCTACGCAGCTACGAATTGTTTCCCCGAAATTTTTATCTTAATTTCGAGATAACTTCTCCCACTTCCTTCCTCAGGTTCTCCAGTGAAGATTCGTTTATGATGGTAAAATCGGCGATAGCAATAGGTCCGCCTTTATTAGTATTCTCTATTTCTGCCCAGTCGCGGCTGGCAGCTTCTTCTTGTGTCAGTTGTCGGGTTGGCCTACCGGTCAGCCGAGCATATCTTGTTCTCGGCGATGCCCAAACGGCGACTACATAAAAGTTTTCCCCGTAATAGTTCTTCAGAAAGGTGTATTCCTCCCAAGAGTAAAGCCCATCAATTACTACATCTGAATTTTTCTGGGTGGAATCAATCCTAGGTAGATTAAGTTGGGCATAGGCTGACATCCCGTGCTCTTGCCTGAGGAGTTCCCTGATGTGGCGTTCATTTTTTTCGTTCAACGCTAAGCCTCTCTTCTTTATTTCCTCGTCGGTAACATCACCGAATCTTATTCTGATGAAGCCATTCTCCTCAAATGCTCGGGAAACCTCTGATTTGCCAGAGCCGGGCATGCCCACAATTGAGACCACTTTCATAATTTATACCCTTTACGAAGTTTATTATACGAAGATATTGAGTAAATAACAATGGAGAGATTGTTTATCGGTTTTGAATTTTGCCGGAGATAGTGTAAGCTTAACTGGTGAATTGGACTAGCGTAGCGATACTGAGTACAGCTACCTTCGCGGTAGTGAACACAATTGACAGCCATCTCCTCTCCCAACGAATGCCAGGCTTGCGGGCTTTACTGCTGCCGGTGAGCATTTTTTACTTATTTTATGGTTTGCTATCGTTTTATCTGGTTCCCTTGCCCGAAGGTATCGGTATATGGCCGGTACTGGTGGCGGTAGCCTCAGGCATACTCCGTACTATTGCTGTCACTATCATGCTTTATAATCTCCAAAGGGAAGAAGTATCACGGGTTATACCTGTAATCTATACCTATCCCATTTTCGTGGCGATTATAGCGGTGCTATTTATGGGGGAAACTCTGGGTTACCTGCAGTGGCTGGCGATAATTATCGTGGTAGCCGGAGCGATAATAGTCTCGGTTAGGCAGAGTCCGTCTGGCTCTGCTATCTGGCTGGGCAAACCACTCCTCCTTCTTTTTGGTTCCAGTCTACTTCTTGCCATGGCGGATGTAACCAGTAAATATGCTCTAGCCTACATCTCATTCTGGAACATGTTCTCTATTACCGCATTCTGTATATCCGGTATATTCTTACTGGTCTCAATGCGTCCTCATATTCTCAGACAGCTGACTAACATGGAACGAAGAAACTCAGCTATAGCCTTGCTTGTTCTTAGTGAGATGTTGGCACCAACTGGGTCAGTGTTGTTATTCTGGGCGCTGGAGAAGGGACCTGTATCGCTGGTTTCGACTATTGCCAGCAGCCGTCCTGTATTCGTGGTTATTTTTGCCCTTATCATGAGTCACATCTTGCCTGGATTTATGGAGTGGCAGCCGGGTAAAAGGATGCTGACCTTACGACTGGTGGCTATTGCCATGATTTTCGGTGGTATCGCCATTATCTACCTGAGCTAAATCAATAACCGGGGACAACCTGTGCTATAATTCAGACTATTGAGGTTTAGAGACGAAAATGCCCGAGATTACTAACCTGACCAGCAAAATGGAAAAACAGCTACCCGCTGAGCTGGTTAACTTTATGCAGACGGCTGGTGAGGTGGCTCAAAATCAGGGGCAGAGCCTATACCTTGTTGGTGGGGTAGTCCGCGACTTGCTTCTGGGGCGAGCTAACCTTGACCTTGACCTGGTGGTAGAGGGTGATGCCATAAATCTGGCACGTCAGCTAATAAGTGTTACACAGGGTAAAATCGTAACTCATCCCCGCTTCGGCACCGCTAAACTGCAGTGGGATGAATGGAGTGTTGACCTGGCTACCGCCCGCTCGGAGACCTATACCAAGCCCGGGGCGCTGCCAACCGTGAAACCCGGCTCTATCAGAGACGACCTTCTTCGTCGTGACTTTACTATTAACACCATGGCTATTGAGCTTCACCCTGACCGTTATGGTGAACTCCTTGACCTTTATGGCGGCGTGAATGACCTTGAGCATAAGCTTGTCCGTGTGCTGCACGAGAAAAGCTTTATTGATGATGCTACCCGTATCTGGCGGGGTTTGCGCTATGAGCAACGGCTAAGCTTCCAACTGGAACCAGCTACACTGGAGCTGCTTAAACGGGATATATGCCGGTTAGATACCATAAGTGGCGACCGAGTGCGGCATGAGCTGGAGCTTATCTTAAAGGAGGAATACCCGGAGAAAATCCTGCGCCGTGCCGCTGAACTGGGAGTGTTAGCCAAGCTGCATCCCTCACTAAAGGGCAATGGCTGGCTGGCAGACAAATTTGAGCAGGCACGGCAACTTAGTTCACCTGACTTGCCATCAGTCGGGCTTTACCTGGCTCTGCTGGCTTACCCTTTGACCACTGAAGAAAGTGAACGGTTGATTTCGTACCTCAGGTTACCTAAATCAGTCGCCCAAACACTGCGGGACACTATCAGCATCAAAACCAGGATTGGGTTGCTGGCTAATCCAGAACTCTCTCCGAGCGGCATTTACTCTCTGCTTCATGGCTACTCCTCACCAGCGATTGTGGCTAATTCACTGGCTGGTGACTCTCCGGTGGCTCGACAGCGTGTTAGCTTATTTTTCAATAAGCTCCGTTATATTAAACCAGCTCTTAATGGTGAGGACTTGAAAAGAATGGGGGTAGCACAAGGTCCCCGTATTAAAGAAATACTGAATCTACTCCACGAAGCCAGGCTGGATGAAAAGGT
>JAUVXN010000025.1 GCA_030603605.1 Dehalococcoidales bacterium | reverse complement strand
CCTCCCAATCTGGGAGGTCTTTTCTTTTTATCAAGCTTTCAACTACCCCGGATGGAAAAGGATGCAATTGCTTCCTCTGATATAACAAAAGCCCCTTTTGTTTCATAATAAGGTCATGCAAAACAGCGACCATCGGTATTTTATCAATGTTTTATACACTATAAGTATGTTATGATCGCCTTTACCTATGCCTAGATATGTAGCAACCTCCTCTTTACGAAGCCTGTATACATATTGTGCTATCTTTGGTTTATAAAGCCAATCAACAGGAAAGGATTTTTTTCATTTTGTACAGATAAGGGCTGGGCTTTTCATACTCTTCCTCAGGTCTGTCGTGCCACATCCAACACTCCCAAATTTCATTGGGTAGGCCGAAAAATAACCAACTTTTCAGCGCAACCAAGAGTTGAACGCAATGTAGGAAAGAATATAAAATAGAGAGATAATAAAAACGAGAGGGGGAAATGAAAGACTATTTCTCGAAGCAGATTAAGGGTTATTAATGGCCTGTCGCAAAAATTGCCCAGGAGCACTCGATGTTCAATTGTTTAAAGAGGGAGGTATCATAAATGAGACTTTCAGGAGAAGCCGAGAAGCTTCTTGTACAAAGCGGTAGAAGAGCTAAGTTTGTTCCCGATCCAAGTGACATCGGAGTAATCGACCTGATCAAGGATTGGAAGGATATAGAGAACCCAGATGTCGGCTTAGTAGGTATTCCTTTTGATACTTCAACCCTGCAAATGAGGGGTAGCCGTGGGGGACCGGAGAGCGTGCGCGATGCATTTATGTTTTGTGATTGCTACGAACCTGGTCTGGATATAGACATCTCCTCAAATCTTCAGATAGTTGATTTTGGCAATATTGACGTGATTCATACGGAAGTGCCTGAAACCCACAGGCGGATTGAGGCGGTTCTCACTGCCATTAACAAGAGTGGGGTTATTCCTATCGTGATTGGCGGCGACCACGGGAGCACATATGCCAACGTTAAAGCGCTGATTAACAGTGTCCAGGGTAATATCGGGGTTATAAACATAGATGCACACATGGATGTGCGGAAGGCACTACATGGGGAAATTAGCAGCGGGACACCTTTTCGCCGATTGATGGAAGAACCTGAACAACCCCTGCTCGGGAAAAACCTGGTCGAGCTGGGAATCAATGGATGGCACAATTCTAAGGCTGCCATGGACTATTGTCGTGATAAAGGAGTCACCATCATCACTGCTCGCGAAATACACCGGCGAGGAATTGCCGATGTAGTGGCTCAAGCCTTAGATATTGTCACTAATGGTACCCAGGCCTTTTTCCTCAGCTTTGATATTGACGGTCTTGACTTTGCAGCTGCTCCAGGGAACTGTGTTCCTAATCCGGGTGGACTTACCTCTTACGAAGGGCTAGAAGCGGTCTGGTTAATTGGTCAGCACCCACTCTCGCGGGGATTTGATATGATGGAGGTGTCACCACCGCTGGATGTTCGCAATCTGACATCATTGATGGGGGCGGCACTGATCATGCAGTATCTGGGTGCCATTAAGAAACGGCTGGAGAGAAAGGGGAAATAGGTCTGGATAATTGAAGCTTTACCTATAAAGGCACAGCCTAATAAATAAAGAAAAGTATTGCAATGCCGAAGGTCGTAAATTCTTGGAACGAATGGGACCCATTAAAGCGCGTGATTGTAGTAAGGCCAGAAGGGACGAACGTTCCAGCTCTGGAGCCAGCCTGGCAGCATGACCTGCCAGGCTACAATGTCCCGTAAGAAGTAAAAAGGCAGATGGGCTTGGCTAGGGTCAAGTTTTTGACATCAAACAAGGGCTTTGCCGAATGGGCCACAGCGTCTTTGCCAGAGATGAGTTGCTCAATCGTGAGATATTCACTACTCTCACTGAGGCAAAGATATTGATTGAGATTGACTTCACCTATGAGAGAGATATGGAGACAAGGGGATTAGCCATGGCAGCACCCCCCCTATCACATACTTTTGAGGCTAAAATGTTTTCCCACTCATTATTTACCCCGGCAATACCCCTCTTGTCTCCTAACTCATAGCTGAAATAAGGGGTAAATGTGCCAAAAAAGTTAGCTAGGGGGTAGTTTTCGGCCTCAGTAGCTACATTCTCAGGCTAAAGAGTAAACACTTACTCCGGCATAGTAGTAAAGGGCTCTTATATATTATATAGTTGCGCCCGATAGGTAGCAGATGGGTTGTTGAGGGGGTAAAACTGCCAAAATAGCTGTTTTGGGGCAGTCCTTTTTGCTAATAATTTGCTAATGAAGCGTTGAGACTACAGATTTTCTTAGCTTCAAAATGCCAATTCCACAAATAACCAGTTTTTACCGATTTGAAGCTAATTTAACCCCTTTTCATACCTAGTGGCAAATTTCGAGAGCGGCACCATCAACCACTCGGACACCTCTCCCTGCTTCAAGATTTTACCGCAAAATAGCATTTTGGGGCAAGGCTGTGGACATTTTGTTGCGGAACCGGGGAAAGGGAAGAATGGTAAATCCCTTGACTAAACCCTTTCATCGTGGTAGATTATTTTTCTGGTAGGCATATTAAGGGCGGGTGGCGGCAGGTGGAGGTAGGACTTCTTCGCTCCCTTCTATCAAAAAGAAAGGACGAAAGGCTTATGCGGGGGGACTCACTATTATCAGTGCCACGTTTGTGGTACTCATCACGGAGTGCCTGAACGAATGAGAAGCACATCTCGAGCACAAAAAACCACAGGGCACTGGCGTGGAAGGTGGACTAGTGTAGTCCTGCAGTTTGTTATTTTATTTGCGTTTTGGCTAATCCTTTCTGGACACTATCAGGCGAAATACATTGCCATAGGGGTGATATCAGCCGGATTAGTAACATTTCTAACCAATGACATCCTATATTCTGTGTTACGCCACGGTGAGCGTGTGGAGCCTAAAGTCCGATCAGTTTTCCTGCAGTTGTTGCGCTTTATAGCTTATTTACCGTGGCTGCTTTCCAGAATCATAATGGCTAATGTCCAGGTTGCTTACCTTATACTCCATCCCAAAATGCCGATTGACCCTGTCCTGTTTCTGTTCCGAACCCGGATGCGAAAAGGTATTGCCCAGGTAACTTTAGCTAATTCGATTACATTGACACCGGGGACGATAACCGTTAGTCTCGAGAATGGGAATTATATAGTTCATACGCTGAAGCCACCATTGGCTCAAGAACTTGCAGGAGCTGTAATGCAAAACAAGATAGCGAAAGTTTACATGGAAGAGAAAGAACAGCCCCCGGCTACTAGGTGGGTATATTCTTTGGAGGCACTTAAGCAATGAGTTCCTTTCTCTTGAGTATTGCCATTTTTATTGCCTTATTGACCGCTGCTGCCCTGTACCGAGTGGCTGTGGGTAAAACTATATTTGACCGGATAATCGCCGCTGGTTTGGTCGGAACCAACGGCTTTATTTTACTGGTCTTAATCGGCTTTATCTTTGGACGAATTAGTATGTTTGTTGACCTCGCTATCGCCTACGCACTTTTGAACTTCGTTATCATAATCGTGCTGGGGAAATACTTTGATCGCAAGTTGGAGGAGCCTTAATGCCAGTTCAGACTATTGTGGCTATGGTGCTTATAGTCGGTGGTGTTTTTTTCTTAACCGTGAGTAGTATCGGATTGCTTCGTTTGCCTGACTTTTACACCAGGACCCACGCCGTGGGGAAATCAGAGACGCTAGGAGCAATATTAACCCTTAGTGGTTTAGCCGTCTTCAATGGGTGGGAACTCAGTACCGTTAAGATACTATTTATATTGATTTTTGTGCTGATTGCTAATCCGACGGCAACCCATGCTATAGCACGGGCGGCTCTACGTTCAGGCTTACCGCCATGGACACGAAGAAAGAAGCCAGACAGCGAAGACAAGAGTTGATAATAAGCTTGTGATTAATTTAAAGTTGCATGGGTCAAAACTGAGGGGAAGGGAATAAAAAAGCATGATTTGGCAAATTGACTTTTGGTTGCTGGTTATTCTGATTGTTACTGCGGTCATTGCTCTCTCTGTCCGTGACCTTCTGGCTGCAGTGGTGGCTCTAACCGCATACAGCTTCTTTGTGGCGTTATTGTTTACCCAGATGGGAGCAATTGATGTCGCCTTTGTTGAAGCAACGCTAGGAGCAGGTATAACCGGGGTATTGTTTATTGTTGCCTTATTCCTCACCAGGAGGAGGTCTGAAGATTGAAGTGGATTAGTGCCATAATCATGATTTTGTTTTTTGCTCTGATGCTATATGCCTCTAGTGGCTTGCCGGACCATGCCGACCCTCAAGCTCCGGCTAATGTTCATGTTTCGCCGTTCTATATCGAAAACTCGGTCGAAGACACCCATACTCCCAATATTGTTACCGCCGTGCTGGCTGATTACCGCGGCTATGACACTCTTGGCGAAACGGTAGTAATTTTTACAGCAGGTCTGGCTTGTATCCTGATACTCATGAAAAGGAAATCTGATGATAAAACAAAGGTACCAAAGCATCATAGTTCGGACCGTTTGTAGCTTATTAATCCCGTTCATTCAGCTATTTGCTATCTATGTAATCATACACGGGCATTATGGTCCTGGCGGTGGGTTCCAGGGAGGAGTCCTGTTAGCTGTCAGCATCATATTGCAGAGGCTGTACTTGGGTAGAGAGGTCTCATACCGAAAATTCCCGCCGAAGTTAGCACTAGCACTTGCTGCCATTGGTATGTTAATCTTTGGACTTTCCGGGATAATTCCCATGGTAACAGGTGGAGCATTCTTGGACTACGCATACCTGCCAATCCCATGGGTGCATGGAGCTGAACTGAGAGCCCTTGGCATCTTGATTGTCGAGATTGGAATAGGACTGGCTGTTTTTGGCACCTTGGTTTTGATTTTCGATAGTTTAGTTGGAGAAAGGTGGTAATGGTAGAGCTATTCCTATCCCGCTACGTTTATTTGATGATTGTCATGCTCTTGGCCTTAGGTCTTTACGGCATGCTTGGAAAGCGTAACCTGATGAAAAAGCTCATCGGGATGAATATTTTCCAAACCGCCATCTTTCTCTTTTTTATTGAAGGCGCTACCAAGCTGGGGGGCACGGTACCAGTAATTGACCCACAGATTGGCACAGAGGCAGCTAAATACATAAATCCGCTGCCGCACGTATTGATACTGACCGGCATTGTGGTAAGTCTTTCCCTTACCGGAGCAGCATTAGCTTTCTTATTGGTTATCTACCGTGCTTACAAGACTTTGGATGATAGGTCTATTATGTCTATTATGAAAGAGATGCCTGAGTAAATGTCCAGTCTGTCGATTCTCACTCTTGCTCCGTTATTACTGTTCGCCGTCATTTCGACACTAGTAGGAATATGGCGGCTAAAGTGGGCATATATTACGGCAGTTATCGGTCTAGCACTCTCGCTGGTAGCTGCCGGCACCGGTTTTTTCCGAGTCCTGTCGGAAGGGACACTACGCCACTATCTGGGAGGATGGCCTCCACCCTTTGGCATTGAATATGTACTCGATCATCTTTCGGCGTTTATGGCTATAATTGTCCTGTTTATTGGTCTCATTGTTGTGATTTACCCACCTCAGGCTGGTTTATATCTGACTCCCCGAAAAGGTGTCCCCGTGTATGGACTTCTTATGCTGCTGTTTGCTGGGCTTGTCGGCGTGGTAGTTACCGGTGACCTGTTTAACCTCTTTGTTTTCCTTGAAATTTATTCCCTGGCCAGCTATGCCTTGATAACTCTGGGTGGGGACCGGGCAGTGGTGGCCAGTTTCCGCTACCTGATGCTGGGGACAATCGCCGGGAGTTTCTATCTTCTGGGAGTTGGTTTTATCTACTTCTCCACGGGGACTCTCAATATGGCTGATGCCGCCCGGCTTTTGCCGCCTCTGTATGGCTCACCAGCGATAATGGCAGCCGTCGCCCTTATCGTTATCGGCATGGGCATTAAGATGGCTCTCTTCCCTCTCCATGTCTGGCTACCTGATGCCCATAGCTATGCACCGCCGGTAGTGGCAGCAGTACTGGCAGCGATTCAGATTGAGGTCGCCGCCTACGTTATAATTCGCATGATGCTCACTGTTTTCCAACCCCAGTACTTTATTGAGGTCCTGCCGGTTACTACGATAATTGGTTGGTTAGCCGCCGTCGGTATCATTTATGGCTCGGTTATGGCTATTGCTCAAAAGGAGTTCAAGCGTATGCTTGCCTATAGCACCGTTGCCCAGGTGTCTTATATCGGACTGGGAATCGGGCTGGCTAACCCGCTGGGACTCATTGGGGGTCTGCTTCATATTCTTAACCATGCTTTTATGAAGAGCAGCCTCTTTTTGGTTGCCGGCGGTATCAAGTATCAGACCGGACTTCACGAGATATCCCAGTTTGCCGGCCTGGGACGCAAGATGCCAGTGATGATGGCTTGTTTTACCGTGGCGGCACTGTCCATGGTGGGCATACCGCCGACCTGCGGCTTCTTCAGTAAATGGTATCTGATACTGGGTGGGATTGATGCCCAAAACTGGGTCTTCGTCGCCGTGATTTTGGCTAGCAGCCTGCTTAATGCTGCCTACTTTTTTCGGGTGATTGAGAAAATTTTTGCAATCAGACCAAGCGATGAGTTATCCGCAGAGGTGGAGCAGGCAAGAGAGCCCTCGGCAAGAATTCTTGTGCCTATACTGATTCTTGCCGCTGGTATTATTATTCTGTTCTTGATTAATGTGCTGATTGTTAATCATGTTTTGGCACCGATAGTGCAGCCGTTATTTTTCAAGTAGATTGGGAGACTTGATTTAGGTTTATGGAAACAGTTTACTCACTGAAACCACTACTGGCTGTGCTGGTCTCTTTAGTAGCCGTGGTTTTAATTGTGATTCCAAATCAACGGCCAAATGTGCGCGAGTCTTGGACAATAATGGCAGCCTTGGCAAAGTTTGCCATTGTGTTGTCCATGCTGCCCAGTGTGCTCCAGGGTAGTTATCCGGCGATAACCTTGTTTGCTATTTCTCCGGGCATTTCCCTGGCGCTTAAGGTAGATTCCTTGGGCATTATCTTTGCCCTTTCTGCCTCAGCACTCTGGATTTTAACTTCGTTCTTTTCCATTGGTTATGTGCGCGGTATACCAGAGCACAAGCAGACCCGCTATTTTGCCTGCTTCGCTGTTTGTCTTTCGGCTACGATGGGCATCGCTTTTGCTGCTAATCTGCTGACACTGGTCATATTTTATGAAATATTGACTATTGCCACCTATCCTCTGGTCATCCATAAGGAGACACCGGAGGCAATATCTGCGGGAAGAAAGTATCTGGTCTACTTGCTCACCGGAGGGACGGCTCTTATCTTTGCCCTGGCAGTGACTTACCAAATCAGCGGGTCGGTTGATTTTAGGGCAGGGGGAATTCTACCAGAGCAGGTGAGTAAGAGCAGTGTCATCTTGCTGTTTATCCTGTTTCTGTGTAGTTTCGGATTCAAGTCAGCGATTATGCCGCTACATAGTTGGTTGCCGACGGCTATGGTGGCACCGACTCCGGTCAGTGCTCTGCTCCACGCCGTGGCGGTGGTGAAAGCCGGCGTCTTTGGCTTTGCCCGGGCCATTGGCTTTATCATTGGTCCTGCGCTGTTGCATGGTAGCGGTATGGCAGGTTATCTTGCCGGGCTTACTGCCGCCACGATATTGGTGGCTTCGCTTATTGCCATACGCCAAGACAATCTGAAAATGCGTCTAGCTTATTCTACGGTAGGTCATCTGTCCTACATTGTCCTTGGCATGACGATGCTTTCGCCCAGTGCCTGGATCGGCGGTCTTCTCCATATTGTAAACCATGCAACGATGAAAATTACCCTCTTTTTCTGCGCCGGTGCTATTCGCGTCAAGACACACCGTGAGAATGTAAGCGAGCTGAACGGAATCGGACGACAGATGCCAATCACTATGGGTGCTTTTGCCTTAGCCTCGATAGGGCTGGCTGGGATGCCTCCAGTCAGCGGATTCATCAGTAAATGGTATCTGGTTCAGGGAGCGTTTGACGTAGGACAGATGGCCTTAGTAGCTACTTTTCTGCTCAGCGGTCTGCTCAATGCTGGCTACCTTTTTAGCATCGTCGTCCGGGCCTTTTTTGCTCCTTCAGACAAGTTTACTAAATTCGGTGAGGCTTCACTCTTGATGGTTGTTCCTCTGGCACTGACTGCCTTATTTTCGCTTTTACTAGGAATCTTCCCTGACCAATTTCCCTACCTTTACCAGTTGGCTGCCAGAGTTGCCGGTAATGTTCTCAGCGGAGGGGGACTATGAAATTTCGCTGGTTAGCGGTTTTAGTAGTAACTGTGGGCATCTTTATTTTGCTCGATTTTTTCCTGGTGAGCGGGCATGCCCATAATGCCTTACCCTGGTCACATATTACCGGATTCTTTTCTCTGTTCGGATTCATTGGCTGTTTGATTCTGATTGGCTTTGCCAAATTAATCGGGCACTACTGGCTACAGCGCAAGGAGGATTACTACGACCGAAGTGATGACGATGAGTAATTTCCCGCTGGCGATAATTTTTGTGCTCGGGGCTATTCTACTGCCAATACTACCCCGCCGGGTGCGAGCCTCTGTATACCTAATATTCCCTATTGCAGCCTTCTACTTCCTTCTGCAGCTGGAGCCGGGGGCAAGCCTGACCTTTCCCTTTCTTAACTATGAATTGATGCCGTGTCGGGTGGACAGGCTAAGTCTTGCCTTTGGCTATGTTTTTGTCATCATGGGGTTCCTGGGTGGTGTCTACGGCTTCCACGTGAAAGACACCGTGCAGCAGGTAACCTCCCTGCTCTATGTAGGTAGTTCGCTGGGGGTGGTCTTTGCCGGTGACCTGTTCACCTTACTTATCTTCTGGGAAATAATGGCCGTTTCTTCTCTTTTCCTCATCTGGGCGCGGAGGACACCGGAGTCAAGAAGGGCAGGTTTCCGTTACATTCTGGTGCATGCATTTGGCGGCAGTGTGCTTATGGCCGGCATTATTTGGCATTTGGGGGAGACCGGTTCGCTATTGTTTAACCACTTTGAAGGGGGGATAGCTTCATATTTGATTCTCTTCGGGTTTGCTCTTAATGCTGCCGTCCCGCCGCTTAATGGGTGGCTGCCTGATTCCTATCCCGAAGGGACAGTTGCCGGTAGCGTTTTCCTCAGTGCTTTTACTACCAAGGTGGCGGTCTATGCGCTCGCCCGCGGTTTTGCTGGTCTGGAGTTGCTGATGTGGGCAGGTGCCATCATGGCGGTTTATGGTGTGGTTTTTGCCTTCCTCGCCAACGACGGCCGACGTCTTCTTTCCTATCATATTATCAGTCAGGTTGGTTTCATGGTATGTGGTGTCGGCATAGGTACTCAGATGGCGATTAACGGTGCTACCGCCCATGCCTTTGCCCATATCCTGTATAAGGGATTGTTGTTCATGGGGATGGGTGCCGTTCTTTATGCCACCGGTCGGAGCAAACTTACCGAACTCGGTGGACTATTCCGGTCAATGCCGCTTACCCTGATATTCTTCATGGTCGGTGCCTTCTCCATCTCTGGAGTTCCATTGTTTAGCGGTTTTGTCAGTAAGACAATGACTATATATGCGGCAGAGATTAGCCATCTGGGAGCAGTGGTTTTGCTGCTGGAACTAGCCTCTATCGGTACTTTTCTTTCTATCGCCCTGAAACTCCCGTATTTTACCTGGTTTAGCACTGACCGTTCCCTTAAACCGAAACCTGTCCCACTGGGTATGTATGTGAGCATGGGACTGACCTCAGCAATATGTATCGCCATTGGAGTTTATCCGGCTCTACTTTATAATCTTTTACCCTTTGAAGTGCACTACCAGCCGTATACTGCTTCCCATGTGATACAAACTATGCAGCTCCTGTTTTTCACAGGACTTGCCTTCTGGTTACTCATAAAGAAGCTCCATGTTGAGGCAACCATAACGCTGGATACCGACTGGTTCTACCGGAGACCGTCCCGGCTGGCTTACAATGTGTTCAGTGTTTGGGTGTGCCGTTTGTTTGGCGCAGTGGAAAGTCTGGCTCTCCGTCTCGTTTGGTTCATCGTCAAACTAAGTGCCAATCCCCCGGGCTACCTTGTTGAGACAATTAGGTCCGCCAGGTATGTTTTCCTCCATGTCGAGAGGCCAACCCCTGAGCCGGCGACCTTCAGCCCTGACCGCTATCGAATTCCACTGGGAGTTATGGTGCTTGTAGTGCTGCTGTGTCTTATTGTCCTCCTCGCTTGGGACGTTTTTATTTAATGGCTTCTTTTGGGAAGCTAAGCTTATTTTAGAAAGGTCAATACTTGCTTTATCCGTAAAAGGCGTCTATAATACAGGCGGATTTTCGGCTAAATTCAATTGCTCTTTCGCTGGCTGCGTGATATTATGACCATGTGCCCCTGTAGCTCAGTCGGATAGAGCACCAGCCTCCGGAGCTGGGTGCGAGCGTTCAAGTCGCTCCAGGGGCGCGTTTTGATGATTGGGGACTAAACCGAAACAAATATTAACGCTACAAAAAAGCCCGCGAAGAAACTTTAGAGGAGGTGTTCATGATATGGTGCGACTAAAAAAGGACCCAGTTGGGATAAGATGGCATGCTCGAGGTGGGCAGGGAGCAGTGACCTCAAGCAAGATTCTGGCAGAGGCAGCAAATTTGGAAGATAACTATTTTTTGGGCTTGCCCGATTACGGAGCCGAGCGCGCTGGGGCTGCTATGCGCTCCTTTACCAAGATAAGTAGTAAACCGTTAAGAGACCTTTCAGAAATTGCTGAACCCGACGCAGTAGTGGTACTGGATGCCACACTTCTTGATGAAGTTGATGTGGTAGCTGGGTTGAAGGCAGACGGAGCACTTGTCATCAACACCACTGAATCGCCAGGTGATATTCGTGCCAAGCTGGGCTATAAAGGAAAAATAATCATCGTTGATGCCACCTCAATTTCCATGGAGACTATGGGTAGAAACATACCTAATATAGCCATGCTCGGCGCTCTGGCTCAGGCTGTCGAGGTAGTGAGCAAGGAAAATTTGGTTAAAATGATTAAAGAATCACTCGGTGGTAAATTTAAGAAGGCAGTTGTCGAGGCGAATGTGACAGCTTTTGAAAAAGCTTATAAATCGGCTCAAGCCGGCTAAAATCTTTTGGAAGGAGAAGGCAAATGGCGCTAAAAGGTTGGAAAGAACTGGAGCTAGGTGGGGTAATTGTTGAACCGGGCAACACGGTAGAGTATAAGTCGGGCAAATGGCGTACTTTTCGACCAATTCTTGATGAAGAGAAATGCATTGACTGCATGATTTGCTGGATTTATTGCCCAGATGGCTGCATTAAGGTTAAGGATAGTAAAGTAGTAGGCTTTGACTATGAACATTGTAAAGGTTGTGGTATTTGTGCCCGTGAGTGCCCTAAGGAAGCCATCACTATGGTGGGAGAAGCTGAAGCAATAAGGGAGGAGGCAAAATAATGGTTGAAGCTATGGTGAAAAAGCCCATAATTAAAGCTCTTGAGGGTGATAGTGCAGTGACCGAAGCTATCCGTCAGATTAATCCCGATGTGATGGCTGCTTATCCGGTTACTCCTCAAACTGAAATCGTCATGGAGTTTGCTGAATTGGTTGCTGAAGGGCTGGTGGATACCGAGTATATCCGCGTGGAGAGTGAGCATGCCGCCATGAGTTCCTGTATCGGGGCTTCTACTGCGGGTGCTCGAGCTATGACGGCTACCTGTGGACCTGGATTGGCTCTTATGTGGGAGGTTCTCTGGGTTGCCTCGGGGCTTCGCTGTCCTATCATCATGGCAGTGGTTAATCGGTCTCTTTCTGCCCCGCTTAACATACTTACCGACCAGACCGACATGATGGGCTCGCGTGACGCCGGCTGGGTTCAGATTTTCGCTGAGAACCACCAGGAGGTTTATGATAATTGTATCCAGGCGGTGCGAATCGCTGAACACCCCGACATTATGCTACCGATAATGTATGGTCATGCTGGCTTTGTTTTGGGGCATACTTTGGGTCGAGTTGAAGTTTTGCCCGATGAGGTGGTAAAAGATTTTGTTGGAGAGTATAAAGCTCGCTATTCCCTCTTAGATGTAGACCATCCTAAAACTTTCGGGGCTTTTGACCACTGGGATTATTTCTTTGAGCATAGGCGCCCACAGTTTGAAGCGATGAATAATGCCCTGAGAGTCATCCCGGAGATTGGACAGGAATACGGTAAAATCAGTGGGAGGCATTATGGGTTAGTAGAGTCTTATCGGCTTGAAGATGCTGAGGTAGCTATTCTAATCATAGGTTCAGGGGCAGGGGCATGCCGGGAAGCAGTGGATGGGATGCGAGAAAAGGGTATGAAAGCAGGAATGCTTAAAGTCCGTTGCTTCCGTCCTTTCCCCGCCGATGAGATAGTAAAAGCCCTTAAGCATATAAAAGCGGTGGCGGCGATGGACAGGTGTGAGTGTTTTGGTGCTGAGGGAGGTCCTTTATTCATCGAGGCCTGCTCAGCCTTCTTCAATCGTGGTCTCCCGATGAAGATGATTGATTTCTTTTATGGTCTGGGTGGTCGGGACACGATTCCCTCTGACTTTGGTGACATTTTCCGCGAGCTGTCTAAAATTGCCGAGACCGGTGAGATTAAGCCGCCAATCATTAGATTTCTTTCGGTTAGAGAGTAAGGAGGCATTATGGCTATAAAGTTAAAGGAACTAACTTATCAGGAAGATAAATTAGCGCCAGGACACAGGGCCTGTCACGGATGTCCTGAACCTATCATCGTTCGTCAAGTATTGCACGCCATAACCGCACTGGGTAAGCCGGTAGTAACCGCTACTGCAACCGGTTGTCTCGAGGTTTGCACCAGCCCATTTCCTCACTCTGCGTGGAGAGTCCCCTGGATTCACAGCGCTTTTGAGAACGTTTCCAGTACATTGGCTGCTGCCTGGACGACTTACAAGCATTTTGTCAAGCTAGGTAAGATGGCAGACCGCGACATTAAATTTGTGGCTTTTGCTGGAGATGGGGCTACTTATGATATTGGGCTCCAGTGGTTGAGCGGAGTTGTCGAGCGAGGTCAACAGATACTTTATGTTTGTCTTAATAATGAGGCTTATATGAATACCGGGATTCAGCGTAGTGCGGCGACCCCTCTCGGTGCCTGGACCACCACCTCACCGGTGGGAAAAGTTATACCAGGTAAGACAGAGCATCGTAAGGACATGGTTGGTATGATGGTTGCCAACGGTGTTGCTTATGCTGCTCAGGCAGCACCACATGCCTGGCGAGACCTTATGACCAAGGTTCAGAAAGCAGTTTCAATTGAGGGAACAGCCTACATTGATGTAATATCACCTTGTCCTCGTGGCTGGCGCTTCCCGTCTGATGAGACTATCCACCTATCTCGACTTGCCGTTGAGACTTGTATGTGGCCTCTTTTTGAGGTTGAATATGGTAAATATAGAATAACCTCAAGACCCACCGAAAAGAAGCCAGTGATAGAATATTTGAAGGCACAGCGGAGGTTTGACCATCTGTTTGTGCCAGAAAATAAGCATATAATAGATGAACTGCAGAGGAAAGTAGACGAGGACTGGGAGAGGTTGCAGAAGTTAGCCGAAATGGATTAAGTTGCGGGGTGTAGCGCAGTCCGGTTAGCGCGCATGGTTTGGGACCATGAGGTCGGAGGTTCAAATCCTCTCACCCCGACCATAGGTTCAAAAATCAAATCTAGACAGCAATGTTTAGCGCCGCCGGTAAGATATAGAAACGGGCAGGCAGTTCACCAAGTAGTTCGCCATCAGCTTGAAGAGACACTGGTTCTGCAGACCGTATTTCTATTTCTCTTCCCCTCTTCATCGTGACCTTGGGATGGGTTAGATGAGTGCCCTTGTAAACTCGGGGTAATGACCAGAGAAGGTCTGGCTTGCTCAAATCACCTATTATCAATACATCAAGAAGGCCATCGGTAAGGTCGGCATCAGGTGCCGCAAACATACCGCCACCCCCATACTTGCCGTTACTCATCAAGACAGTGCACAC
>JAUVXN010000069.1 GCA_030603605.1 Dehalococcoidales bacterium | reverse complement strand
AGCTATCGGGGGTAGCGAGCGTTTGTGCTCACTGGCAGTTATCATAGATTCAATCTTCCTCTTTACATCATCCGAGGCTTCACCGGTAAGCAGATAGCGGTCGAGTTCACCATAGCTGAAGCCCAGTTCATCTTCATCAGTCTGACCCTCCCACAATCCGGCTGAGGGAGGCCTATCAATAATTGACTGCGGGATACCAAGGAAGGAAGCCAGCTCCTTTACCTGTCCCTTTACCAGATTGCCCAGGGGCATGATATCCACTCCGCCATCGCCATACTTGGTGAAGTAGCCCACAGCCAGTTCACTACGGTTGCTGGAGCCCGACACCATGTATTTGCGCTGATTGGCAATATAGTAAAGAGTGAGCATTCTTAACCTGACTTTAAGGTTGGCTTCGGCTACATGGCTGGTAGCGGGGTCTCCTTTGTAATCAGGCAATTTCTGGAGCAAGGCAGTAAAAATATCATCCAGAACCACTTCTGCAGTCGGAATGGAAAACTTACCAGCCACTGCCTGGGCATGCGCCTTATCCTCCACCTGACTATGGCAGGGCATAATCACTCCAAGCATGTTTTTTGGAAAAGCCCGCTGACACAATACCGCCAATACCGAGGAATCAAGCCCGCCACTCATGCCTACCACCACCCCCTTGCACCCGGCAGACGTAACTTTATCTTTTATCCACGAGACCAGCTTTTCCGCCAACTGCTCGGTATTCATATAAACCTCCACGCAGTACTAAGCTACTGGTAGTATACTATCCGACGGCTATGCGGTCAAAAGGTTTAAGATATTTTACTGACCTCACCCCTCGAAGACTCTTCGAGGGGAAGGGGTTACCAAATAAAAGGGGTAAGGCTACCAAAACGCTCTCAGTCCCCCCAGCTTGACTCACTGCCCCCAAAAGCCCTAAACTAGTTATCAGGAGAAGGAAAATGCCGATATATGAGTATGTCTGCTCTGACTGCGGCTTGAAGTTTGAGTTATTACGCTCGTTCAGTGAGTCGAGTAAGGAGGCTTCTTGCCCCCAGTGCCATAAAAATGCTGAACGAATAATCTCCACTTGCGCTTCCTTCTCCAAGAACGAATCTGGATTGAGCACGCCGATAGCCGGTACCGGCAGCTCCTGCAGTAGCTGTGGTACTACTAGCTGCAATACCTGTGGCCTCTAACCAGAAGGCGTGAACAATGACATATCTGATATATCTGTTATCCGGACTTTTAATCATTCACGGCGTAGTCTGCCTTCTCGGCGCCTTCTTCCCGTTCTATCCTCCTGTCTATCTCTTCTATGTGTTCTTCCCGGGGCACTTTGCCATCAGGCTGATAATGGTTCTCCTCATCGGGGCGGCACAAATTGTCTATGGCATGTATTTAGCTCTAGAAAAGAGATGGCATCTAAGATGGTACTGGCCAGCTATAGCTACCATCGTAATCACCAGCCTTCTCTTGGTCTATCCTGCTGTCCAATCCCCAGGTCTCTTTGGGGTATCGGCGGGGAAAAACGTAATTCATCAACCGATATTGTTTAAGGAGATGCTGCCGGTGCAGGGTGAAGAAGCCCCGGACGACATTGTACCAGCGCCAGGAATGGGGCCGGCCTACCAGGCAAATGTCCACCAACAAGGCATGGAGAACCCCTGGCCACCCATTGATACCGTTAAAGTTGTTATCAGCAGCAGCTTCGAGGCAGATACAGTTTATATCCGGTATCGGGATTATATAGAGACAAGAGCAGGGGAAACCAGAAACAACGTTATATTTATAAGTATGGGGAATAGGGCGGTCGGTAGTCTCAATCTGTATACCGTTGATCTTCCCGCTGGCATAGAGGTTACCGAGGGGATGCGCTGGTATGGGCCGGGGCCGGTGGCTCCAGTGCTGGTGATTGACATCTCTCCTGATGTTAAGACCGGGCAATACAATTTCGGGATAGGCATTGAGATTGATGGCAAGGATTACGGCACAATTCCCTGCACGATAAAGGTACTGCAGTAAGGTATAGTATACAAGAGAAATGGCCCATATTGAGAAAAGTATTTTTATCAATGCGCCCATAGAAAAGGTATTCGACTACGCGGCGGAGCCCAATACCATACCAAAGTATGTCCACAACTGTGTTGAGATATGGGAGCGTTCTGAAGGTCCTGTAGCTGTCGGGACCACATTCAGAGAAATATCAGCTTCGCCCACGGCGGCAAGGGCGACATCCCCCACCCCGTAGATAGAAAAACCTACGACCAGAGCATCGAACTGCTCTCCAGAGCCATAAACAAAGCCAAACTGGGGTTAAGCGAAAAGAATGAGGCTTTGAACAGGCTAAACAGGATGCGGTTTAGATAGTTAATAGGCGAGTTTTCTTTACCCCTGTGGTAAAACCTCCAACCCCCTGATGACATCATTGAGGTCGGCAAAAGGCGTGTAACTAAGATTCTTCTCCCGGCAGTAAGTTAGCAGGTCACCGGTGGCGAAAATGTGATGAGCCTGCTTGGCCGGGGGGAAGTCAGAAATGCCGTTGCCGATATATACTACGCGATAACCCCTACCCAAAAATAATTCGGTGTACGCGTCCTTGAAGTTATCCTTAAGTTGCCTGCCATCAGGCCCTGTATATTTGACCTTGAGCCCGTCAGAAGTGAACTGAGTTTGCGCCGCATATATCTCAATGTTATCTATACTAGCATCTTTTAAGACCGCTTCTATATAGAAATCCAGACCGTTGCTGACAATGACAAACTTGAAGCCCCTTTTAGAGCAATAACTCAATAATTCGTTAAACCCGGTTCGTATTTCCACCTCTTTATTGGCAAATATAAAGTCGCGCAAGGTCTGTTTATCAGCTTTGACCATAGCAAAGGCTTCTCTATTAAAAGCCCCGACAGTTATCTTGCCCCCTCTATAATCTTCTAAAAGCTGCCTCCAGTTTCCGTCGGCAAAGGCGTCCAGTAACAGGAAACTCACATCCTTCTCTGTGATGGTGCCATCGAAATCACATTGAACTATGGTTTTCTTTACTTCATTTGAATGCATTATTACCTATAACTCCTGTTCATATTATTTTTCTTGGCGTAGTTTGTCCCAGTTCTTAATATATAAGATAACCATTGAAATGGTCAACCCAAGAGGTTATTAACCTCACCCCCTTATTAGGTAACCCTATCCCCTTATCAAGGGGAAGATTTTGAAAAGAGAGGGGCTGACGCCCCTCTTAAACACCCCAGATAAAATACCTCCCTTACTTAAATTCCCACTTCCCCCAATAAAGATTTCAATTGGATGTCCATCCCTATTGATGTTAGAATAAAGCCAGTAAGATATGACGCTTCACTATCATATTGGCACATCGGGCTGGCATTACGAGCACTGGCGGGGTAGATTTTATCCGGAGAAATTAACCAAGGCAGAATGGCTTGAATTTTATGCCAGTCATTTCACTACGGTTGAGCTAAATAATAGTTTTTACCGACTACCCTCAGAGGCTGCCTTTGCCAGTTGGTATAATTCGTCCCCATCTAATTTTATCTTTGCGGTAAAGGTGAGTCGTTTTATTACTCACATTAAGCGGCTTAAAAATAGCGAGGAGGCGGTAGAGAATTTTACCAGCAGAGCCAAAATCTTGGGGGAGAAATTGGGTCCGCTTTTATATCAGCTTCCACCCAATATGCATCGTAATGACGAAGTACTGGAGTCATTCCTGTCAAACCTGCCACAAGGAATGAAGCATGTACTTGAGTTTCGGCACCAGTCCTGGCTTGAGGGGAAGGCTTTTGAAATCTTGCGCAGGTATAATGTAGGGCTTTGTGTTTTTGATATGCCCTCTTTTACTTGCCCACTGGAGATGACGGCAGATTTTGCTTATATTAGATTTCATGGTAGTGACGAACTCTACTCCAGCTGTTACTCTGATAAGGAATTGGCTGATTGGGCAAAGAGGCTAGCTAATTTAGACATAAATCTAAAGGCAGTCTATATCTATTTCAATAATGACGCTGAAGGATTTGCGGTGAGAAATGCCATGACACTTCGCAACCATCTAGAAAGAGGACAGCAAAGTTGATAAATCATCCCTATAAACTTTTAGTGGTAGATATTGATGGCACGCTGGTAGATGGATATGGGAACACCTCGGCTGAGGACAAGAAGGCTTTAACCAAAGCTCGCAACTCGGGAATCCGGGTTTGTTTATCTACCGGGCGGGGAATCAAATCCAGTTTGAGTGTTATTGAGCAGTTATCACTGGATGGCTATCACATATTCTGCGACGGTGCTCTGGTAAGCAGTCCCAACCAAGGCAAGGAAATCTATGCCCAACCACTTAGTAAAATAGTGGTAAGAGAGATGGTTGAATTTGCCCACGGGCACGACATTAACCTTGAGCTTTATTCAGCAACAAACTTTTTTGTGGAGCGGGAGTCATGGTCAACCAATGCCCAGCGCCAATTCTTTGGCATACAGTCGACCATGGTCGATTTCACCAAGCTCTGGGAGCAGGAGAGAATAATTAAAGGGGGACTGGTAACCACAAATCCTCAGGAAGTCGCCAAAGCCAGGGATTTGTGTCGCCACTTTAGAGATAGTCTTCACTTCTCCTGGGCAACGACACCGGCTTTCCCCGGCGCTAATTTTATCAATATACTTGCTCCCAAGGTATCTAAGGGGAGAGCCCTGGAAGCGCTAACTTCATATCTGGGAGTATCACTGACTGAGGTTATGGCGGTGGGAGATGGCACCAACGATATTTCTCTACTCAACACCGCTGGTCTGGGGGTGGCGATGGGTAATGCTCCTGACGAGGTCAAGGCAGTAGCCGATTACGTTACCCTTGATGTTGACCACAGCGGTCTGGCGGCGGCGATTAATAAGTTTTTGTGGTGAGACGTCGTTTATCAACCTCACTCCTTAGGTTTTATTTGGTGACACCATATATTCTAGCAGGAGGGGGCAGGGGGATGATTTCCAATTTAGTAGCTAATCACCCCTCCGGAATAGGCGCTTCCACCAGGGTACTTTATCACCAAGTCCCTTTACTACAAAGATATACTCACACTTACTACAGCGCCAGGTCTTGAACTGTTCGTTATAATGCGTTTTGGAGCTACCGCAGCGAGGGCAGGTAGTCCGTATCTTTCTCGCTGTCTCCTTATCCAGACTCTTCCAGTATGAATCGTGCCACCCCGGGCGAATAGGCATTATATCCCCCTGTAAATATCTAACTACAAATGCAGCTCTATGACATCCCCGTCCTGCAGGATATGGTTTCTCTTCACCATTATACCATCGTGCTTCCCCGAACCCCACAACCGGGCATACTTCAGTTTGGCTCGGAAATCTTTATGCACCGCTTCGGCAGCATCCGCCAGCGTGTTTCCCCTCTCCAGTATTATCGGGTCGGCAAAGTCCGGCTTCTGACCGGGAACCTTGGTATATACCCGGATAATATCAAGCACCTGATAGATTTTAAATTTCAACTCCTCCAAGCCAGTTTTTTCTTTAGCCGAGATAGCCATAACCAGCAGTTGCCCCCCATACTTACTATGTAAAGCTTTGTAGTTTTCTTGGGCACCCTCCAGGTTCAGCTTATTGCCAATGACCAGCGCCTTATTCTGACTTAGAACCCATTCTTCAGGCTTGCTGGTGCCAATGGCTATTCGCATCTTTTCCAGCTGCTCGATAACTGCTTCCATCTGGGCTAGCGGGGCATCGGTTAGGTCCACCATGATAAGCAGGGCATCAGCCCGCCTGAGCATAGGCGGCAGCCACCACTCGATAGACTGGGGCACCAGGGGCGGGGTATCAATCAACTGTACCTGTATATTTTCAAACTCCATCATTCCCGGGCTGGCAGCATAGGTAGTAAAGGGGTATTCAGCTACAGTTGGCGAGGCATTGGTGATACTGGCCACAAGTTGTGATTTGCCGGCATTGGGCAGACCGATTACAGCTACCTGCGCCGCCCCCTCTTTCTCAATAATCATAGACGCTCTCTGCGCACCGGTCTTCTTGGCAGCTAGCTGAGTCAGCTTGGCAATTCGGCTCCTCAGCTCAGCACGGAGGTGGTCAGTCCCCTTGTGCTTGGGCATAATCGCCAGCATGTCTTCCAGGGCAGCTATCTTTTCTTCAGGGTCCTTTGCCGCCCGGAATTTCTTTTCTGCTTCAAAATATTGTGGCGGTAAATTGGCTGGCATTTTCTCACTCCTGACTCCAGTAAGAGCTCCAGAACAATAGGCTATTTATTAACCTCGCCTCCTATATTCTATTATAGATAACCCCATCCCCCTGAGTCCCCCTTCCCCTTTCTAAGGGGAAGGGGGACACAGGGGGATGGGGTTATATATTATAATAGAATATAGGAGGCGAGGTTAATAAATAGCCTATTGTTCTGGAGCTCTTACTGGAGTCAGGAGTGAGAAAATGCCGGCTAATTTGCCACC
>JAUVXN010000097.1 GCA_030603605.1 Dehalococcoidales bacterium | reverse complement strand
GGGGATAGGTTGTTAAACAGTTTCTTCTTATTAATAAGAAATCTCACTGAGAGGTAATTCTACCCTTGCCTCGCTCTCCAGCTCAACCAATACCGTTTCCTTCAGCGGGTTACTCCCGACCACGGTAGCCTCCCCCATAGTTGTCGACACTCGCCGACCCGCCTTGGGTAATTTTTCCTTCATGGCATGGTACTGTTCACTTTCATAGCTCAAGCAGCACATTAAGCGACCACAGATGCCGGAAATCTTCATCGGGTTAAGCGGTAACTGCTGCTCTTTTGCCATTCTTATAGATACCGGGGCAAACTCACTTATGAAACTCATGCAACAAAGAGGGCGACCGCAGCGACCAAAGCCACCCAACAGTTTGGCTTCGTCTCTGGAGCCCACCTGCCGCAATTCTACCCGTACTTTAAAACGTTTAGTCAGTTGCCGAACTAGTTCACGGAAATCAACTCTATCCTCAGCACTAAACAAAAATGTAAGGCGACTGCCATCAAGATTGTATTCGGCAGATAGTAGTTTCATCGGCAACTGCAGTTCGCCTATCATCTTACCACACTCAATCAGAGCCTCCTCTGCCTTCTCCTCAAGCTCATGGGCACGCTCTATATCTTCCGGCTCTGCCTTACGCACTACGGGCTTTAACGACTCAATTGTCTCATTAGCCAATACCTGTCGGGGAGCGATGACCACACGCCCCAGCTCCAGACCACGGCTTGTCTCGATTATTACATGGTCATTTGCCTCCAACTCAATATCCGCCGGGTCAAAGTAGTAAACTTTGCCCGCTCTTCTGAACCGTATGCCAACTATCTCAGCCATATATTAAAGTCGCTTAGCGAGATTTTTCTCGTTAAGCCTCTCCTTCCCAGGCATGTCAAGCATCAGCACCTCCAGCACCAGTCGTGGATTGGCATTCTGTCTGAGCTGTTCCTCAGCCGCCTGAATACTATTAATAAAAGCCCTTATTTGAGCTAGCCGATAATCCTTTGCCATCTCAGCAAGCTTGTCTAATCGGTCGACATTAGTAATAATATCGCTACAACCTATCTTGACTAACAGCAGGTCACGCCACCAGTCAAGCCACAAATCCAGAACCTCTTGCACCAACCCCCTATTCTGGGCAAACTGAGCTGCCAACTGGTTGGCGTAAGCAAAACGCTCCTCATAATCAGCATTGATAATATCAAGCAACCTGTCTATCTTTTCCGCACGTTGCTGCAGTAAACCATCATCAAGAGCAGCCGAAAGCGCCCAGCCCAGGCACCCATGGGAAAGCCGAGCTAGAAGCTTAGCTCTTTGTGGCTCAATGCCCCAGCGACTATTAAGGGCAGTCTCTACTTCAGTAGCCGCAAGGGGGGATAACTCTAATCGCTGGCAGCGAGAGACCACTGTAGCCGGCAGGAGCCCGTCATTTGTTGTCAGCAATATAAAAACCACCTTGCCTGTAGGCTCTTCCAGAGTCTTAAGCAGGCAGTTAGCTGCCTCAATTGACAAAAACTCAGCCCCCTCAATAATAAATATTTTATACTTGCCCTCAAAGGGTGGCAAGCTGACTGAGTGCTGCATTTGTCTAATCTGGTCAATGCCAATTTCTGTCCGAAGCTTGGCTCCGGCTGAATCCGCATTCTGGGTCAAGCCGATTACCTGAACATCAGCGTGATTGACTGAAACTATCTTTTGACAGGAAGTGCACTCACCACAGGGACGCTCCGTTTCCTGGCAGTTCAGCGCCTGAGCCAGATTCAGAGCCAGCGTCATCTTACCTACATGAGGTGGACCAACCAAAAGATAGGCATGAGCCAGGGATTCCCTCTCCAAGCTGCGCTGGAGTAAGTTTACAACTCTGGTTTGCCCGATTACCTGCCACATTTAAAATCTCCATTTACAAATTAAGAAGTCATTTATCAGGGGTAAGGTTAATTAATAATCTCTAAACTAAATCGCACCGGGCCAGGTCTTCAAAGGTCTCCCGGCGGCGGATAAGGCGTGCCTTACCCTCCTTGACCAGAACCACTGCCGGCTTAAGCGAGGCGTTATAATTGCTTGCCTGGGACAGACAATAAGCGCCACAGTCAGCTACAGCCAATACATCACCGGCGGCAACTGAGGGCAGACTGATATCTCTAATCAATATATCACCGGACTCGCAGAACTTGCCGGCAACAGTAACTTTCCCGGCTTTCTTCGCCAGCACCTTGTTGGCAACAACTGCCTCATACTTAGCCCCATAAAGGGCGGGGCGGATATTGTCAGCCATGCCACCATCAACCGAGACATAGCACCTGACGCCAGGTATATCCTTGACCACCCCTACCCGGTATAGTGCCACCCCGGCCCGTCCCACTATTGACCTTCCTGGCTCAATAATAAGTCGTGGTAGTGCCAGCTTTAGCTCCCGGCACTTGCTTGTAATCGTAGAGGCTACCGCTTCAGCAAAAGCTGAAATGGGCGGAGCCGGAGAATCCAATGTGTACTGAATAGCAAACCCGCCACCAACATTTAGCTCTCGGAGTTCAAACCCGTATTTCTGACCCATTGCGGAGGCAAAGTTTAGTATAATCCCAATCGCCTCTTGATATGGTTTAATCTCAAAGATAGAAGAGCCCAGGTGAAAGTGCAATCCGACCAGGTTCAGGTTAGGAGCTGATACAATTTGAGCTACTGCCTCATCCCCGCTGGATAAGGGAAAACCAAACTTGCTGTCAACAATACCAGTAGTAGCATGCTTATGGGTATGAGGGTCTACCCCGGGAGACAGACGCAGCAGTACATCAGGTATACAGCCTCGCTCCTCGGCTATTTCAGCCAGCATAGCCAGTTCATGAAAATTGTCCACTACTATGCGACCAACTTTCCACTCTAAGGCCAGTCTGAGTTCCTCGGCTGACTTGTTATTGCCATGAAAATAGACTCCATCCAGAGGGAAATCAACCGAATGGGCAATACTCAACTCCCCACCCGATACCACATCCAGCCCCAGCCCCTCCTCTTTCAGGATGAGAGCCAGTGCCTTATTTATAAAGGCTTTACCGGCATAAATAACGGTAGTGTCAGCATAACGCTGACCAAATTCCGCTTTGAACTCGGCACATTTATTGCGCAGGCTAAGCTCATCAAAGACATATAAAGGTGTGCCAAACTCTTCAGCCAGCTCTATACTATCGCAGCCACCAATCGTGAGGTGACCCTTGTCATTTACCACGGCGGTTAAAGGAAATAGAGAAGATTTGGCCATCTCTTGCTTGATAGTCATTTCTCACCTCGCATTTTAATGTTAGCAGTGCCTACCAATGAAGTCAATTTATTACTACCTCACCCCCTCGTTCCCCCACTCCTCAAAGGAGAGGGGGAGAATATTAAAAAGAGGGGCTGACGCCCCTCTTAAATGCCCGCAAATTGACACACATCTATGCAAACCCATAGAATACAAACTGGTACTAACTACGGGAGTAAATATTGTATCAGAAGACTACCCTGGATAACGGATTGCGCCTGATTACCGCCACTATGCCCCATACCCGCTCAGTAGCCATCGGCTTCTTCATTGGTGCTGGCTCCAGGTACGAGACCGAGGCACACGCCGGTATCTCCCATTTTATTGAGCACCTGTGCTTTAAGGGCACTTCAAAGCGACCAAGCGCCAGTGAAATTTCCACGGTTATAGAAGGCGTCGGCGGCATCCTTAACGGGGGCACCGACAAGGAATTAACCGTCTACTGGTGCAAGGTGGCTCAACCCCACTTCCACCTCGCCCTTGATGTGCTGGTGGATATGCTCCTCAATTCCAGATTTGACCCGGCCGAAATGGAAAAGGAGCGCCAGGTCATTATTGAAGAAATCCATATGTCTAACGATTCCCCGTCGCAACGGGTGGCTATGCTCATTGATGAGCTTCTATGGCCGGAACATCCCCTGGGACGCGATATAGCCGGCAGCAAAGAATCAGTATCCACCATCAGCAGAGATACGTTGCTTGGTTACCTGACAAGTCAATATCAGCCCGATAATACTGTGGTTGCCATTGCCGGTGATATCCAGCACCAGAAAGCGGTAACCGCCGTCAAACAAATCCCGGGTAACTGGACTACTCAGCAACCTCACCCCGGATATTTGGCTTATAAGGAAAAACCCGTTCGGCGACTACGGATTGAGAATCGGGATACAGAGCAAGTCAATCTGTGCCTGGCATTACCCGGCTTACCAGTCCTCCACCCCCAGCGTTTCACGCTTGACCTGCTTAACACTATCCTCGGTGCGGGCATGAGCAGTCGCTTATTCACTGAAATTCGCGATAAGTTAGGGCTTGTCTACAGCATCGGTAGCTATGTTGACCACTTCTCTGACACCGGCTCGATTATCATATCTGCCGGAGTGGAAATTAAAAACCTGCAAGTAGCCATCAAGGCTATCCTGGAGCAACTTTCTCAGCTTAAGGAAACAGTCCCTGAATCTGAACTGGTTAAGGCCAAGGAATTCTCTAAAGGCCGTCTGCTACTGCGCA
>JAUVXN010000082.1 GCA_030603605.1 Dehalococcoidales bacterium | reverse complement strand
ACAATTCTCACCGAGTCAGTACCGATGATATTAGTGCCATCTATAGTCTTTCCAGTCAGAGTGGCCTCAGTATCACCCGCCTCAATGCCGGTTTCCTGAGTCCTAAAGTGCAGAAGCATGTCCCTGCCGCCATCGTCGCCCTCACCTAGAAAGGTACAGTGTACAGGCGCAGCCTCGCCAGGACCGAATAGTACCGTATCTGGGTCAACAGTAGCGGCATCAAAGTCGCCAGTGGTAAGGATAGCTACCGGGATGACTCCATTGCTGCTCGGGTTGATGCTGTTTTGACCACTGCCGGGCTTGATGTCTATCTCAACAGTGATGGTGATAACATCAAAAACAACTTCTATCGCGTGGTCGGCAGTAACGGCAGTAAAAGTGTAGGTAGTAAGGCTTCCTACTGGCATACTATCCACTATAACATCAGCTACGAGATACCCAGAATCAGGAGTAATAATGAAGGTTTGGTTATCTCCATAATCAACTATCACTTCACCGGAGGGAAGAATGGAACCACCCGCTCCGGCGGTAGCAGTGATAGTTTGGGTAGCATTAATGACCGTCCAGGCAAAGGTAGTGCTGACATTGGCAGTACTACTGGAGACAGTGACATTGGCGGAATAAGTGCCTGCTGATTCATAGTTGAGAGTACCACTGATGCGACCAGTTGAAGCACCGATGGAAAGATCAGTAGGAAGGCCCTCAGCATTGTAGCTTAATAAGTCACCATCCGAGTCAGAGGCAATGATCTGGAGGGAGACCGTATCTCCTTCGTTGTTTTCCTGGTCGCCCGGGTTGGTGACCTGCAGAGCGGAGATACCATTTCCCTGCACTGCCACCGCTGGCATCCCAAATAGTAGAGATACTGTAGTTACGGAAATTAACAGGACTCTTGTTACGTATCTCACCCTCAAAGCCCTCCGGTGAACAGTTCCCTACCATATAATACGTATTTGTGGTTCTCAGTGTTACAGATTTTTAGGTGATGTCTAAATAAATTTGACAACCTCATTAGCATATGTCAAAATTTGACAAGCTACTGCGGATTTAGCCGATTCTTTTTGTCCGTGTGGTTGTTGGATTAGATGCTAGTCCAGAGGCGCTCCACGAAACTCGCCGGCATTCAATGTTCGTTATGTCCACACTATTTGGCACCACTTTGTAAAATTACTGGCTTCCCGAATCCAATCCGCTTTGAGATTTGGTATGAATAGCGAAAGTATAGTCTTAATTGGTATGGCTGGCGCAGGCAAGTCAACCATGGGCAGGTCATTGGCTGAAACTTTGGGATTTGAATTCACTGATTTGGACGATGACATAGAAGAGAAAGCTGGCAAGACCGTACAGGAAATCATTGATGATGAAGGCGAATTGGCTTTACTGCAACTTGAGAAACAAATGATGTATGAAATAAATTTGACCCGCCGGGTAGTCGCTCCCGGTGGGAGCATAATCTATAATCCCGACCTTATGGAATACTTGAAGCAACACTCCACCTTGGTTTACCTTTATGATTCTTTTGAAAATATAGAGAGAAGACTAACCGATGCAGCAATCAGGGGCATAGTAGGACTAAGGGACAAATCATTAAGGCAAATATACGATGAAAGAAGCCCCCTTTATTCCAGATATGCTGACATAACGGTGGATTGTCGAGGTAAATCGTGGGACCAAATAGCCAGAGAAATAATACATTGTTATCTGGACTTAGGGAAAATTGAGGATGGTAAAAAATGAAACGAACATCACTATATGAAGAGTAAGGAGAAGTCACCATGTCAAAGCCTGCGGAATCTATGGAGAGCCTGGCCAAAAGTCTGGCGAGAAAAACCTGCAACAACACCCTGTGGCGACAAAGAAACACCATCAACCTCATCCCATCTGAGCAGACACCGTCACCGCTGGTGAGATTACTGACCATAGCCGACCCGGCAGGGCGATATGCGGAGCACAGAAAGGTAGAGGCCCTGGGAAATTTTGATACATATTACTACCAGGGAACGGGATTCATCGCTGATGTGGAGCTGGAGTTAATCAAGAGTTTGAAGGAATTCCTAAATTGCTCCGAAGTGGAAATCAGATTGATTAGCGGTCAGATGGCTAACACGGTAGTGTTCAGCGGTCTCTTGGATTATTTCAACAGGGTAGATAGGCGGGCGGAGACGAGAAGGCTGAGAAGCGTCATGAACTATCATATCGGCAGCGGCGGTCACTTAAGCGCACAACCGATGGGAGCATTAGGAGATTATATTGCCTTTGACCCGGTCACCGAGAGATGGGCGGTGGTGAATTTCCCGGTTTTGCCGGGTAACCCCTACCAGATGGACCTTCCCAAAACAGCAGAACTTGTTGAAAAGCACAAACCGGAACTTATCATTTTGGGCAAGAGCATGATATTGCACTGCGAGCCGGTTAAAGAGTTAGCCAAAATGATGGCTGGCATAAAACCGAAGCCGATAATCATGTATGACGCCGCCCATGTTCTGGGTCTGCTCGGCACTTATTTCCAGGAGCCATTGAAAGAAGGAGCCGACGTCATAACCGCTTCAACGCACAAGACCTTTTTCGGTACGCAGAGAGGGATAATCGCCAGTAACATGAGCGAGGGGTCAGATTACTACGAGCTGTGGCAGAGCATAGCCAGGAGAGCCTTCCCCGGAAGTGTGAGCAACCATCACCTTGGCACCCTGCTCGGACTGTTAATGGCAGCCTACGAGATGAATACCTATGGGCAGGATTACCAGAAGCAGGTAATTGCCAATGCCAAAGCCTTCGCTTTAGCGCTAAAGGAACAGGGATTGCAGGTAGAAGGCGACCCTGCCATCGGCTACACCGAGACGCATCAGGTCGTCTTGCGGGTAGGCTACGCCAGAGGGGTGGAGGTCGCCGACAGGTTGGAAGGAAATAACATCATAGTGAACTACCAGGCTTTACCCGACGATGAGGCATTCACCGCCAGCAGCGGTCTGAGGATGGGTGTTCAGGAGATGACCAGGTTCGGCATGAAGGAAACCGACTTCGGTGAACTGGCTGAGTATATGGCAAAGGTAATACTTAAGGAAAAGGATGTCTCTCCGCAGGTAGCCGATTATAGAAAGAAATTTCTGAAGATGCATTATTGCCTGCCCGAAGAGCAGGCAAGACCGATAGTTGATGAACTTATAAAATGTCTGGTAAAATCGTAATTCCGCTTTTAAATGACTTCCGCTAAATTAACTGTCAAAACAGTGTTAAGGGGATTCCCCTCTTCCACTTAGGATTATTCCTGCTTGATAATCTCCTCATATAAACCGCGCTTATCAACGACTCTTTTTGCCTTAAACTCGGTTCTTTCCAGGCTGCCGGGCTCCATTATCTGGACCACTGCCCTCAGCGCGAGTGTCCTTAATTTATCCTCCAGTTTTTTCTTCAGCTTGGGGATGACCGCGGAGTCTACTCCCTGGGCGGATTCTGCCTGGATAACGAGCTCATCCATGGTCTTTTCCCTGGTAGCAATAATTCGATATTCCTCACCAAATCCCTCAATCCCCCTGATTATATCCTCTATGGCGCTGGGATATATATTCTCTCCCCTGATTAAGAGCATGTCATCTGCCCGACCGTATATGCCTTTGGGCAGGCGGGGGTAAGTCCGCCCGCAGGGACATGGGTCATTAACCCACCTGGAAATGTCACCCGCCCAGAAACGAATCATGGGCTGTGAAGTACGCTCTAAATGAGTATAAACGGTGACTCCCTCTTTGCCGTAAGGCACTCTCTTTTTGGTAACCGGGTCCACCAGTTCCGCATAGACGATATCCTGCCAGAGGTGCATTCCCTGACGAAATTCGCACTCACAGTTGGTCATCCAGGGAGCCATCTCCCCGGTGGAACCCGAATCAACACAGATACCGCCATAAGTCTCTTCAATCTTCTTTTTGGTTGAGGGAACCCCTGCTCCCGGTTCGCCCGAGAAGAAGAGAATGCGAAAATTTAAATCTTTTGCCGGGTCAACGCCTATCCTTTTTGCCACCTCAGCAAAATAAAGACTGTAGGAGGGCGTCCCGTAAAAAACGGTAGGTTTAGCTTGTAAGACCCAGTTGACTCCCCTCTCAGTCTGCCCGGGAACGCCAGCGCCAAAGGGAAAAGCAGCAGCTCCCAGACGTTCAGTCCCTACCAATGCTCCCCAGCTCCCCCAATAGAGACTAAAGAAGGAGCCGATGAAAACCATATCCTGCGGGCGCACCCCGAACCCCCACATCGTTCTGGCGTGGGCTTCGGCAATGCGTTGCATGTCATCCTTACCGACACTGAAAGCCGTGGGCCTGCCCGTGGTTCCAGACGTTCCATGCACCCTCTGAATATCCTCGGGAGGAACACATAAATAGCTACCGAAGGGAGGATTTTCCTGCTGGTCCTGGCGCATTTCCTCCTTGGTCAAAAAGGGAATCTGCTCAAAATCCTCCAGAGAACGGATGTCTTCCGGTTTTACTCCGGCTTCGTCCCATTTCCTCCGGTAAATGGAGGCGTTTTCATAGGCATACTTAAGTTGGGCTTGAAGCTTGGGCAGGATTACAGACTGCTCCCTTTTCTCCGAATCCATGGTTTCCAATTCCTTATTCCAAAATTTAGAATCCGGAGAGGGGACATAAGAGCTATCATATTGGGGCGGCCATCGCACTAGCACAGAAACACCCCCACTATTCAAATAAAACTAATATTACTAAACAGTGCTACCTATGTAAATGACCTAACTATCCTCGACACCCAGGTCCTTCAGATAATCAACCGCATCCTGGAGGGTTATTATTTTTTCTGCATCTTCATCCGGTATCTCAACCTTCCGGGACGGGCTGCTAAATCCCTCTTCCAAAGACATTATCAGTTCTACCAAATCCAGAGAATCGGCACCTAAATCCTCAACAAAGCTAGCTGTGGGTACCACCTCCGCCTCCTCTACACCTAGCTGCTCCACAACTATCGCTTTTGTCCGCTCAAAAATAGTCGCCACTTTCTATCCCCCTTTCCAGGATCTTTTATCTATTGGCAAGAGCGCTAACTGAGCCTAAAACTCCGTTAACAAACTTTGGCGAATTATCACTACCGAACTTCTTGGCTAACTCGACCGCTTCATTTATAGCTACTTTAACTGACACCTTATTATCAAATAAAATCTCGAAGATTGCAAGTCTGAGAATGTTCCTATCGACCACCGGTATCTGTTCTATCGGCCAGGCGGTAGCAAACTTCTGAATATTATGGTCAATCTTCTCCTTATTCTGGATTACCTTGCTTACCAGCTCACGGACAAAGGCATCATTCTCCTCAGACAACCATTCCTCAGCCAGAAAACGGGTTACCACCTCTTCCACATCATGTCCTGCAGAGTCAATTTCATACAGCGCCTGGAGAGCAATAGCTCTCGCTTTTCGTCGTGCCCCGGTCATAGATTACTCC
>JAUVXN010000047.1 GCA_030603605.1 Dehalococcoidales bacterium | reverse complement strand
TCCTCATCGAGGAGAATAACCTTTTTTTCAAGGTAGCCCTTAACAGCTGTGCCATCCTCTGCCCATAAGTCGGCAACCTCGGTAATGACATCCTCTATAATTTCCCCAATACCATCCTTCAGCCACCAGCGCAGGTGCCTTTCCATCATCTTCCTCTTCTCTACCTCGGTTGGGCTTATCTTCAGCCCCATGGCTACGAGTTTGCTGGCTACATATGCCAGGACTGGATTATCTATCCCCATGGAGACTGCTAGTGCTTCCAGTGCGCTCAGTTCGCACTTTTGGCGCCCGCCGTATTTGGGAGGGCCCGGGCGAAATCGTAAGCCTAATGCCTCAGCATCATTTTCGGATAATCCGAGGTCTACTACTCGTTCACCCAAAGCGATGTCCAGGTGCCAGGTACGCCTGGTCTCAAAGCCGAGTGCACGGAATATTCCCTGGCCATCGGGGTCGAGATCGTGGAGGGCCAGAACTGGCCTAGTGTCGTTCTTTAGAAGTTTCCTTACCAGTCTGAGGGGATAGCCTCTGCCGGCGACAATCGTCCAGCCGAAGTCAGATAGCTCTTGAATAGCGACTGCTTCATCCATCTTCTCAACGAAGATGAACCCTCGCGCCTGGTCCCAAACTCTTTCAAGATGCTCAATCGTTTCTTTTACCCCATTATCAAAGACAATGCCAGCGGTAGCGGCTTCGGGGCGTGTAAGCCCATGCTTTTGTTCCAGCTCGGGCCAAACATCATCTCTGTAGGTCGAATAACCTTGGCCACTATTGAACCAGTTGTAATCTTCCAGGGTAATCTTGTCGCCAATTAGAGGCCCCAACAGGTCGCCTACTATATAGTGGCTGCCTCGGATTCCTCTGCTGCCACGCACCCCCCTGATGCTGCGTTCGGCTATCATCGTGTAGTTGGCAAGGATTATTACTTTGACCGCTGCCCATAGTGTCTTATGTTTCTTTTCGCTCATTGGATACCTCCAGTAATTTTGGTTGGTATTCTGCTGGTAGGGCTAGTTGCCTAGCTCCCGTACTACTGCTTTCCCATTCATGAGCTCTTTTTAACCTCGCATGCAACATTTCCATCCTGCGACCGCCTCGGTTGAGCAATACCTTCGCTCCTACCCTTTCTATCTCCTTTACTGCCTCTGCCCATATCTCAAAGTGCAATCGTTTTTTGCTCCTGAGGGGATAGCGTTCAAAGAGGTGGATAATGAAGATATTATCCCTACGGGGAAAGGTTAGGTCATACTGGTCATGGGCTTTCATTTTATACTTTAGCCGATTACCAGTCTTCCGTGCTAACATAAGCTTCGCCCCTCTCCCTAGCTGCTCACGAATATAATCAAGCACCGGCTTATCATCACCTCGGAGTATAATGGTAAATCTGCAAGTCCAGCCGCGGCTCGTTTTATTTATACGGAAGCTACCCTCGCCATCCGCCAATCCAGCCAACCAGTTACAGAAGCCAGGTTCCAAGTCATCTAACCCTTTGGCAAACATATTGCGTTAAACCAGTCCACTGGAATTTTACCAGTAAGCTGGATTAGCTGTCAAGCCCCCCCGTTGTTGGTAAGAACGCTGCTTTATTGAGGACTATTATCTATAATAGAAGAGTTACCAAAAGTGGTAAGAGTTTGGTAAGAGGGACGGCGCCCCTCTTTGAAGGGACGCAACCCCTTCAGCCTCTCCTTTGGAGTAGGAGCGTGCAAAACCATTGGTAATGGTTATCAATTCAACTTAGGAATGTTACCAATCTTTACCAATGCCGCTGTGCAAAATCATTAATAATGGTTATTAATTGAGACTACCGCTTTGATTAATCTTTATGAATGCGCCATCCGAAACAAGAGTTTTGCACGGCCCTCCTTTGGAGGAGAGGGAGACAACCGGGGTGAGGTTGATAAACATGTTTTGTAGGGGGCTTGACAAGTATGGTATCTTGTGGTAGTATATGGGATAAATAAGGAGGCATTAAATGAAACGGCCATCACTGCATATCTATTTCACAGACAAGACCCAGGAACGCTTAAGGAAATTTGTTCGAAATAGGTTTGGTGGTCATAGAGCTTTGTCAATGGTTGTGCAGCAAGCTGTGGAGGAATACTTGGATAGAGAAGAAAGAAAGAAACCAAATGAGACTTAACACAAGGGTAAATAATTTGCGGGCAGGGTGCTCGGGAAATCATGGCCTGGGAGGGAGGCTCCCCTCTTCTTTTTCCCGTCCAGTGTGGTGCCATGACTGTAATCTGGGTCAGCACCCCGCCCCACAAAGGAGTTGATGCCTATGGAAAATTTTAGGTGAGGATGTGGTGGAGGAATAATACCAATTAAATTAAGGAGGAATTATGAAACACAAGATTTTATGGTTGATGCTTAGCTGGCTAATAGTGGCCGCTTTAGTGCTGAGCTCTTGTGGTGAGGCAGTACCAGGTGAGCAGGAGGAAGAAGAGGAGGAGGAGGAGGAGGAGGAGGAAGAAGAGGAAGAGGAGGAAGAGGAGGAGGAGGAGGAGGAAGAAGAGGAGGAGGAGGAGCCGGTAGCAGGTGAGCTGCAATATGGTGGAACACTTACCTGGTTCTACACAAGCATGGGTAATGATCCAGCAACTGCGGATCCGCACCTAGGTGTGGGGAATGTATTTGCGTTCAACGACTTAGTTTTAGACTTCCTGACCGTGGTAGACTTTGAGCAGTATGGCCCGAGAGGCAGCGGTGTCTATGAATGTGAAATGTGGGATGATATCCCTCATAAGTACCTTAAGGGCGCCTTGGTTGGAAGTTGGGACGTTACACTCGATACGATAACCTTGCACACAACCCCAGGGATCTATTGGGCAGCGTACGGCAAAGAACATATAATGGAATCGAGGGAGGTTACCGCCGACGATATTGCCGCGTCCCTAACCCGCGTCAATGACGTCGCTTATGGGGGAGGCGGCACGAACTGGACAGAGAACGGCGGTTGGATAGACTCCATAGAGGCTACGGATAGATACACTGTTGTTTATAAAACGAGTAGGTTTAATGCAACGTGGATGCTCTCTGTAAATGGATATATTTCTGCAGTAATGCCGCCTGAGCTATACGACCTAGACCTTTCTGATTGGAACAACATGATTGGCTCTGGACCATTTATGGTGAAGGAGTATGTGGTCGGTTCGGCTATGACCTACGAAAGGAACCCTAATTACTGGGGCACAGCGACCATCGATGGCGTGGTATATGATGACATCCCGTTTATAGATGAGGTTGTCTGTCCCATCGTTCCCGATGTATCTACTCAGTTAGCTGCCCTGCGGACGGGGCAGATTGACCTTGTCTGGAGGGTTGAGGCAAAGTACTCTGACACCTTAGAGCAAACAAGCCCTGAGTTGCTGACAAAGAGCGTACTCACTCAGAAAAGTGGTATTGTCTCCTTGAATTTGGACAGCGAGATTCTCAAGAACAAAGAAGTTCGGCGAGCTCTGATAATGGCCGTAGACAGGGAAGCTGTAAATGAAGCTGTATGGGGCCCGGGTGGCGATTGGAATGCCTGGCCCTGTGTTACCGGTCATGAGGTCTACACCCCAGTAGACGAACTTCCGGCGTCAGTCCAAGAGTATTTGACCTATGACCCGGAGAAGGCAAGGCAGATACTGGCTGATGAGGGTTACCCTGATGGCTTTCCTCTTAGAATGACTACTTGGTCTGGCCACCTCGCTAACGCAGACATAGCAGATATGGTTATGGCGTATTGGGAGGCGATTGGCGTTACGACTACTTTGGAACTGCACGAGAACACTGTCTTCTGGGCAAAGATGAGGGGCCCACGCCCGGCCGTTTGGTATGACTGCTCTGTTGATTCCAGCCGTGCAAATAACCTGGCAAAGTATCATACCCTCGGCGAAATGTATACGGAAAGTGGAGCGCCAGAGGTTAATAGCCCCTTTAATACTGCTAATTTTGACGACCCTTACGTGCTCGCTCAGTATAAGCTAGCTCAAGGAACGCCTGATATAGCCGAGCAAGACCGCATACTGAAGGAGTTAGGCGTAATTGCGCTTGAGGCTGCTTGCTATGTACCCTATGGGGTTGGGACTTATCTGCACGCTTGGTGGCCATGGGTAAAGAATTACTATGGTGAGGGAGCTACTGGTGTCATTCACTTCAGCGAGCTTATAGCTGCCTCGTGGCTTGACCAAGACCTAAAAGACGATATGGGATATTAGGTAGCGGTAGACAAAAGAGGGCGAGAAGGTATTCACCCTCGCCCTCTTGAACTTAAACTCAAGAGGCAAGAGGGTAGCAAGTAATATGCGAACTTATATAATCAGAAGATTATTGCTAATGATACCCACTGTGTTCATAGTCAGCGTAATAATCTTCTTCCTGGTACGCCTCATTCCAGGCACTATAGTAGACTCGATGGTAGCCATGCAGATGGTCACTGGTGCTAGTGTTTCTGAGGTACAGATGCCGGATAGGGAGGCCATTGAACACTCCCTAGGGCTGGATGTGCCAATCTATACCCAGTATGCACGCTGGATAGGAGTTTTTCCCGATATGGATGGCAATTTCAGTGGTATTTTCCAAGGCGACCTCGGGCTTTCCTTGTGGAAAGGCAGTCCCGTGAGCAAGGACATAGCCACTAGGTGGCCAATAAGCCTTGAACTTGGCGTCTTGGGTGTAATGATAGCCCAACTAATAGCGTTGCCTATAGGTGTATTTTCAGCGTTACGGCAGGATACCTGGGGTGACTATGTAAGCCGTAGCTTTGCCCTGTTCTGTATCGCTGTCCCTGGCTTCTGGCTGGGGACAATGATAATAGTCTTCCCCTCAATATGGTGGGGCTGGGCACCACCTATAATACTTGTCCCGTTTACTGAGGACCCAATAGGTAACCTGAAAATGTTCATAATCCCGGCTATCGTTCTGGGCATGGTTATGTCGGGAACGACCATGAGGATGACCCGGACCATGATGCTAGAGGTGCTGAGGCAGGATTATATCAGGACGGCCTGGGCCAAGGGGCTCAGGGAGAGGGCAGTCATCCTAAGGCACGCCCTGAAGAATGCGCTAATCCCGGTAATCACCATAATAGGACTTCAGATGCCGCTTATAATTGGGGGCACGGTTATTATAGAGCAGATATTTTGCCTGCCCGGGATGGGCCGCCTATTGATAAGCGCCATCCAGACCAGAGACTACCCAATCGTTAGCGGACTAATGCTCATTTTTTCAATCTTCTTGATGCTAGTCAATCTAGCAGTTGACCTAAGCTATGCTTATTTAGATCCCAGGATTCATTACAGATAAAGAAAAATTAAAAAAGGGTAATGGTATGGCTGATAGTTCATCAGAGCCAATAGCTGAGAAAAGGAGACACTCCTTCCTGGTCGATTTTTTAATAAGGCTGGTGAGGGAGAAGCCGCTGGGTACTGTAGGTTTGGTTATAACTTTGCTCCTGCTTTTCACCGGCATTTTTGCTAACTTCCTAGCCCCCTATGGAATGAACGAAATACACCCAGTAGATCGCCTAACGGGACCATCAGCCCAGTACTGGTTCGGCACAGATAATCTGGGGCGAGATATGCTCTCTCGTGTCATCTTCGGGGCTCGTATCTCGGTGATTGTAGGTCTGACTGCTTCTGTTATCGCTACGACTCTCTCCGCATTTATAGGTATTGTGAGCGGGTACATCGGCGGTAAATTTGACCTGATAGTGCAGAGGTTCGTTGATGCCATAATGTGCTTTCCTACGCTAATTCTTCTTATAGTTGTAATGTCTCTCGTTGGGGCAGGTATGATTCAGATAATCCTTGTTTTGGGGATAAGATGGGGCCTTAGTGGCAGGATAATAAGGAGCGCTGTTATCAGTATTAAAGAAAATGTGTATGTGGAGGCGGCAAATGCCATTGGCTGTTCTACCCCCAGAATACTTACCCGACATATCCTACCCAATGTTCTGTCTCTTATGATTATCGGATTTAGCGTAAGCGTGCCGGGTATGATTCTAGCTGAAGCTAGCCTGAGCTTCCTCGGGTTTGGCATACCCCCCCCGGCTCCTAGCTGGGGAGGTATGCTCAGTGGTAGCGGTCGCGCCCACATGTTCCAGGCACCATGGATGGCTATATGGCCTGGTCTTGCCCTGGCTGTCGTGGTCTATGGTGTAAATATGTTTGGCGATGCGGTGAGAGACCTGCTGGACCCGAGGATGAGGGGTGGTATCGGGCGCTATGGGGTGAGGAAGCTGAAAAAAGGCAAAAAGGGAGGTGATGCCAATCAAAGCAGCAAAACTGAATAGCTTAATCTTATGAAAGGAAGGTAGATAATGGAAATCTTGGAACTTGGTGGTCAATGGACAGTGCAGGAGCAGGGGAAGGAGGAGAAAATTCCTGCTACCGTGCCCGGAGATGTGCATGCTGATCTTCTCCGGGCAGGAAAGACTCCTGATCTGTTCTATCGAGATAACGAGAATGACGTGCAGTGGGTTGGCGAGAGTGACTGGCTGTATAGCCGGATGTTTGATGTCCCCGCTGATCTGCTCGAGCACGAGCGAGTGTTGCTGCGCTGTGAAGGTCTCGATGCTCTTGCTACGGTGCGTGTCAACGGAAAGGAAATAGGCACAACCAATAACGTGTATCGCACCTGGGAGTTTGAGGTGAAAGATCTGTTGAGGGCAGAGGAGAACCACATTCAGATTGATTTTCCGTCAATGATTCAGTACAGCCTAAAGAAGCATGCCGAGTGTCCGCTTCCCTCATTCCAGATCAAGAGGCTGAAGCAGGAACCAGGGCGTGTTGAATGGTTAAAGAAATTATCGTCGGGGCCTCGGGGCTGGGTCAGGGGAGGGGTAGGCAGTGGTGGGGACAATGGACTCAAGGCGGTGGCTTGCGGCATCAGGCGACCAATCCGGATTGTTGCTTTCAATACAGCCCGGCTCGAAAACGTGGGCATTGCACAAGACCACAGCCACGAGGGAGTAGTCGGGCTGGCAGTCCATGTCAGTGCAGAGAAACTCGGGGATGAACTCTTGAGCACACATGTACAGGTCCTACGCAACAAGCAGGTTGTAGCCCAGGGGAATGGGACTCTTCAAGACGGGAATTGCATCGTCGAGCTAGCGATCAGCAAACCGGAACTGTGGTGGCCCAACAACATGGGTACACAACCGCTGTATGATGTGGCCATCGAACTGATGGATGCCAAAGAGGAAATTCTTGACACCGCCACGAAACGGATCGGTTTACGCACGCTCCACCTAGACCGGCACCCAGATCAGTGGGGAGAGTCATTCCAGTTTGTGGTTAATGGCGTGCCGTTCTTTGCCAAGGGAGCCAACTGGCTTGAGGGCGACGTTTTCCTCACTCGCATGACAGGAGACCGCTACCGCCGGCTGGTGGAAGATGCGGTCGCTGCCAATATGAACATGTTTCGTAACCTCACTGGTTTTATTTGCGAAGATGCCTTCTACGAGGCCTGCGACGAACTGGGCATCTGCATCTGGCAGGAATTCGGGGTTGCGACCTCTCCGTTCTATGACGAGTTGTTCCTAGCAAACGTGACTGCCGAAGCACGGGAGAATATCCAGCGCCTGCGCCATCACCCCAGTATTGCCTTGTGGTGCGGAAACAATGAGGTAGAAATGTTCGATGGGCTGCTCGGCGAAAGCTGGTCCGAAACAAGCATGAGCTGGAGGGACTATAGCCACGTACACGACAAGCTGTTGCCGGATTTGGTCCGTGAACTGGACCCCGAACGGGATTACTGGCCGTCAAGTCCCCATAGCTCTTGCGGAGATCGCGCTGATGCAAACAACCCGACCTCTGGCGACGCCCATCTGTGGTACGAGGTCTGGCATGGCAAGAAGCCGATCGAGTTGTACCGGACCAATGAACACCGCTTCGTCAGCGAGTTCGGGGTCCAGTCCTTCCCCGAGCCGAAAACCGTCAATGGCTACACCATCCCAGAGGACCGGAACATCACCTCGTGGGTAATAGAGCACCACCAGCGCTCATACAGAGGCAACACTGAGATTATGCAGTATATACTTGACTGGTTCCGTTTGCCTGAGGGCTTTGAGAACTGCCTGTGGGTCAGTCAGATCCTGCAGGGGGAAGCCATCAAGTATGGCTGCGAACACTGGCGCCGCTCCATGCCGCGCGGCATGGGGACGCTGTGGTGGTCGTTTAACGATGTATGGCCTGGGCAGACCTGGAGTTGCGTCGACTACCACGGGCGCTGGAAGGCCCTACTCTACATGGCTCGGAGGTTCTTCGCGCCTCTACTGGTCAGCGGGCTAGAGGACCGGGACAAGGGCACGGTGGAGATTCACGTCACTAGCGACCTGATGACGTCTGCCGAGGGCACGGTTCGGTGGAGGGTTACGGATCTGTCTGGGGCTGAGCTGGCTAATGGTGGGACGCCGATCAAGATATTGCCCCGAATCAACCAGAAGGCGGAGACCCTGCAGTTGGCAAAGCTGATCACTGAACATGGGCAGCGCAACCTGCTGGTGTGGCTCGAACTTGTTGTCAACGGGAAGGTAGCATCCAACAACCTAGTTCTTTTCGCTCTACCTAAATACCTCGAACTGAACCGCGAGCCCGGAATTACCTCCTCTATCGAGGAACAGCCAGACGGTAGTTTTACCGTGACACTCAAGGCACGGCAACCGGCACTCTGGTGCTGGCTGGAATTGGAGGGAGTGGATGCAGCGTTATCTGACAATTTCGTTCACTTGAGGCCAGACGCCCCCGTCACTATTACAGTCAGACCCGAACGCCGTTTGACCGCACAGACGTTCCATGAGCAGCTGATCGTCCGCAGTTTGGTGGATACTTATCAGCCATCACATCTGTCCAAAGCAGCAGTTGCACAGGAACAATAACTTGCGTGTGGCATCAGCGGAAGGTTTATTATTGGGCAACAAAGAGCCTCCCCACACAGGGAGACTATGACGAGGAAAAGAAGGGTCAGACATCTTTTGCTGACCCTTCTTTTGAGGTTGAGGGGTGGTGTGGGACGCTATGGGGTGAGAGCGAAAAAAGAAGCGAAGAAGTAGAAGCTACTAAGTGCTAATTCGAGCTAGTTCGAGCTAGTTCGAGCCATAAAGGGGGAGAAACCCATTATCATTGAGCGAGCCACTGGGTTAGTGTTATA
>JAUVXN010000094.1 GCA_030603605.1 Dehalococcoidales bacterium | reverse complement strand
AAACAATAATGATTTACCTTTCCAAAGTGGGCGATAGAGGATTCGAACCTCTGACCTCCTCTGTGTGGAAGAGGCGCTCTAACCAACTGAGCTAACCGCCCACCAGCGGGAGGCGGGTCTCGAACCCGTGACTGCCTGCTTAGAGGGCAGGCGCTCTATCCACTGAGCTACTCCCGCTTATAGATTTTAACCTCTTAATCAACCCCAGTGTCAATAAGGGGAAGGGCATACCGGGGTAACCAAAAAGAGAGGCGAAGCCCCTCTTAAAAGAAAAGTAGAATACACATTCACCGTGCCAAGAAACCGCCCAGATTTTTGCTACAATGCGCCTGTTATGGCCAAGTGGAAGGCATCTCCAGCAACCTAGCTTTGATTTTGTCTAGTAACACTAGAAACAGGCACCCACAGAGGAGAGACCCCCACCCTAAAAATGGACTACAGCCCTTCCGATTTTAGAGGACCGCACCTAACCTTCCGTCATTTTGTTCAAGGAGCTAACAAAACAAGCTGTTGTTACATTCTTATTCCCAATATGCCATGAAATAATGCAACATAGCGTACCGCGTGACCAACTATGCTGGTACATCTATGGTTATGCTTGACCCTCTACCTAGTTCAGATTGTATCGTTATAGTGCCACCGACTAACCGGGCGCGCTCTTGCATCCCAGCCAAGCCAAGTTTGCCATCCCTCGCTAGGTCCTCTATTGTTTCGGGAAACTTGAATCCTTTGCCATTGTCGCTAACGGTTATTCTTGTTTTACTCTCGTCGAACTCCACTTTAATCTCAGCTCTAGTTGCTTGAGAATGACGCCACACATTTCTCATTGCTTCCTGAGTAATGCGGAAAAGTACTAGCTCTATTTCTTCAGGGAGACGGCGTTCGGTACCAAGTACATTGACCCTTGTCGCTATTTTTGAGTATTCTGCAACATCAGAGGCCAGCCACTCCAGCGCTGGTAACAGTCCGAGGCTATCCAATGCGGCTGGACGTAAGTCCTGGCTTAAACGGCGCACACTCTGCATTATGTTGTTAACCTGCTGCCGCAGTGCCTCTAGGCGAAGGCGACCGTCCTCTGGCAGCTCCTTATCAACAGAAGCGAGAGTGTCTAACTGACGGGAAAGCACAACCAGAGCCTGGGTAGTTTCATCGTGTAGCTCATGGGAAATGCGCTTTCTTTCCTCTTCCTGAGCCTTAGTAACTTGGTGCAAGTAGAAACGGAGGTTCTCCTGCATTCGTTTTTGCTCAGTAATATCCCTGGCAATATGTTGAAACGCTACCGGTTCATCTTTGTTAAGGACCAAACTGGTTGCCAATTGGACAACTGCCTCGTTTCCGTCCTTCCTGATTAGACATTGCTCATAGGGTTGTTCCATTGGTTCGTTTTTCAGCAACTTGCTCCGAATTTGGTGAGCTAGATTGAGACTTTTGTCAGATAGAAAACTCCTCACATTCATTGTAGACAGTTCCTCTACGCTGTAGCCACTAAGTTTCTCGGCCGCCTTATTAGCAGTTATAAAATTGCCGTCCAGGTCATGGAGCCAGATAGCATCATTGGCGTTCTCAAATAGCTGCCGATATCTCTCTTCAGATGTCTGTAGCTCCTGATGAGCTACTTCCAGCCGGGTACGGTACTCTCGCTCCTTGCGGAGCGAGGCAAAGCTGACGGCTAATATATTGCCAGCGATGAAAACGGCAATGGTTTCAACAAGAGCATCTGTTGGGTAGAGCGAAATAAAGATGACTCGGGGTAACATTAAGGCAATAGCCGCTAATGAAGTGAGGAAAGCTCCTCTCCAGCCAAACAGGAAGCCAGCTAAGACGATAGGTGCCAGATAGAGGATTCTCTCAAAGGCATGCCGGGTTAAGCCGAGGTCGGTCATTATGGGTATGAAGAACGGCGGAAGCTTCAGTAATTCATGATAGTGGGGGAACGTGATAAGCACGAGCAAGACGAGGATAAGCCAAAAACCTGGTCTACGAGTTACCTTTGTCAGCCGGCTTACCGACAAATAGTGTACCATATCTATACCTCGAGTATCCTACAAAGTGCTAATTTTCAGGGTACATCGTCAAGAGTAACCCAGCCCTCTTTTAAGGCACGCACCACGGCTTCAGTCCGTGAGCTGACCCGCAGTTTATTAAAGATGTGGCCAAGGTGAGCTTGAACAGTACGTAAACTGAGACAAAGCTCGTTGGCGATATCCTGATTGCTCAAGCCTCGGGTCGCCAATTTGAGAACGTCCATCTCTCGCTCGCTCAGAACCTCTGGCGGCGCTTGTCTTGTCGGCTTACCCGAAGTGGGCACAAAACGGTTTAGCACCTTGCGGGCAATTACCGGGTGAAGGACCGATTCTCCAGCATATACCTGCCGCACAGCATCAATGAGTTCGCGGCCTCGAACACTTTTCAGCAGGTAGCCAGCCGCCCCGGCTTCCAAAAGACTGAAAACGAATTGGTCATCGTCATAGGCGGTAAGTATCAACACCGTTATGGCAGGATAAAGCATCTTAATCCGCTTAGTGGCCTCGATGCCATCAAGTTTGGGCATGGCGATGTCAATGATGGCAACATCCGGCTTAGAGTTGCCAGCTAACCTCACTGCTTCTTCCCCATCGGCAGCCTCACCAACCACTTCTAAATCCGGCTCCTGCTCTAAAATCTGGCGGGTGCCTTCCCTAACTACGGCATGGTCGTCAGCAATTAAAATCTTGATCCTGCCCAAGTGACACTTCTCCTTGACCAGCTATCTTTATCATACCCCTTTTTGGCTAGTGTCTCAACTTAGCAACAAGCTCAATATGTGCGCAGTTGTGCCACTGGTGTGGGTAGGCATAATTACCTAATTCTAAACAGCTACAAATAAGTGTAAAGAGCAATGTCAGGGCGGGCGGTTTAAGTATTTTCGGAGGTTAAAAATGGGTATTACGACGGAAGTTAGCCTCGCCAGCAGAGTAGTAAGCTGAGAGTGGAGGTAAGAAGAAGGGTAGAGGAACGATAAACGTGAAAGGAGGGAGCAAAATGGAATGGCAAGTTATACTGGCATTAGTCCTGGCAATACCTATCATGCTTATCCCGGTAGCACTCATCTGGTACATAAACATTGGTGGTATCTACGCGGCCATCAAGGACGCCCGGGAGAGGCGAACTGCTCGTGAGAAGGATGTCAGGGTAGCAGTCAAAACTAAGTAGCAGCGACACTGATGTAGCAACGGGAAGAAATAAAAAAGTAGAGATATCAGTTGGGCTAATTATCTAGTGAAGGGAGAAGGTATTAGCCCCAATTATGAGGAGGAAGATGACTAAAGCGGTACTTTGTGACGCTAATAAATGCATAGGATGCAGAGGATGTCAGGCAGCCTGCAAGCAATGGAATGAGAATGACGAGTTTATACCTATCGAAGAAAATGGTGTAAAGTCAGTTAACCTCGGTAGTTATGAAAATCCGCCGCAATTATCCGCCCGCACCTGGACTAAGATACGCTTCACGGAGCTAGAAGATGCTGGCAAGTTACACTGGGTTTTTACCAAGCTTCAGTGTATGCACTGCGAGTATCCAGCCTGCGTAGCAGCCTGTCCGGTAGGTGCTTTAGAGAAGACGGCAGACGGGCCGGTGGTCTACGACGACAGCAAATGCTTCGGCTGCCGCTATTGCATGGTAGCCTGTCCCTTTGGCGTGCCGACCTTTGAGTGGGATGAACCTCTACCATGGATTCGCAAGTGCACGTTTTGCGCAGACCGATTAGATGCGGGTCTAGAACCAGCGTGCGTCAAGACCTGCCCGACCGGGGCCCTCAAGTTAGGTGAACGTGAAGAGCTCATTACCGAGGCTCGGGAGCGCATCGCGGCCCAACCGCATAAATATGTAAACCACATCTATGGGGAGAAGGAGGTGGGAGGTACCTCTTGGCTGTATCTCTCTCCCGTACCCTTCGAGAAACTGGGGTTACCTACTCTTGGCTCCGAGCCGGTGACCGTCGATGTGGAACGCGCCATGAGCGCCGTTCCGCCGGTACTGGTGGGCGTGGCAGCAGCTATGGCCAGTGTCTATTGGCTCATCCAACGTCGGCAAAAGATGAGCCAAGCAAAAGCCGATGAAGAAGAGGAAAAAGAAGAGGTGCCGAAATGAGACAAGAGAGACGTTCATTCCCTATCGGCACCTTAATCCTGAGCGCCTTGGCCATCCTTACTCTCCCGGTGATAATTCTTCGCTACGTCAACGGGCTCGGAGCGGTCACTAACCTGAGCGACGGCCGTCCCTGGGGGCTGTGGATCAGCTTTGACCTGTACTGTGGTGTTGCCTTAGCCGCCGGGGGATTCACCCTGGCGGGGGCGGTCTACATCTTTAACCGAAAAAAGTACTATCCGGTGGTGAGGCCAGCGGTGCTGACTGCATTCCTGGGCTATCAACTGGTGGTCCTTGCCCTGTTGGTAGACTTGGGACAACCCTGGTACATCTGGCACGCCATCATTTACTGGAATATCCATTCCCCCCTGTTTGAGGTGGCGGTGTGCGTGATGGCATATACCGCAGTGCTGGCCCTCGAGTTCAGCCCGGCAATATTCGAGCGGTTAAATTGGCACGTTCCTTTGAGTATCATCCGGGCAATCCAAATTCCCTTGGTAATCGCTGGGGTTGTCCTCTCGACGTTACACCAGTCTTCATTAGGGTCA
>JAUVXN010000064.1 GCA_030603605.1 Dehalococcoidales bacterium | reverse complement strand
GCAAAGACAAGTTGCTTGGTGCTGACGCCATCACTGACGGTTATGGTATGGTTTCCAAACTTGCTAGCGGGGACTTCGAAGGTAACCCGGAAAGCTCCGTTTCTATCAGCATTAATTGTAGCGATTTCCATCTCATCATACTTGATGGCTACCGCCCCCCCAACCTTAAAGCCGGTAGCACTGACGGTGAGCTCCGTGCCAATACTCCCTACGGTTTTGCTGAGGCTGGCGCCGGCAGCGATGGTAAACTCTACTTCGTCTATATTCCCGTCAGCATCCTCCGCCTTCACAGCGTAGGTGTCGGGCACCATTGCTGGCACATTAAAGGCAACTTCAAAATTGCCGGATTCATTAGTTTTAGCATAAGATACCAAAGTATTCTTGAAGTATATGACGACCACGTTTCTATAGCCAAAGCCGGTGCCCTTAATGACCAGTATATCACCTATGGCTCCCGAGCTTGAATTAAGGGTAGCCGAAGGAATTACCTCAAACTCAGCTTCAGCGGAGTTATCCTCCGCATTCTCGGCGGTAATCTTATGTTCACCGGCGACGCTTTCAGGAATGATGAAACTGTAACTGAACTCGCCGGCAGAAGTAGCAACTTCAGTGCCCAGTTTTTCCCTGGTCCTGTTGTGATAGTAGAAAGTTACCATCTTATCGACATAAAAACCTCTACCAAGAATCGTCACCTCAGTGCCAACAACCCCGGCTTTGGTGTCTAGCCCGATTTTAGTTTCCGTTACAGCAAACAGGCTCTTGGCTAATATAGCGCCAAGTTCACTCTTAACCCTGATCCAGTGCCCGCCGGGTTCAGCATCATCGGGAATATTGAAATTAAAGCTAAAACTACCTGTCCCGGTAACGACCTTAGCGATTTCTACACTATCAAAGAATATAAATATATCATCACCTATATATGAGTCAAAGTTTGTTCCGGTTACCGTAACCACTGTCCCTATTGCGCCAGAGGTAGGCGACACGGCAATTGCCGGCGCCGCCATAACCGGCGTGCTGGGTACGACCACCGGCAAAAGGGACAGGATAAGAGCTATTACCAGTATGCGGAATATTTTACCGTATTTCATTGGCTAATCCGGTCTCTTTATTTATAGAGTGATACCCTCCGACTCTCCTTCTACTTTATCAGTTTTTTTCTGGCGCCACGATTGGGGCTATAGGTTCCGGCAAAATTATCAAGAATATCTCCACTGATAAGCCAGGTATTATGAATCTTGACGGCTGGCAAATCTCCCTGCCGGCACAGCCGCTTTACCGTCTCTGAATGAATCTTAAGACGGCGACTGGCTTCTATCACATTAAAATAGTTATCCAGTGGTGTCATAATGTTCAGTAAATATTACTTTATCAACGCAATTATAACAACTATAGTCACGTTTGTCAAGTCCTGAGGATGAAATTGTCTAGCAACCCTTCACCATTTATATCAGGATATATGGTAACCTCACCCCTCTTAAACACCCCCATGTTACCAACCCAGAGCAAGGAGAGGCGAAGCCTCTAAATATGTTTACAGGGAGTCTTAGAGGGTGGGGCACCAAATAATAAAATCCAAGGGGGTGAGGTCAGCGAACAATCTCTAAGGGTGCGCTTCGTCCAGATAACCCTGCAGGATGAGTGCTGCCGCCACAGCGTCGTGTCTGGTCTTTCTCTCGGGCTTCCTGCCGGTCTTCCGAACAGTTTGCATCAGGCGTTTGGCCGATGCCGTTGATAAACGTTCGTCCCTGAAATCCACAGGGACTTCGGTGTGGTTACACAGCTCCCGGATAAAGGCTTTTACCTTCTCAGCTTGCTTGCCTACACTGCCACTACTCATAGAAAGCGGCAGACCTACTATAATTTGCCCGACCTGGTTCTGGCTAACAATGTTAATAATAGTCTCTATGTCTGCCTGGTCATCCCTGCAGTTGATAATGGTCAGCGGGCTAGCCAGTATGCCCAGTGGGTCGCTGAGAGCGACGCCAATCCTCTTATCGCCGATATCAAGTCCCAGGCTACGCGTTATAAACCTCCCAAGCGGGTGGGATTCCCTATCAACCTCACCCCCTTTAGTTTAATCTACTTCAAAGGAGAGGGGGAGGGGTTATGTTAGAGGGACTTCGTCCCTCTAAAACTCCCTATAAGTTATTTCTAAATCAGGGTTTTTGCCAGGCGAAGGGCTTCATCCAGTTTATCCTTATACTTACCACCCGCCTGAGCTAAACTCGGCTTACCGCCACCGCTACCGCCGGTTACCCTGGCTACTTGCTTTACTATTTCTCCGGCATTATAGCCTCTGGCAACCAGGTCTGAAGTTACTGCGGCCAGAAAAACGGGCCTATCTTCATAAATTGTACCCAGAATTACCACCGCACTTTTAAGTTTATCCCGGATAAGATCGCTCATCTCCCGCAGAATCTCCAGTCGAGAAGAAGGAACCCTAGCTACCAGCACGGTTATCCCTTTTACCACCCCGGCTTGACCCAGTAAAGATTCAGCTCTTATTCTCGCCAGTTCACTCTCCAGAGCCAGCCTCTGACGGCGCTCGTTCTTCAGTTCGGTAGATAGATTATGTGCTTTATCCAGAACATCATCCGGTTTAGCATCCAGAGATTGAGCGATTTTATCCAAGCTGGATAAGCGCTGTTCAATAGATGCCTCGGCACCTCTACCGGTAACAGCTTCAATGCGGCGCAGCCCGGCACCAATGCTGCTTTCACTAATAATGTGAAAATAGCCTATCTCCCCGGTTGAACTGACATGAGTGCCGCCGCAAAGCTCGGTGCTGAACGGCGGCTTGCCAATTTTCAGCACCCGAACCACGTCACCGTACTTTTCGTCAAAAAGGGCGATGGCACCTTCTGCTATCGCCTCCTTATATGGTATTTCCTCGTCATAAACAGGCAGGTTCTGGCGGATTTTCTCATTGACAATATGCTGCACTTTCTCTATTTCCTCCGGCATCATGGCGACCAGGTGAGAAAAGTCAAACCGGAACTGGTCAGGTGCCACCAGTGAACCCCTCTGCTGGACATGCTCACCCAAAACCTGACGGAGAGCAAATTGAAGTAAATGGGTGGCGGTATGATTGCGGGCAATGTCAAGACGCCGTTCCCCATCCACCTCAGCTTCCACTTCATCGCCCATCGTGAAACTGCCCTTGGTAACACGTCCCTGATGGACAATGATATCCGGTGGGACTCGAATAGTATTAGTAACTGAGAATTTCCCGGATTGGCTACGTATTTGACCGATATCACCCGCCTGTCCGCCCATTTCCCCGTAAAAGGGGGTGGTTTCCAGGACGAGGTTTGCCGTTTGCCCCTGAGATATCGACTCTGCAAATACGCCGTCAACCAGGAGGTCGATAATAACTGACCTGTGCTTGAGGCTATGATAGCCGACAAAAGGAGTAGTTTCATAAGAACGCACCACGCCGGCTCCCTTAAACACAGTTCCCTTGCCCGAGGCGACTAATTCAGCCTTCCTGGCCCTTGCCCGCTGTTTCTCCATCTCCTGGTTAAAACCTTCTAAATCGACGGAAATGCCTCGTCCACGAGCAATCTCGTTAGTAAGCTCTACGGGGAAGCCATAGGTATCGTATAACCTAAAAGCATCAACTCCTGAAATCTCTCCTGCCCGGATTGTTTCCCGCCCAGCCATAATACCCTCCATAACTTCCAAGCCAGTGCTGAGCGTCTCCTCAAATCGTGATTCCTCAAGTTCAATTACCTTAAGGATAAAATCCTGCCTCTGGCTTATTTCGGGATAAATATGCCCCATCTGTTCAATAGTAGTCTTAGCCGTTTCCGCCAGAAACGGTCTATCCAGTCCCAACCTTCTGCCAAAGAGTGCCGCCCGGCGCAGCAGGCGACGCAAGACATAACCCCGCCCCTCGTTACTAGGCATGACGCCATCGGCGATAAGAAAAGTAATGCCACGCCCATGCTCAACAACTATCCGCATTGCCCTATCAGAGTCATCATCGGAGCCATACTTTTTCCCTATATACTCGGAGATATTATCCAGCAGCGGGATAAACAACTCGGTTTCGTAGATGGAAGTTTTGCCGGCCAACACAGCTGCAGTTCTCTCCAGTCCCATGCCGGTATCAATATTGGGTTTTGGTAGCGGAGTGCGCCGTCCCTCTTCATCCTGATTATACTGAGTGAATACCAAGTTCCAGATTTCAGAAAAACGACCACACTCGCAATTCGGGGCACAGGAAGGCTTGCCACAACCGACCTCCTCCCCGAGGTCATAGTGAATTTCGCTGCAGGGCCCACAGGGTCCAGAATCACCGGCCGGACCCCAGAAGTTATCCTCCTCACCAAATCTCAGTATTTTTTGCTCAGGAACACCTGTTTCTCGCCAGTAGCCGAAAGACTCGTCATCATCAAGATAGATAGTTGCCCACAGGCGTTCTGGGGAAAGTTTCAACCATTGGGTAGCAAACTCCCACGCCCAGGCAATAGCTTCTTTCTTAAAATAGTCGCCAACACTAAAGTTACCCAGCATCTCAAAAAAGGTAAGGTGTTTATGGTTACCTACCTCCTCAATATCAGTAGTGCGAAAACACTTCTGACATGTTACCAGACGAGGGTTAGGTGGCACCTCTTCACCCAGGAAATAAGACTTAAACTGCACCATGCCGGCGCTGGTGAGCAGCAAAGTAGGGTCACCCTTAGGGATAAGGGAGGAACCGGGAACAATTTTATGTCCTTTTTCCTCAAAGAATTTCAAATAGGCTGTTCTGAGTTCATCGCTGGTCATTTATGACTCCCTGCTTGTAGAGTAATGGTAACATTAATATCTCATTTTAGGGTAAGAGAGGTTAGCTGTCAACGAGAGGTGGTAAGGAACTTTTCAGAAACCCCCTGACCTCTATAGTTTTTATTAGGTGACCTCACCCCTCGAAGAGTCCTTCAGCCGAAGGACCGGGGTCCCCTTCTCCTTGATAAGGAGAGGGGGATTTATTTATAGAAGGGGGGCTTGCCCTGAAATAGAGATGAACCCCTGGGCGTGTGGTTACCGTGGTTGCTCCAGAGCGAAGGCAGTGGCGCCGTAGACTCCAGCCTCTTCACCAAGCCGGGCAGGAACTATGCGCACCGACTGAGCTGATAGCCGGAAAGCTCTTTCCTTTACCACCTGCCGGGCCGGGTCAAGCAAAAGGTCGCCGAGATTTGCCACGGCACCGCCAACAACAATCATCTCCGGGTTAAAGATATTAACCAGGTTTACCATACCCACCCCCAGGTATGTCCCCACCCCGGCAATAACGCCCAAGGACAGCGCATCTCCACTACGGGCAGCAACACCAATCTTTTCGGCAGTAATGTCTTCTATGTTACCAGCCACAAGCTCAACCAGAGAAGAACTCTCTCCTTGATTAACAAGTCTCTTCGCCTCTCTAGTCATTGCCGTGCCTGAGGCCAGTGTCTCCAGACAACCTATATTGCCGCATTTGCAGCTTTGCCCGTTGACATCAATGGTCATATGACCTATCTCTCCAGCACTACCACACGGGCCGTTATATAACCTGCCATTGATAATAATGCCACCGCCGATGCCCGTGCCTACGGTAAGCAAAATGAGATTAGCCACCTCTCTGCCGACGCCAAAGCGATGCTCCCCCAAGGCGGCAGCACTGGCATCATTGAGCAGAAAAGTATTTACCTTATACTTTTCCTTTACCATGTCTCTAAGCGGCACATCATGCCAGCCGGGGAGGTGGGGGGATGAGGTAACCAAGCCCCTCTCCAAATCTATAGCTCCAGCGACAGCAAGGCTTATGCTGTCCAGTTGAGACGGGTCTATTTTATTCCGGCTGAGAATATAATCTACAGAGGAGAGTAGCCGGTTAATCACCGACGGTGGTCCCTCATCAGCCAGGGTAAGGCAGCGTTCTTCAGCTATTACCTGACCGTTATGTAAAATAGCGGTAATTATTTTGGTGCCACCCAGGTCTATGGCTAAGACCGGCCGACTACACTTAAGATTGCTTATTAACCTCACCCCCTTTAGGTTTTATCTGGCAATCTCTAGCTTTTGCTTTTGGCACAGCTCGGCAATGAGGATATTGAGGGCGAGTTCAGCATCATATCTCCCTGTCTTAATAGAGAGGTCAGCCTCCAGAAGTCTATGATATACTTCTTTAAGCCGAGCCAGAGAATACCTATTAGCCTGCTCTGATGTCTTACGCAAAGCAAACTCTGAGGTCAAACCCAGCCTGTCCTGAATCTCCATTTCGGATTTTCTCTGGCTTCTCAGTTCCTTTACCCGGACTATCATCCGGACCTGCCGCGATAGCATAACCAGAAGATAGGCTGGAGCTGCTCCCCGTTGCAGCAACTGTTGTAGTAGTTGCTCGCCTACCCCGGCTCTAAACTCAAGGATAGCATCAACCATGGCAAAAACACTGGCTTCCTGAGCATAGCTTACCACCAGCTTAACATCCTCCTCCTCAATACGACGGCCTGAAGCGAACAGGGCTAGCTTATCAATTTCATTTGCCATAATCCATAGATTGCCGCCGACAAATCTAGCCAGTAAGCCTACTGCCTGTGAAGACATGCTGGCACTCTTCTCGTCCACTCGCTTTTGAATCCACTGATGCAGTCTATCACGCTTCAGTAGAGGAAAGGACTTTACCCTTGCCCTGGTAGAAAGCTTACCGAATAGAGGATTCTTGCTGGCTATCTTACCGTCTATTAAGACCAATATCGTGCTCTCAGGTATCTTACCGATATATTCGCCTAATTCCTGATACCCGCTTTGGTTAGTAGCACTGGTGCTTTTTCTCTGCCTGCCTGATTTAACCTTGACTTCAAAGCGCCCCAGTAGTCCGTGAACGATGACCAGGCGTTTCTCCGCCAGAAAGGGTATTGTCTCACAGACGGCTCTTAACTGGTCTACAGTCAACTGTTGGCCATCGAGGACAGTGGTATTAGTGGCCAGGGCGGTCGGGTCACCTATACTTGTCTCTATTTGCTCAAGTGACTGGCGAAGGGAAAAATCATCCTCACCATACAGGATATACAGCAAAGTTTACCCCTCCTACTTCTGGCTCATTTTACCACACCGAAGACGG
>JAUVXN010000028.1 GCA_030603605.1 Dehalococcoidales bacterium | reverse complement strand
ACCTGGAAGGAGTGGGTACTGCCAACGGTTCCGGATGGAAGAGACGGGAAGGTTATATCGAGCGCCTTGGTCGGTGAGGCATACCACAATGAGGTGCCGATAGCTGCTACCAGAATAACTGCTATTGCTACCCTGGCAAAGTTCTTATATTTAATTCTTGGTGTTACCGCTTTGGACAGGGTTTTAAAATCCTCCAATAGATGAACAGCTCTCTCCTTTTCACTCGGAGCCCTGATTTTTTTCTGAGTGCGTTCCGACCTTAAGAGTTGTAATGCCTTTCGGTTCTTCAGTATTTGGGCTATGTCAGATGGGATTCTGCCGGCTAGAGTGATGAACTCATCTTTGTCGGCATTTAAGACCTCAGCCAGTCGCAGTATTACCCTCTCGCTGGGAGGTGGTAATACTCCGTTTTCAATTTTGCTAAGGTAAGTAAAGTCAACATTAACATTATCAGCAAGCTCACGCTGGGTCAGGCGAGCCCGAATTCGTAACTCTCTTAATCTTGCTCCAAACTCCTGGGTTTCCATCTTGCGTCTCTACATAAGGATGTTGAGTAAAAGGTCAAATCCTTTTGGCACAATTATGGACTATATGGAGCAGAATGTCAAGCTCTTTTGGCATAAGTGTGGACTATTGTCAATAAAAAATTAAATATCTGTGGTAATGGTAAGGCTATGTTGAGTGAGAAGTCATTATTCTTGACAGTTGTGCATGTGACAAGTGTGCAAGTTGAGTGAAAAGTCAGGTAGTTTCTAAATAAGTGGCGGAAATATTATGAAATCTGGGGAAATGAGAAATATCAGGGTGAGACACATCGTCATACGAAATTTCAAATAAAAAGGCGGGGCAAATGCCCCCGCCTTTTTAGAGGTTACGTCTTAGCCTTACTGTGCTGCTCTCTTCTTTTCCTTGACTTCAATCTCCGCCTGAGTTTCAAGGATTTTCAGGGCCCCAATGTAAACAGGCGTATCCACCATCTTGCCTTTGTAAGTCACTGCTGCCGACCCCTTGGCGATTCCTTCTTCTTCAAACACTTGTTTAATTTCTCTGGCCCACTCTACTCTCTCCGGTGCCGGAGTGTAAATCCTGTGAGAAGGCTCAATCTGGCTTGGATGAATCAGCATTCTTCCCTCAAAGCCTAACTGCCGACCGTAGCGTGTATCCTCCTCAAAGCCCTCAGTGTCTTTGAAGGCTACATAGGGGCAGTCAATAGCTATAATACCGGCAGCTCTAGCGGCGCAGGCCATGCGCGCCCTGGCCCATTTTTGTTCCTCACCTATCGGCTGATTCAGTGTAACCCTCATATCCGTGGTATAATCCACCGCCCCAAAAATCAGCGAACCAACCCTTTCACTTGCCAGAGCCGATTCATAAACATTCATCATGCCTCTGGCAGTCTCAATCAATAGCTGAATTTTTATGCTGCCTACCTCCAGCCCTCTCTTCTTTTCCATTTCCTCCAGCTTCCAAGCCAGGCGCTTTACATGGTCCGGGCCTCCACACTTAGCCAGGCAAACACCGGAAAGCCCCTTGTCAACAATCGCTTCACAATCATCATTGGTCATACCCGTTTCCCAGTTGTTGAGACGAGCATAAACATCGGCACCGGTATCTGCCGCCATGAGGAGATTGGCATGACTCAACTCTCGAGCTTTTTGTTTCTCTGCCGGGGGCACGGAATCTTCAAGGTCAAAAGTAATGATATCTGCCGGTATCTTCGGAATCTTGGCAATCAAGTCCTCCCTATTTCCGGGAACATAAAACACGGAACGCATTACTGGCATTTTTCTACACCTCCTATAAATTTAAATTTTTAACTACCAGTGAAAAGAACCTCACTACAACAACTCTATATATCAGCACACTTTCTATAACTTCAGGGCTTTCTTAAGTGTAGGGACGATTTCTTTAGGTGTTTCCACCGGATAAGCCCCGGCTTCACGAAGGGCTTTTACTTTGCCCGCCACCGAGCCACGTCCTCGCTCCACTATAGCAGAAGCGTGGGAGAAGCGCTGGCCTTCAGGCGCCGCGGCACCGGCAATATAGATGACGAAAGGTTTGGTAAATTTACCGGCTTTGATAACCTCGGCGCACTCCTCTTCCTGACTGCCACCAATCTCACCAAAAGCAGCCACACCAAGAGTCTGTTCATCCTTCTCAAACATAAGCAGGAAGTCAGCAAACGATGTGCCCAGAACGGGTTCGGTACCGGTATGAACGGCGGTGCTCACACCAAGACCGCCGTTCTTTAGAACCCAAGGCACTGTTCCCGACTCTCCGCCGCTGCGGGATAAAACTCCAATCGGACCTGCCAGAAACAGTTTACTTGCCCATTCCACATTACCCCCCAACCATCCAGCCACTGCTTTCCCTGGACTCACCACACCAATTGAGCCCGGCCCGACTAAGGTGACGCCTTCCTTCTTGGCCACTGAAACCATATACAGGATATCATGGAGAGGCACCCTCTCTACCGGGCAGACAATTTTCTTGATGCCGGCATCAATAGCCTCCAGTACCGCCGTTTTCAGTGCCGGACCCGGGATAAAGGTAACACTCATATCTATTAAGCCCTGTTCTTTTATAGCTTCTTTAACGGTATTATAGACGGGAACTCCTTCCACCTCCTCCCCCCTCCGCCCGGGAGAGGTACCAGCCACCAGTTTGGTGCCGTAACCCTTCATATACTTGGTGCGAAGCGAACCTTCCCGTCCGGTTATTCCCTGAACAATTACCCTGGTCTTTTCATCAATGAGAATCGACATTTTACCCCCTATTTTAAACCGCGTTTCTTTAAATACTCGTCCAGGCCCTTGATTGGGACATCAATATGAATGGCACTCTTACCACGCTGCTGACAGGCAAACTCACAGGCCAGGCACTCGGTGCCCTTCCGCTTAATCTCTTCTGGGCTGATATGGCTGACCGAAGGTATCTCTCCATCTAACTGTAGAATCCCTCTATCGTAAACCTTGCAGGCCTCAACGCAGGCTTTGGTGGTACACTCTGGACATTTGCTGGTATCAATGGTTACTTTGATGGTTGCTTCCTCAAAATCCATTCGCTTATACCCTCCCTTACTTTCCTTTTTCCTTGCGGTATTCTTCCACCAGCGCCTTCATCCTATTGCCGATGAAATCGCTATCCTCCACATGTTCACTTCCGTAAATTTCAATACGTCCAGGCAAACCCTTAAGCCCCTCTTTGACTATCTGCAGAGATTCCTCTTCTTTGTTCCCGGCTAATAGAAGTACGCAGGGGAAACCCGGCCTCTTGGGGAGTTCCTCTCTCAGGACTTTAACAATGGCATGAGCATGATGCCACTGCTCCTGATTGGCAATCAGGAAACCGGCCAACAGGTAGCCCTCAATATGGGGCTGGGATAAGACCACCTTAGCCACCCGGTAAATCTTGGACGCTACAGGGTTACCGCTGGTATCGGCAAAATTTGCCGCTTTAAGCCCCACCCGGCTCAACGCATCAATACCAATCATGGCAGCACCACCACCAATAGCGTGGAAGCCAATGTAACCGGGGCTTGTTTCATCCAGCGTCATCTTCATGACAAACCCGGAGCCACGGAAGTCGGTTTCCTCAATCCCCCAGCCCATCGTGTCGTAATCAGTGGGTTCCCAGGGAAATTCACGGGGGATGGCAACTCCCATCTCGGGATGGCGGAAGGTTGAGCTGTCATCGACTGCCATCCGGCAGTCCCCAGCAATGACCTTACCATCTTTGGTCACCACCAGAGGATTGATTTCAAGGATATTGCAGTCCTTCTTTTTGAATGCCTCCACAACTCTAGAAATCACCGCTGACATATTCCTCAATAGCTCATTCGGAACGCCAGCACTGACCGCCAAGTCAATGGCTTCGTAGATAGGAAACCCTTTCTGGTAATCAACCTTGGCCCGGAAAATTTTATCCTCGGGAACCTGTTCTATATCCATCCCGCCCTCAGGACTGAACATCACTACCGGGCACCAGCTGGTCCATGAGGCGTCAGGAATTACACCGACATAATATTCTTTACCGATATCCAGTTTCTCCTCTACCAGCACCTTCCGAACCGGAAAGCCTTTTATTTCCATGCCTAAAATAGCGCCGGCTACCTTTTCTGCCTCTTCTGGCGTATCGGCCAGCTTTATCCCACCTGCTTTGCCGCGTCCGCCAACCCAGACCTGTGCCTTTACCGCAACTGGTCTCCCTATTTTGGCAGCAATTTCACGAGCCTCCTTGGCTGTAGAGGCAACTTCCCCGGTTGGAATCGTAATTCCAGCCTCTTTGAGAAACCCTTTTCCCTGAAATTCAAATAACCTAGCCATTTACACCTCCTTTGAAACAAATACGCTTCCCATTACTCTGTACGTCGCTCTTAATAAATATAGAACCACCCAATCTCTTGAGTGGTTCTAAAACCTTTTCACTCGCCTCTAGGAGTTCCCTTGTATATTTGTAAAAATCCACTACCATAGTTTCTGCATAACATAGTTTACTAGGAGTTTCTTAGTTTGTCAATAACGTATATTGATTCCCAAGTGGAATGATATATTATCAATGGAAGTGGCTGAGGTAAGAAGTCAGGTGGAAAAGAGGGCTTAACAATGAGTGATGAATAGTAGAGAGGCTGGATATTTCTTCTCTCAAATATCCAGCCTCTTCAATAAGCAATAATACGGTGCCTGCAAATCAGCTTTAACTCTTCCCTATCCTGAACATCTTAGTCCCACACACGGGACATACTCCCTGAGTTGCCGGCTTCTTGTTCTTCATAACTATGCTTTTAGCATCCTTCATTTCCCTTTTGGCACGGCACTTCACACAATATGCTTGCATTACTTACCTCCTTTTATTCTTTATTATAGGATTAGTAGGAAGAATAAACTATTCTTTCCGTAATGTCAATAGCCACAGAAGCTAAAATGCATTAAAATTAAGTAGTAATAAAACTTCATCCAAGCTGATATGATGCCATAAATCCAGCTTATTTCTTATTTTCTCTCTGCCACTTCACTTTACTCTTGTCTGGAGCCCTCTTAAGTCGCTTTATCGCCCTGCCCGACTTAAACCGGTTCAGATTGACGAAGCCCCTGGTTCTATTCATTAGCTACCACCTTACTTTCAGAAAGGAAGATATTACTCCTTTTTTCGGCTAAAAGCAAAGATGTATATTATTGGCAATATGCCCAAGGTATTGACTATGAACAAGACTATGAACCAGGCAAGATGGTCATTTCTGCCTGCTCGCCACAGAGCTATACCCTTCCATGCCATTGACCAAACGGCAACCAGAGGTATTACCAGCCACAGCAGGAGTAAATTTGGAAAGAACGGACATGTCCAATCGAATGGCATTTTCGCCTCCTTTTTGGGCACTGTTAGTAAAGATTTCTAACGATGAACACCTAATTTCATTATATACCATGAGTCAAATGGAAGAAGAAACCTTGTTGCTCATTATAAGTAATATCACCTATAATTGGTTGATTCGGGTGCAGAAATGACTGCATCAAAGACTATACTGATAGTCTCAGGCTCTACTCTTTAACAGAACTCAGCCGGCTTTTTTTGCCTGCCAGTTAGGAGGATATATTATTGCTATCACCTCTAAGACTTAAAGATAGACTATTTTACGGTTGGGTGGTGGTAGGAACTTTCCTTATTGTTGGCATCACCCTTTACGGCATACACTTTTCTTTTGGTGTGTTCTTTGAATCTATAGAGAGTGCATTCCACTTAAATCGAGCCGAAACCTCAGTGGTCTCGTCTGTCAATATGCTCCTTGCCGGCGTATGTGCTTTTTTGGCTGGCTGGGCTTTAGACAGATACGGGCCGAGAATTGTTATCCTTTTGATGGGTCTATTTGCTGGTTTGGGCCTGTTACTGACCAGCCAGACCGACTCCCTGTGGCAGTTGTTTATAACTTACAGCCTGTTACTAGCTATGGGAACCGGTGCCTTGTTTGTAGTGTCAATGTCAGTAGTCTCCAGATGGTTTGATAAAAAACGGGGACTGGCTTTGGGCATTACGAGTTCAGGAGCCGGATTGGGACCATTGTTTATGGCACCGTTTGCTACTTATCTTATTTCTAACTTCGGTTGGCGTACGGCATATTTTGTAATGGGACTAATTGCCTGGGTAATTGTGATTCCTTTATCTAGACTATTAAAAAGGGACCCTTATGAAATCGGAGCGCTACCTGACGGAGCAAAATCGGATTCAAACGATATAGGAGAGGAAGAAGACGGGATACGGCTGCCTGGTCTTTCACTACCGCAAGTATTCCGAACCAGAAGTTTCTGGCTTGTTATCTTTATCCTGTTACTTTTTGCCTCCAACATATTCTTAGTTATGACCCATCTGGTGCGTCATGCCAGGGATATAAATTTTTCGCCTATGGAGGCAGCGACAGTCCTCAGTCTGATAGGTGGGGCTACCATTGCCGGCAGAGTATTAGCTGGTATCGCTTCCGATAGGGTAGGTAGAAAAGTAACTGCCATTTTCTGTGCATTGCTTCAGGCGGGCGCCATGGTGTGGCTGATATGGGCGCAGGACTTATGGATGCTCTATCTGTTTGCCCTAGTTTATGGCTTTGCCTATGGTGGTATGAGCCCGGTCATGGCAGCACTCGTTAGTGATACCTTTGGGTTGGACAGAATCGGTGTGATACTTGGTCTACTGGAAATTGGTTTCGGAGTTGGCGCGGCTATTGGTCCGGCTATGGGCGGGCTCATTTTTGATGCCAGGAACAGTTATTCGCTGGCTTTTCTACTGGGGGCAGTGGCTATGTTGGTAGTGACTTTACTTATATCTTTAACAAGGCGAGAAACGAATAGAAATTTTAAAGTGGATAAGGCGGTAAATACATTCTAAATTTTATAGCCGAGCGGTTAGAAAGAGAACATGCTGGCAGCGAGCTGGGCCAGCTTCATTATGTAGCCGGGGATAATGCCGAGCAGTAACACTCCGAGGCAGGAGAGGGATAGAGCCAAGCGCAGTGCTCCAGACGAAGGTACTTTTTCTTTGGAGGCTGCCTCGCCCAGCCACATTACCTTCACCACACGGAGATAGTAGTAAGCTGATATTACGCTGTTGAGCACGGCAATAACCACCAGCCATAGCAGGTTATGCTGCACGGCGGCACTGAAGATATAGAACTTTGCCATGAATCCGGCGGCAGGCGGTAAGCCAGTAAGAGAAATAAGGCACAGTGTCAGGGCTAAAGCCAATAGTGGTGCCCGTTTACCCATACCGGAGTAGTCGTCAATGAGGTCGCTATTGAGCTTATTGGAGATAGCAATAATGGCAATAAAAGCTCCCATATTGGTTAAGGCATAGGCAGCCAGGAAGAAGAGAATGCTGCTTCGCCCCAGAATATCGGCAACCGGTGAAAACCCCACAGTAGCCAGTCCTACCAAGAGGTAACCAGCCTGGGCGATGCTGGAGTAACCTAACATGCGCTTGATATTGGTCTGGGGAATGGCGACTATATTGCCCAGGGTCATGCCAACCGCTGCCAGTAGAGCGAAGATTATCCCCCAGTTCAGACTCAGCCACTCGGGAAGCCCAAAGGCGGAAAAGAAAACGCGCAGGATGATAGCAAAGCCGGCTGCCTTGCTGGCTACAGAGAGATAGGCGGTTATCGGTGTTGGCGCTCCCTCATAAACATCGGGTATCCACATCTGGAAGGGTACAGCTGCAATCTTGAAACCGAAGCCAGCAATCAATAGCACTATACCCAGAATAAGCGCCGGGCTTGCCAGTAGAGTTGGCATTGGCATAGCCTGAATAACCTGAGCAATCTCACCCAATTGCGTTTTGCCGGTAAAGCCAAAAATTAGTGCCATGCCATAGAGCAGTACCGCCGAGGCGACAGCCCCCAGCAGCAGGTATTTTAGTGAGGCTTCAGTTGATTTCTTGTCTTTGAGAAAACCAACCAGAGCATAGAGGGAAATACTGGTCAGTTCCAGAGAAATATAAATAGAGATTAAATCGGCAGTAGCCGCCATCAGCATCATGCCCAGGGTAGACAGCAGTATCAGGGCATAATATTCGCCCTGAAAGCGGGCAAACTTGGAGACATAATCTATTGAAGCTAGAATAACCAGGAAAGCAATTCCTAAAAATAGTAGCTTGAAGAACAGGGCAAAGTTATCCACTGCCAGCATGTTGTTGAAGATAGGCGGAAAGCTCCCTCCCCACATAGCTACAGTAACGCCACCGGCTATCACCAGTCCAGACAAGCTGACTATTACCAGCGCCCTCTTCTGATTGATGAATAAATCAAGCAGAATTACTAATATAGCAAAGCCAGCCAGGGTCAACTCTGGTATTAACAGTGTCAGATTCAAATTTGCTCCTTTAGCTTCCTAATAGACCCACTATGGGCGAAATGCCCAGCTTGATAACATCGGTTAGAATTGCCGGATAGATACCAACCAGCATAATCACGGCGACAAAGGCAAACATATATACCCGTTCCAGAATATCGGCGTCAGCTGTGCCATTGTATTGCTCCAATACCGGGCCGTAGAACACCCGCTGTAACATCCACAATATATAGCCGGCAGTGAGGACAACACCCAGCACGCCCAGGATAGTGTAAACCTGAATTCCGGGGACGACAGTGGACGAGAAGCTCCCCACGAAAACCAGGAACTCGGCAGCAAAGCCGCTGGTGGTAGGCAGTCCCAGGGAAGCCAGGCCAGCTATGGAGAAGACGACGGCGATAATCGGCACCTGCCGTGCCAGACCACCCAGCTTACGCAGGTCGCGCTCGTGGGTATTGTGCATAACCACTCCTACCATAGCAAAGAGCAGTCCGGTAACAAGACCGTGGCTGAACATCTGTAAACTGGCGCCTACCAGGCTCACCTGACTCAGGGCGAAAATACCCAGAAGCACATAGCCCATATGGCTGATGCTACTGTACGCAATCAGCCGCTTGAAGTCAGTCTGCCTCATGGTTACCGCCGCTCCATAGAGCACACCGATTATAGCCAGTATTACCAGGGGGAGCGCGTAATCTTTCGCTACCTCGGGGAACATGGTTACGCACAGACGAATCATCCCGTAGCCGCCCATCTTAATCAGCACCCCGGCCAGCATTACGCTGACGGCAGTCGGCGCGTCAGTATGAGCGTCAGGCAGCCAGGTGTGGAGTGGAACTACAGGCAGCTTAACGGCAAAGGCAATCAGGATAAGAAAGAAGATGGCTGCTGCCGGAATTGCGGCTCGGAGTGGGGCAAGCCCGGTCTGGGCAATATCCACCATGCTTAAACTACCAGTGGTGAAGTACAGGCTGAGGATACCTGCCAGCATAAAAGCGCTACCAAATAAAGTGTACACGACATACTTTATCGCCGAGTATTCTTTTCTGCCCGACCCCCAGATGTTGATTAAGAAATACATGGGAATGACTTCTATCTCCCAGAAAATGAAGAAGAGCAGGAGGTCGAGGGAAGCAAATACGCCCAGGATGCTTGTTTCCAGGAGCAGGAGCCAGGCAAAATACTCCCGAGGCCTGAGGTCAATCTTCCAGGAGATGAGAACTGACAGAAAACCAAGAAAGGCAGTCAGTACGACCAGGGGTAGACTCAGTCCATCCACACCCAGATGATAGTAGGCGTTAAGCGGTGCAATCCACGATAGCTTTTCCTCAAACTGAATTAACCCGGCGGCTGATGGAGACCTGTCAAAACTGATGAAGAGAATGATTGATAAGACCAGAGGAATAAAGGTAAATATGGCAGCCGTCCACTTAATCGCCCGGGGACGGCCGCCGAGTACAAAAGCAACGATAACAGCTCCCAGCAGCGGAAGGAAGAGTATGGTTGTCAGATAGCTAAAGCTCAATTATGCTGACTCCTTTAAATGTTTAACCGAATAAATACAAACAGAGAATAATAGCCAGTACGCCTATCCCCATGACCAGGCCATAGAACTGGAGCTGGCCGGTCTGTGCATGCCGGATAGCTCTGCCACTGACTATGGCGCCGTTAGCCACTCCATTTACCACCCCGTCCACACCACTCTCATCAAATCGCTGCAAGCTGGCAAAAAAGCCGTTGAGCAGGGCTAACCTCACGATGATATTTTCATAAAGTTCGTCTAACCAGTATTTCCGGTAGAACAAAGTATATAGTGGTCGGAAGAGACTGCCGATTCGCTCGGCTGACAACTGCCTGGTGCCATACATAACATAGGCTAATAAAATACCCAGACCAGCCAGTATTAGTGATATCCAGGGTAAAGGATGAGTTAAAATACCGAAAAAGCCTTCGGCGAAGCTACGTGTCTCGCCGTGACCCATAAAGGCACCAAAATGTCCGGTAACATTCCAGAAACCGGAAACCACTGCCAGGATAGCCAGGAATACCATAGGCATTACCATTACCATGGGTGATTCATGGGGATGACCGTGGGCATCTGGACTCCCCCCGTGATACTCACCCCCAAAGGTCATAAATACGGCACGGAACATGTAAAAGGCAGTCATAAACACCGTTATCATGGCCAGAACAAACAAGATAGGCTGGCTTGCCAGGGAGCTGGCTAATATCTCATCCTTGCTCCAGAACCCAGCGAGAGGCCAGATGCCAGCGATACTCAGCGAAGCAATAACAAAAGTGGCGTATGTCCACGGCATCATCTTGCGCAGTCCACCCATCAGACGCATATCAAAAGTCCCGGTGGCATGATTGACACTGCCTGCCCCGAGGAATAGTAGTGCCTTGAAGAAGGCATGGTTGAACAGATGGAAGATGCCAATCGCCACACCCCCGGTCCCCAGCCCCAGCATCATGTAGCCTAGCTGGCTGATAGTAGAATAAGCCAGGACCCGCTTAATATCGGTCATCACCAAGCCCATAGTAGCGGCAAAAATGGCGGTAACACCACCGATGATGGCTACCGTGGTCATTGCCTCTACCGAGTGTGCAAAGAGGGGAAACATGCGGGCTACCAGGAAGACGCCAGCGGCTACCATAGTAGCGGCATGGATTAGGGCACTAACCGGAGTCGGGCCCTCCATGGCATCGGGCAGCCAGACGTGGAGCGGGAACTGGGCTGACTTGCCGACGGCACCGGCAAAGATGCCGATAGCTGCCCAGGTAAGAGTTGTGCCGGCCAGAGCCCCGGCTATAGCCAGACCATGCAGTTCGGCAATATCAAAGGTGCCGGTATTTAAAAACAGGAGCAATATTGCCGCCAGGAAGCCGAAGTCGCCAAGTCGGGTAACAATGAAAGCCTTTTTCGCCGCATCAGCCGCCGCCGGGCGGTGAAACCAGAAGCCGATAAGGAGATAAGAGCATAAGCCAACCAGCTCCCAGAAGACAAAGAGGAAAAGTAGATTATTGGCTAAGACCAAACCCAGCATTGAGGCGGTAAACAACGACATAAAGGCGTAGTAGCGGTGATAGCCCGGGTCGCCACGCATGTAACCCTGGGAGTAAATCTGCACCATCAGGCTGACTACGGTAACGACAATGAGCATTACTGCCGTTAGCGAATCCATTATCAGCCCCAGATAAATGGTAACCCCGTCCTCAATAACCACCCAGCTAATATCAGGCACCGGTATCTCGTGATGAGGCGCTGCCAATACGGCGGTCAGTGCCCATAGAGATAAGATAAGAGAACCACCGATAGCAGTAATCGTGATATAACCGGCAACTTTCGACCCCGCCTTAACAAAGGGTCTAACGAAAAAAGAAATTATCACAAATGAGAAAACTGGTAACAGAAAAATAAGCCAGGCTAACTGATATGGCATCACAGTTTCCTCAGTACCTCTTTAATTACATGCTCTTTATCTTTGGGTATCAGGATGGAATATTCGGCAAGTTCCTGACCTATGGGCATGCCGGAGGTGGGCAGGATACGGGTAGGAATTCCTTCACCCTCAAAGAGTTCCTTCCACGTCTCGGCGAGCATTAAGTTTTTTGTTTTTTTAACTTCTACCCACATTGTTTCGTTACTACCTTATCCCCTGTGTCCCCCTCTCCTTCAAAGGAGAGGGGGAGTCTTTAGTGAGAGAGGCTTCGCCTCTCTTCAACTCTCCCTTTTTACCATTTCATTAAATCTATTTTGGTGGCATCTATACTTTCAAAGCCACGGTAGATAGCCAGTATTATCGCCACGCCAACCGCTACCTCGGCGGCGGCGACGACAATAATGAAAATAGCGAAAATCTGTCCGGTGAGCAGTAATGGCACGATATAACGGGAGAAGGCAACCATGGTGATATTTACGGCATTGAGCATTAATTCAATGCACATCAGGATAATTACCGCATTGCGTTTAGTCAGAGCGCCATATAGTCCGATGGAGAACAGAACGGCGGACAGTATAAGGTAATGCTCCAAGCCCAATGACATTTCTTTACTTCTCCCTTGCTAGAACGATAGCGCCCAATATGGCGGAGAGCAGGAGTACGGCGGCAATCTCCACCGGCAGGATAAAGCCACCCTCACCAAAAAGCCTGGTGGCAAGGGCGGCTGTGGTTGGCTCCAGAGGTGGTGTGCCGGCTATTTGCCACGGCGTATTAGTCACGGTAAAAATTAATACCCCCAGGAACAATACGGCGACAACAAGAGCCGGAATTTGCAGTTTATTGGAGAGGCTACCCCGCTGGACTTCGTGGGTCATCATAATAGCCAAAATAATCAGTACCGATATGGCACCGACGTAAATCAGAACCTGCACCGCTGCCAGAAAGTCGGCGCTAAGGGTAACGTAGAGTCCGGCTACTGCCAGGAAGCACAGGATCAGGGAGAGAGCCGCCCGGAAAACGTTCCGAAGTAGAACTACACCTAGGGCAGCCAGTATGCCGACTACAGCTAATATCCAGAAAGCGATAATAAGTCCCATTATTTCTTCTCGGTAATTTTCTCCAGAAGCAAGGTCTGTTCGGGCAGTTTTTCGGCAAGCTCAGGGTAGAAGTAACCACTGACCTGCCTGTCCGGTGATTCCAGCATCATTTCTTTGGTCTGCACCAGCTCGCCACGACGATATTTTGCCCGCTCATAGGCATAACCCATGTGCAATGCCTCATAGGGGCAAGCCTCAACGCATAAGCCACACTGTATGCAGTAGCCGGTGTCTACCTGATACTTCTCTACCGCATATTTATTTTCTATCAGGTTGGTGGAAGTGATAATCTCGATTGCACCCAGGGGACAGGTTTTGGCGCAGGTGCCACAGCCGGTGCACTTTTCCTGACTCCAGATGAGTTCGTTACCCCGAATCCGACGCGAGGTATTCAGCCTATGCTCCGGGTACTGCACTGTTACAGGATGGCGAAACAGGTGTCTTATGGTTACCGTCAGTCCTTTAGCGATACCGATACCATACCGTTCAAACTTCAACTCTACCCCATCCTAACTTAAAGAATTTAGACCATAGCAATACCAGTACTGCCATTATCATAATGTT
>JAUVXN010000075.1 GCA_030603605.1 Dehalococcoidales bacterium | reverse complement strand
TCGTGGTGGACTTTGACAATCGACCGAGGTCAAGGCAAATCGTGCTGCAGATTATGGGCGAGTAATGAATTACTCTTTAGCGGTCTCTTCCGGCTCTGCTGACTCAGCTTTCGCCGTAGCTAAAGCCTGAGCCTCATTTAGCTTCTTCATTAACCGTGATTTGCGCCGTGCGGCATTATTGGGATAGACAATCCCCTTCTCCACCGCTTTATCTAAAGAACTGATAGCCGCTACTACCGCTTCCCGAGCTGCCTCTAGCTCACCAGAGAAAATAAGCTTTTCCGCCTTGGTTATATTGGTTTTAGCCAGGCTTCGAACGGATTTATTACGCAATCGCCTCTTTTCGGAGACTTGCACCTGCTTTTGAGCTGATTTAATCCTTGGCAATATCTACCCCCTTAGACTAATTTGACTCTTCATTAACATTTACCCCTCAAAGGGATGAATTTCTCTGTAAGGTGGCTCCGTCAGGTCTTTTCACCGGTTTTCTTAGATGCTTCATCCCCAACCCGGGTAATACTTATCACGCCTTTGACCCCGTCAATCTTTTTCAAGAGCCGACTCAACTGGGCTAAACCCTCTGTCTCAAAGGTAAAACCTTCAGTCACAGTGTGGTCATCATGGTGGGTAGAGGCCACTGCGGCAATGTTAACCTTCTCCTCAGCCACAATGGTGGTGATGTCACGCATCAGCCCTACCCTGTCCCAGGCTTCAACCTGAATCCTGACCGGGTATAGTGAATCTGTTTTCCCCCACTCCACCGGAACCAACCTGTCCTTCTCGTCCTCATGAAGCACATTGTAACAATCCTGGCGGTGGATTGTCACCCCCCGACTGCGAGTAATATAGCCAATAACCCTATCCCCGGGTACCGGATGACAACACTGGGCTAAATGAGTAACTAAATCCCCGACTCCCAGCACCTGAACCTCTGATGGCACCGGCTTGGGTAGGGCAACTTCACCGGCCACCTTAGGCGGCTCTTGCTGAGCGGCTAGCGCCAGGACAATCTGGTGAGTAGTAATGCCACCATAACCAAGAGCCGCCAGAAAGTCATCCACACTACCATAACTAAATAAATCAGCCAGCTCCTCGCGCTCGATTTTTATCCCCAGATGCCTTAACTCCTTCTCCAGAAGCTGTCGACCGCGCTCTATATTTTCTGTACGCTCCTGCCGCTTAAACCACTGCCGTATCTTTTCCTTGGCATGGGATGTTTTGACAAAACCTAAATGAGGATTCAGCCAATCCCGACTCGGTCCTTTAGCCCCCTTCGTTGACATAATTTCGACGACATCACCATTTTTGAGCTCATAACTGAGCGTCACCAGCTTGCCATTTACTTTAGCTCCGATACAGCGGTGCCCTAGTTCGGTGTGAACCCGATAAGCAAAATCAAGAGGGGTAGACCTTTTGGGTAAATCCTTTATCTCTCCCTTGGGCGTGTAAACAAAGACCTGGTCAATAAATATATCTGTTTTAACCGATTCCAGAAACTCTTCCGCCCCGCTGAGCTCCCGATGCCAGTCAACTAGTTGGCGTAGCCAGCCTATCCTCTCCTCAAAGTGTATATCCTTCTTTTCGCCTTCTTTATAGCGCCAGTGAGCCGCTATTCCATATTCACCAATATAATGCATGTCATGAGTACGAATCTGAACTTCCAGAGGGGTTGTGCCGAGACACATTACGGCAGTATGCAATGATTGATACCCATTTGGTTTAGGACTGGCAATATAGTCGTCAAATTCCTCGGGCAAAGGGTGCCACAAACTGTGGATAACGCCTACGGCACCATAACAATCAGGCACAGTGCCAACCACTACGCGAAGGGCAAAAAGGTCATGTATATCATCAAAGTGCTTGCCCAGGGCAGAATATCGCTCCATTTTTTGGTGTATGCTGTATATGTGTTTTGGTCTGCCCGACATCTCAGCTCTCAGACCAACTTTGTCAAACTCTTCTCCCAAAATCTTAATTACGCGAGCTATAAAGCTCTCCCGTTGCGCCCGTCGGGCAGCAACCAAGTTAACAATCCGGCGATACTTTTCTGTCTCCAGATAACGGAAAGATAAATCCTCCAGCTGCCACTTTAGTTCCCATATCCCCAAGCGATGAGCTAAGGGCGCATATATCTCTAAAGTCTCCTGGGCAATGCTAAGCTGTTTCTGCGCTGATAGGGCATCTAAGGTGCGCATATTGTGCAGTCGGTCAGCCAGCTTGATAAATACCACGCGGAGGTCTTCCGCCATTGCCACCAGCATTTTCCTCAGGTTCTCCGCCTGCGTTTCCTTAGCCACCGATTCCGCAGCTTGCCAGGAGACCTTACCCAACTTTGTGGTGCCATCGACTAGTTTGCCTATCTCTGAGCCAAACTTGGCTTCAATCTTTGAAACAGGTAGGCCGCAGTTCTCCGGGATATCATGCAGCAAAGCCGCCGCCAGAGAGCTGGCATCAAGTTGAAGTTCAGCCAGAATCAACGCCGTCTGCAACGGGTGCTCCAGATAGGGCTCTCCTGACTTGCGTACCTGCCCCTGGTGTGCCTTTGCGGCGAAGTGGTAAGCATCTTCGACCACGGCTATCTTCTCTGATGGAAGATATTCCTGAGCCTTTTCCCTGAGTTGACTAAAACTCGTTACTTTAACAGTAGCCAAGATTTTGAAGCTCCTTCTACCTTAACTATAGCCTGGATTATATTTTAGTATAGCCCAATAAGGCTACCTGTGTAAATGTGCTTTACAAATTGTCTATTGACCCCGTCCCCTTGCCAAGGGGAAGGGGATGATATTGAAAAGAGGGGCTGACGCCCCTCTTAAACACCCACGCATTATTAACCTGGAGCAAGGAGAGTTAAAGAGAGGCGAAGCCTCTCTTGCATAGAATTCCCCCTCTCCTTTGAAGGAGAGGGGGACACAGGTCCTTCGGCTGAAGGACTCTTCGAGGGGTGAGGTCACACCAAATAATCTCCCCTTTACAAATCCAGCAGTAATGCTGTATTCTAGCTTAAAAAGCGAGGGAGAGTCAGATTGTATCGGGCACCACGTGGAACTTCGGACATCTTGCCAGAGGAGCAAGCCTACTGGCGACATGTAGAGCAAAAAGTGGCTGATATCTGCCAGCTCTACGGCTATGAGCGTATTGATTGCCCGGCTTTTGAGGATACTGGGCTTTTCACTCGCAGCGTGGGGCAGGGAACAGACATCGTTGAGAAGGAAATGTACACCTTCGCCGATAAAGGCGGCAATAAAATAACACTGAGGCCGGAAGGCACAGCGCCAGTGTGTCGAGCCTACCTGGAACATGGATTGCATAATTTGCCACAGCCGGTAAAGCTGTATTATATTGCTTCTATCTTCAGATACGAAAGACCCCAAGCGGGAAGATACCGGCAACATTACCAGTTTGGCTACGAGGCTATTGGCGATGATGACCCCGCCCTTGATGCTGAAGTCATTGATATGGCGTGGCAATTCTTCCTGTCTTTAAACCTTCGTCATCTATCCCTGCAGCTCAATAGCATTGGCTGCAAGCAGTGCCGCCCCGGCTATCTTAGCGCCCTGAAGGATTATTACGCTGACTACAGGGGAGGGCTGTGTACCGACTGCAAAACCAGGCTAAAGCGAAACCCTCTCCGCCTCCTCGATTGTAAAAAGCCATCCTGCCAGAAGGCAGCCAACTCCGCTCCCAGAAGCGCTGACCACCTTTGTCCCCAATGCGACAATCACTTCAACCGACTGAAGGGATACCTGAAGCTCCTTGAAATTCCTTTTGAAGTTAACCACCGCCTGGTCCGGGGGCTGGACTACTACACCAGAACCGTCTTTGAGGTTCAGCCCGAGGTCGGCGGTGCCCAGAGCACCCTTGGTGGCGGAGGACGTTATGACGACCTGATTGAGGAGCTAGGGGGCAAGCCGACACCAGCCTTAGGCTTTGCCGTCGGCATAGAACGAATAATACTTAATCTGAAGAAACAGGATATTTCCGTTCCCCCTCTACCCAGACCCCGGGTGTTTATCGCCCACATCGGTGATGAAGCCAGGGAGGAGGCAATAAAGCTGGCGTCCCGGCTGAGAGAGGCTGGCACTGGAATCATGGTGACTACCGGCAACAAGAGTCTCAAAGCCCAGCTAAGGCAGGCTAATAATCTTGGTGTCAGTTACGCAGTAATCATCGGTGAGGAAGAAGTAAGAAGTAGTACCGTGTCGCTGCGGGATATGACCACCGCCCACCAAAAAACCGTCCCCACCAGTGAGTTACTGGAGCTACTCAAGTAACTGGTTTAGCCACTGTTTATCAAACTCACCCCTGTCAGGTTTTATTTGGGGACTTCGTCCCTCTAAAGCTCCCTATAAACAAACCTGGAGGCTTCGCCTCTTTTTGACTCACTTTATTCTGGGTTAGTACCGTGGGGGTGTTTAAGAGGGGCTGGCGCTCCTCTTTCCAAAACCTTCCCCTTCCCCTCGTTAGGGCAATTAAATATGAATTGTCAAAGACATAGATTAGTACAGTCCCTTTCTGAGACCACCAGCTTCTCCAAAGTAGTTATCGCTATTTTGGGTATTGACAATTCATATACGAAATAGTACAGTTGCCAATTGGCGAATCTTTTTCATATGTGAACTACTTACCCTGAGCCGCCTTTCTTTAGCAACAAGCAGAAAGTAGAGTATCGGGGATGGCAACACCAAATAGTATAGTTCACCATCTTATTAACAAGGAACGAAGAAAAAGGAGGCTCCCCTATGTAAAATGGAGTCAAGAGATGTATCGCCTAGCTAAAGACCAAGCTAACTATTGCGCTAGGGTAGGTCGCCTAGTCCACTCCAATAGATATGCTCTCCAAGGTGGTGAGAACCTATGTGGTGGGAAAGGCAATATGTCGCCTAAAGCTATTGTTAATTGTTGGATGCATAGCAAAGCAGGACATAGAGAATGGTTACTTGACACTAGAGTAAAAACAGCAGGTGTAGGTATTTCAAAGTCAAGACACGGCACCTATGCGGCTTGGGCTTTTAGTGGGGACACAGTTGGAATACCAAACATCACATTGCCAGACCCCATAGAAGTGATAAGTAAAATCAGAAAATGGCTATCAAGACAAAAATTACCACTAGAAAGCAAAAGGGGGGAGGAATGTTAAGAATACCTGTAAGCCTATTTCTAGGCTTCATAGGCGCTCTAGGAATTGTTCTAGGCATACACGGGCTTTATGTATATTTTAGTAGGCTTGAGCTTCTCTTTGGTGGTGAAGCTACCAAACTATTCCTAGCTTGGAGTGTGCCAATCAGACTACAAGCTGCTGTGGAATGGATGTCCTTCAAAGGGCTACAATCCTGGTTTATTCCCGCAGCAATTCTAATTGGAGGTATATTAGTCTTCAATTACAGTGGTATATCTGGTCGAGTATCTAAAATTCTAGAAAAGCTACGGCTTTGGTAAAAGTGCCTACGAGGAGGCTGCTAGAGCAGAGCGTCGTTATATTACTGGTCTTGTTGCCAGTGGCAGCAATAGTTTGCTGTAAAGCCCCGACCAGCCTTGCCATTGCCTCCCCGGATGAGGTCAAGTGGTCACGAGTCAACATTCCCACCGAAGGCAGGGCAGGTGACTGGGTTCTGGCTGATGGTTCAGATGTCCAGCACCTGAGAGTGGCTATTGATGGCACCCTTTACGCCTACGGCAAAGGTCTCACCTATACCCTGTATAAGTCCACAGATGACGGCTATAGCTGGTCATACATCGGTGATGTCCAGGACAACATAGTTGATATAGCCACCGCACCCGATGACGCTAACGTTATCTATTACGCCACCTCGTCTGATGTCTATCGGTCCACTGATGGCGGCAAAAACTTTGACCGGCTG
>JAUVXN010000029.1 GCA_030603605.1 Dehalococcoidales bacterium | reverse complement strand
TATCTTCGATTTTCTGGGACACATTAGCTCCTTTATTTATTGAGGTTAGTCTACTACCTCACATGGAGCTTACACCACCCGTCTAGAGTGTACGATTACAGTGGCCTTTTCCGTGTCCCATTATCGCTGACGGTCTACAATGTAGTATGTGCCATTGATATGTTCTTTGTTATCAAGAACCCTGTTGAGTTCCTGGGAGAACTTAAAAGAATAATCAGAAATGATGGTACACTGGTAATTGATGATGGCCATCAATCCCGTAGCGTTACAAAAAAGAAAATCCTTGATTCAGGGCTCTGGAATATCTATGAAGAGACGCCTGACCATTTGAAGTGTAAGCCATCATATGTTAGTATTGTCTGTTACAGACCTATTCAAATCAAAGCAGGAATTGGAGGTATATCTATGAGAGAAGCTATTAAGTTGAGCGCATTTGTCCTACTCGCCATTGGCACTCTTGGTCTTATAATCAATGAGCTCATTTTCGATTGGGGGAGAACTGCCACACTAACATTCGCCGCTGCGAATATTGTGGGGCTCGCCATTTTAGCCTGTACGTGGAGAGCCCGTAGCTAAGCCAAAGCCGCCTCTCTCTTCTTAGCTCGCCACTTCCTTATTGAGACTACTACCGCTCCCATGCCAAAAAGGGCAACAGCTACAACAATGGATAACCACACCAAAACGAAACCAACCACACCACTGAATAACCCCACCAGGTGTGGGATTAGCCCCAGGAGCTTTAGAATGACAAGACCCAAAGCCAGGGCTCCGATCATGAGAGCCTTGCTTTCCACATTTCTGAAGTGCCCGATAATCCACCTGCCAATAAACAAACCCACGGGGATTTGGGCCAGATAGAAGGCTATTCCCCAGAGAGCCAGTGCAATCAAACCGACAGGTATACCGATAATTGTAATGCACACTATTACAGCAGCGATGGGAGTAACGAACAGGGCGAGAGCTCCCCACCCGGCGCTTGGTCCTGGCCTGGTGCGTATTGAATCTGCGATAGATTTCAACCTTCCTGGGACAAGTAGAATAATAACCAACCCTGCTATAAAAGCCATAAGGAAACCTATTACCTTGCCTCCTATACCAGAGAAAAGGACGAAAGGAAAATCTCTGGCTCGGCTCTCCTTCACTTCAGGCAGGTTATGAGTGGTTGCACCGCCGATTCGAGCGCCGGATTGAATATCAGCCTCCTCCTCGCTGGTATAGACCAGGTCACCCTGGATATTTGCTGTGGGCAATATTGTAAGGTTCTCAACCTTGAGATCGACATTACCCCTCACCTCGCCACTTATCGTGACACCTCCTCCACCACCTTTAATTATCCCTTCAATAAGTCCGTCAATGCGCGCATTTCCGACACCTAAAAGTAGATCGCCGCCAACTGTGGCTGTGCTGGCTATGTTCACCTGGCCACAACCAACCATGACATCGCCGTTAACATCACTATTAATAATTACGGTTTCGCCGGCTGCCCGCACAGCATGGCCAACATCACCATTGATGCTAATTGTCCTGCCCGCGGCCATGACACTGCCTTCAACTGGGCCATTGACGATAATAGTGTTACCGACAGCCCAGAGGTCGCCGTTAACTGTGCCATCAACAGTAATGGTCCCGGCGACTATGTACAGGTCATCATCAACCACCTCTCCGCCGGAGATGGTGATTGTGTCTCCCTCTCGAGCATCAAATGCCAGAACTGGTGTTGCTGAAAATAGCATCAGTAATGTAAACGTAAGGGCGATAGTCGATATTCTAAAAACTTGTCTTGCCATAGCTAACCTCCTTCCCTGGAATTGCTATTTGGGATTTCCCATTTCAACTCGCGATAAGGCAATTCTGGCCCTCATCGTTCCTGTCACCAATAATATGCCCGTGGTGCCTGGTTGTCAATCTCCATGTCGGAGGCTTGCGGTAGCCTTAGACCGTGTGAGCGGTACACCGCAGCCCCTAAAATCCTCGTCTATCAGCGCTGGCGAAGCTCTCCACCCAAAAGGAGGCGATGCTTCCTCTGTGACTGCCGCAACAAGGGCACCAGTTCATGCTGCACATTCCTGCCTCCACGGATCTCCTGCAGATAGGCCAGTGCCATCTCCACCAATCCCAACACCCCATCCAGTTTTCGACAGGCCAGCAACCCCGCATCCGAGGTGATACTGGCCCCGTGAAACTCTAGCCTCAGCCGTTTATTGAATTGAAGCTTCAGTATGAAACAAAAGGGGCTTTTGTTATATCAGAGGAAGTAATTGCATCCTTTTCCATCCTCCAGAGGTAATGCATCTGTTTATGAAAAAGACGATTGACGGCATCCAGACTTCATACCACACCACCGCCGGGAGCAAGTGGCAGTGAACCATTGAGCGGCTTGTTCACTCCGCAGGTTCAGCTTCCTTCCCTACCCAGATAACATATTCTTAGCTTCATCACTAAAGCATGATATAAATCATATACAGATGGCTATTTCCTGGCGTACAATTATCTTGCAAGATAAAGGGTTAAGGTGGTAAAAATGTGGGTAATAAATCAAGACAGCATATTTGAATCTACACGGAGGGAATAAGGAATGGCTGAGATAAAGGTGGACTGCACAGGTGAAACCTGCCCGGTCCCTTTAGTTGAAGCCCGCAAGGCTTTGAGGAAGGCAAAGGAAGGTGACATAGTCGAGGTTGTCGGAACACATCCCTCTTCCAAGAAAGAAATACCCATGGCTGTCAAGGCTTTGGGACTGGAACTTATCGATATTCAGGAAAAAGACGGTGTATGGAAGATTAAAATCCGCAGGTAGAAGGAGGAAATAACCATGGCTGATAAGGCTACCATTATAGTTCACAGTGGCGATATGGACAAAGTTTACAGCGCTCTCATCATAGCCAATGGGGCACTGGCAATGGGAATGGAAGCGTCACTTTACTTCACTTTCTGGGGGCTCCAGCGCCTCAAGAAAGGCGGGTTGGAAAAGGGGCCGCTCTCCAAGATGAACATGCTGGGGCTCGGCAAGTGGATGGTGAAACGGAAGATGAAAAAGGTTGGCGTGGTCTCTCTGGAGAAGCTTCTGCAGGACTTTAAGGAGCTGGGAGGTAAAATTCTGGCCTGCGACATGACCATGGAAATAATGGGGATAAAGAAAGAAGACCTCCGTGATGACTTGATAACGGAATACTGTGCGGTGGGCACTTACATAAATGAGGCCAGAGGATCAACAGTGACCCTCTTTATATAACGGGAGGAAGACATGTTAGACAGACGACAGGTATATCTGGACAATTCAGCAGCCACCCGTTTGGACGAACGGGTACTGGAGGCAATGAAGCCGTACTTCTTCGATAAGTACGCTGTGGCTACCTCGGAGTTCGCCTATTCTCAGGGCATAGAAGCTCGAGAGGTCCTGGACGGTACCAGGGAAGCCCTTGCTGTGGCCCTGGGAGCAGCGCCTGAAGAGTTCATTTTCACCTCAGGAAGTACCGAATCCTCAAACATTGCCCTGAAGGGAGTGGCGCTGGTTCTTGGTAGCAGGAAAGGGAAACACCTAATTGTCTCCAAAATCGAAGATTTCCCTGTACTTAACAGTGCCAGAGCCCTCGAGAAGCAGGGGTTCCATGTGACTTATCTGGATGTAGATAATGATGGCTTTGTGGACCTTGATAAGCTTAGAGATTCTATTACAAACGAAACCATTCTGGTTTCCGTCCAGCATGCCAACCAGGAGATTGGCACCATTCAGGATATTGAAAATATCGGTCGCATCTGCCGTGAAAAAGAGGTACTTTTTCACACCGATGCCACTCATACCTTTACGCGGGTCCCCCTCAACGTGAAGAGGATACCTGCGGATTTAATCACGGTGTCTGGTCATACCATCCACGGGCCAAAAGGCATAGGGGGGCTGTACATCCGTCAAGGGACAAGAATAGCCAAGTGGGTAGATGGAGGATTTCAGGAGTTTGGCCTTCGGGCGGGGCTCGAAAACATACCCGGCGCAGTGGGATTCGCCAAAGCGGTAGAACTGATTACCGCCCAGGAAACTGAGCAGCTACAAGCAATGCGTGACCGTGTTATTGACCGCATCCTTGCCAAGATACCGGATACTACCCTCAATGGCCATCGCTGGAAGAGGCTCCCGCAGAACGCTAATATCTCGTTCCATTTCATAGAGGGTGAATCTATCACCCTGCATCTGGATATGCATGGTTTTGCCGTTAGTACCGGTTCTGCCTGTTTCAGTCGCTCTCTGGAGGGCAGTCACGTTATCTTCGGAATTGGTGGTGATCACGAAAGGGCACACGGTTCAATACGCTTTACCTTCGGACGTTACAACACCATGGAAGACGTCGACGCCGTAGTCCAGACACTGGCTGAGGTGGTGCAGGAGCTGAGAAGTATCAGCCCGTTGAGCAAAGAGAACGAAAAATAGGAGGGCAGGAGATGAAATTTCCATATAGTGAAACGGTACTGGAACACTTTCGCCATCCCCGCAATGTGGGTAAGATTGAGAACGCTGACGGTAAGGCGATAGAAGGCAGTCCGGCCTGCGGCGATATGGTTGCAGTCTATATAAGTGTTGACCCCAATACGAATAAACTCACAGACATCAAGTTTGAATCTTACGGCTGTGCTTCCAACATTGCCACTGGTTCCATCATTACCGAACTGGCTAAGGGAAAGACACTGGATGAAGCCAAGAAGATTACCTGGAAGGAAGCTTCAGAAGCTCTGGGAGGACTTCCGAAAATTAAGGTACACTGCTCGGTACTTGCCGTAGAGGGTTTACGTTCGGCGATTGAAAACTATGAAGAGCGCCACGGCCTGGTCAAGGAGAGAAAGCCAACCACGGTGGAGACGGTACGTAAGCGCCTCAAGAAAGTTATGAACCCTATGGCTGGATTAGACTTGGTGCGTACCAACCTGGTGCGAGATATTGAAATAAAGAACGGAACTGTCCGCGTGGTAATCGACTTGCCTCCGGAGCACCAGTTCGCTTCGGCAATAAAGGAGGAAATAGCAGAGAAACTAGAACCACTCTGGGATGTACAAGAAGTAGCGGTTGAATTTGTGGAGTAGAAGTCGGCAGGGTTGGAGATAGAGGCAATGGGTGAGAAATCAAACTCTGAGAAAACAGAAAAGGCTCGTATTCATATAACCGGGATGACCTGCACTACCTGTGCTGCCACCATCGAGAAGGGTCTGGCAGAGACGCTTGGGGTAGAGCACGCAAAGGTGAGCTTTGCCTCGGAAAAGGCTTCCATAGAGTATGACCCGACCAAGGTAGACCTCGCCAAAATCAAGCATACCATCTCCCAAATAGGCTACGGGGTAGCCACCAAGAAGTCTATCTTCCCGGTAAGCGGGATGACCTGTGCCTCCTGTGTCGCCCGGGTTGAGGAGGCTTTGTCAAGTGTACCCGGCGTAGTTGCAGCCAATGTTAATCTGGCTTCAGAGAAAGCCACTGTGGAATACACCGAAGGGATGGAGCTAGCTGACCTGCGGCGGGCAGTGAAGGAAGCTGGCTATGAACTCGGCTCGGAGGCAGAGACCTTAGAAGATGTCACTACCGCTGCTCAGCGAGAACTCCGAGGTGTAAGGAACAGGTTTATCTTCGCCGCCATCCTTGCCTCATCAATTATGGCTCTAATGTGGGTTCCCTCATTCGGCGGGAAGCCCTATTTACTCTGGGCCCTAGCTACGCCGGTACAGTTCTGGGCAGGGTGGCGATTCTACCGGGGGGCCTGGGGTGCATTAAGGCACAAAACCACTGATATGAATACGCTGGTGGCTGTAGGCACCTCAGCCGCCTACTTTTACAGTATGGTAGCTGTTCTCTCTCCCGGTCTCTTTGCTGCTACCGAGGTAGAGCTTGGCCTCCACTTTGACACGTCAGCAATGATTATTACCCTAATACTGCTTGGCCGCTTCCTGGAAACACGAGCCAGAGGCCAGACTTCAGAGGCGATAAAGAAGCTCATCGGCCTGAATCCTAAGACTGCTCTGGTTATCCGCAACGGTGAGGAAAGGGAAATTTCCGTCGAAGATGTTCAGGTTGGTGACCTCATTCTGGTACGCCCGGGAGAGCGAGTACCCGTGGATGGCATTATTCGTGAGGGTTATTCCAGCATTGATGAGTCCATGATTACCGGGGAGAGTATTCCTGTAGAGAAAAAGGCGGGTGATGAAGTTATCGGGGCCTCTATCAATAAGACAGGTAGCTTCAAGTTCGAGGCAACTAGGGTAGGCAAGAATACCACCCTGGCTCAAATTATCCGGCTGGTGGACGAAGCCCAGGGGAGCAAGGCGCCTATTCAGCGGCTGGCTGATATCATTGCCAGCTATTTCGTACCGATAGTGATTGGCATTGCCACCATTACCTTCATAGTCTGGTACCTCACCGGGCCAACTCCGGCTCTTACCTATGCCATTCTCAACTTTGTGGCTGTACTTGTCATCGCCTGCCCCTGCGCTATGGGGCTGGCGACGCCAACAGCAATTATCGTGGGCACCGGTAAAGGAGCTGAGCATGGTGTTCTTATCAGGAGTGCTGAGGCACTGGAGAAGTCTCACCAAATAGGTGCTGTGCTGCTGGATAAAACAGGCACCCTAACCCAAGGTGAACCTAAGGTAACCGATATTATCGCTGTCCCTTCTTCTTCCCAGGAAGAGGTTCTCCGACTGGCAGCCTCTGCGGAACATGGCTCGGAGCACCCGCTCGGTGAGGCTATTGTCAAGGCGGCTGCCGAGAAAAAGTTGCAAGTACCTTCAGCCTCAGATTTTAACGCTATCCCTGGACATGGTGTCGAGGCTTTAGTGATCGGGAAAAAGCTTCTGCTAGGCAACCTTAGATTGATAAAGAACAGAGGCTTTTCTCTGTATGGATTGGAGGAAGAAGCCGAACGCCTCTGGGTAAAAGGTAAGACAGTAATGTTTTTGGGTATAGATAGCCGGGTAGTGGGCATCATCGCTCTGGCTGATACCCTTAAGCCGAATGCCAAAGCAGCCGTGGATGCGCTACATAGTATGGGTATTGAGGTGATGATGCTCACTGGAGACAACCGGCGTACCGCTAAGGCTATTGCCCAAGAAGTAGGTATTGACCGTGCCCTGGCTGAGGTGCTGCCGGAGCATAAAGCTCAGGAGGTCAAGAAGCTACAGCAGGAGGGTAAAGTGGTAGCAATGGTGGGTGATGGGATAAACGATGCCCCAGCCCTGGCACAATCTGATGTGGGCATCGCTATCGGTACCGGCACTGATGTCGCCATGGAGACCGCGGATATTACACTGATTCGCGGCGATTTAGGCGGAATTGTAACTGCCATATCCCTAAGCAAACGTACTATGAGAACTATTAAGCAGAATCTCTTCTGGGCTTTTGCCTACAATACCGCCCTTATCCCGGTGGCGGCGGGGGTATTGTACCTTGCCTTCGGGAATACTGGTGTCCCTTCAGGGCTTCACTTTATTTTGGGCGACTACGGCTTCCTGAATCCGATTTTGGCAGCGGCAGCCATGGCCGCCAGCTCTATCACCGTAGTATCCAATTCGCTACGTCTCAAAAGGTTTAGGCCACCCAAGTTTGGCAATTAGTTAATAGGAGGTGCCCCAGTGGCAATTGACCCGGTTTGCAAGATGGAAGTGGAAGAGAGTAAGGCAGTGGCTACCTCTGAGTACAAGGGAAAGAAATACTACTTTTGCGCCGTGGGCTGCAAGAAAGCCTTTGACCAGAACCCGGAGAAATACCTAGCTGAGGAGAAGAAATAATCCTGGTATTAGAGGCACGACTCCGGTAGCAGGCTATGTTGCCAGCCGTTGTAGGTAGTGGTGTGCTTGAAGTGCTGCTTTAGCTCCTTCGCCGGCGGCAACAATGATTTGCTTCTCGGGTACATCAGTCACATCGCCGGCGGCATAGAGACCAGGAACGGTGGTTTCACAGGAACAGCTGACCGGCACCTCTCCCCACTTATTGAGTTCAATGAGTCCGCTTACCGCTGCGGAGTTAGGCACCAGGCCAATTTCAATAAACACTCCGGTAACCTCAAGTCGTTTACCCTCACCGCTCTTCAAGTCTCCTATCAGCATTCCGTTGACAAAGTCTTGCCCTTCAATCTTCTCTGTTTGGTATTCAGTAAAGATAGCAAGGTTTTTGGCATCGGTTAGCTTATCAATAAGAATGGCATCGCCGGTTAACGGAGTCAGTGAAACCAGGTCGACATGCTCAGCAATTTTCACCATATCCAGTGCTGCCTCAAGTGCTGAGTTGCCTCCTCCCACTATTGCCACCCTCTGCCCGGCAAAAACAGGCCCATCACAGATGGCGCAATAGGTTACCCCCCTCCCGGCAAGCTCTGCCTCACCCGGTACATTTAGCTTCCGGGGACTCTTTCCGGCAGCAAAGATTACTGCTTTGGTTTGATACCTATCGCCTGCTTCAGATATAGCCTCAAAGCCGTCATTAAACTTCTCCAGCCGAGAAACCTTGTAGCCGATTTTCTGGTCAATGGGAAACTGGCTCACCTGGGTTTGGAACTTGTCTATAAGCTCTGGCCCCTCAATAAACTGATAGCCAAGGTAGTTCTCAATACCCAAGGTTTTGTTCACCTGCCCACCAATATCTACGCTAATCAGCAACGCTTTGAGCCGCTTGCGAGCCGCATATACGCTAGCGGCAAGCCCTGCCGGACCCCCGCCTATTACCATCAATTCGTACATGGCTGTACCTCCTGATGCAAAACAACTCTGCCGGGACTACTGTGAAAGCAGTTTATCCAACAGGGATTGGTTAAAACCAACCACAATTTCATTATCACCAATAATGATTACGGGCACTCCCATTTGCCCCGACTTCTGTATCATCTCCTTGGCTTTTTCCCTATCTTGAGCCACATTGATGTCAGTATAGGCAATCCCTTTTCGGGAAAGATAATCCTTTGCCCTTTTGCAGTAGGGGCAAGTAGGCGTTGAATAGATAATCACTTTCCTATCAGCCATTCTTTTATTTCCAATTCAGAATACTTGGTGGCTTAGCCTTCCTGGTGAATGTGTTCACCCACTATAGGATTGCCACATACTGGGCAGGTAGCTACCAATGGCATCTGGCAACTCGGGCAAAGACCAGGCTCATTGGCTTCGTAAGCACATTCCGCACAGACATACTTGATATTTTGCATTAGCTCCCCAAGCTATTTAATAATGGGATTTTAAACTCGTATGTAGAAAGTGTCAAGATTTGCTGCTACAAGTGTACAAGCCAGCAAGCTGTATTACTCAGCCTGAATGATTGGGAGCGAACTAGAAATTGTTTGTGCTATGATTTGTCCATACGAATATACTTTGTATAGAGAACCACCTTTGAAGGAGAGTTATCAGGTTGCGGTATGGCGGCAAGGCCCAAATTCTAAGGGACTCTTCTATTTTCTACAGCTTGAATGATGACGAGCTCAGCGAACTGGCTGAACGTTCTATCGAGCGTAGTTTCACGTCAAATGAGTTCATCTTCTGGGATGGAGATGCTCCGGAATGGTTCTACATCATTGCCGAAGGCAAAGTGAAAGTTCTTAAACATTCCTCCTTGGGGAAGGAATTTATTATCGCCTTTTTCGGCCCTGGTGAGATGTTTGGTGAGGTGGCTGTCTTTGAGAATAAGCCCTATCCTGTTTCAGCTCAGGCCGTGGCTGAAACCAAAGTAGTGGGAATTAAGACAGACGAGTTCTTGTCTTTTCTGGTCAATCGGCCTCAGGTAGCCCTGAGGATTATTAATGTCTTAGCGGGACGGCTCAGGGATGCTCAGGGTCGCCTTAGAGACCTTGCCGGAGAGAGAGTTGAGCAGCGCCTGGCCAGTGTACTGCTCATGCTTTCGGCAAAGCTTGGCCCTACCCTCCCCTTTACCCGACAGGAAATCGCTGACATGGTGGGAACCACTACAGAGACAGCGATTCGTGTTATGAGCCAACTGAAGGACAGGGGAATTATTCGTTCTGTTCGCGGCAAAGTTATTATCCTCGATGAGGAGAAGCTACGGCTGCTGAGCGAAGGGCCACCGCAAGTCTAGAAGCACAAAACTATTCTCCTAGTTCGGTTTATCTCCCTTACGTAAACAACTACTAATAACTCCCCGCTTTATATGATTCAAATCATAGTCAGTGATACCAGTAAGTTGTACTATTTTTATAGAAGCTAACAACTCAAATATCTACTGATAGAGGAGGCAACAGGAATGACCAGCAAATGCCCCGGACAGGATTTCAGAAACATGCGGATGTCACTACACAAATGCCCCAATTGCGGTTATGAAATTGAAATCTTCTCCGACGAAATAAAGGTGAAGTGCCATAAGTGTGGTGAATATGTCTACCGGGAGAAGATACCTTCCTGCATAGACTGGTGCGCTTCTGCTCGTCAGTGCCTGGGGGAGGAGAGGTGGAAGGAGTTGAAGGGGGAAGACTAGCCGTGCTTTGTCCTCTAAAGAACTATTAAGGAGGCAGGCAATGACAACAAAAACTATAAGGAAAATCATAAAACTCGACGAGGAGAAGTGTAACGGCTGTGGCGCCTGTGTTCCAGCCTGCGCTGAGGGAGCCCTTCAGATTATTGATGGCAAGGCGAAACTCGTCAGAGACAAGTACTGTGATGGCCTCGGTGCCTGCCTTGGGGAATGCCCCCAGGGAGCCATCACCATTGAGGAGAGAGCCGCCGAGCATTTTGATGAGGAGACAACGAAGCTCCACCTGGATAAAGAGATGCATACTATGGAAGAGCTTCCATGTGGCTGCCCCTCAGCTACGGTTACCCAGTTTGAGAAACAAGAGTCAACAGGGGTTGTCCCACGAGAGGCGACAAACCAGCAGTCAATGCTTGGTCACTGGCCGGTACAGCTTATTCTGGTCCCGCCGACGGCACCTTTTTTGCAAGGAGCCGACGTGGTGCTAGCTGCGGACTGTGTCCCCTTTGCCTATGCTGGCTTTCATCAGGACTTCATAAAAGGCCACGCGGTATTGGTCGCCTGTCCCAAACTGGATGACTTCCAGACCCACCTGGAGAAGCTGACCCACATTCTGAGCCATTCATCGGTAAGGAGATTGACGGTGGTGCACATGGAGGTGCCCTGTTGCGCCGGATTAATTTATATGGTAAAACAGGCAATGCAATCAGCCGGCAAAGATATACCGCTTAAGGAGGTAACCATCGGTATTAAGGGTGACCTGAATCCATAGTAAGGAGGTAAGAAATGAATCTTAAGGCTTTATATAAGCTAGGTTACGGTCTGTATGTTGTATGCTCAAGAAAAGGGGATAAGCTCAACGGGCAAATCGCCAATACCGTGTTTCAAATAACCTCTGAGCCGCCAACTATTGCCGTAAGCATCAACAAGGATAATCTAACCCACGAGCTTATCAAGGAGAGCAAGGTGCTAACGGTCTCGGTCATCTCTCAGGATACACCCCTTTCCTTCATCGGTCACTTTGGCTTCAAGTCTGGCAGGGACATAGATAAGCTTGAGGCTATTAGTTATAAAACAGGTGAAACTCAGGCTCCGGTGGTCACTGAGAACGCCCTCGCTTATCTGGAAGCCAGGGTGATTCAAGAGGTAGATGTGGGAACACATACTATTTTTATAGGAGAGCTTGTGGGAGCAGATGTCCTTAGAGAAGGCGAGCCAATGACCTATGCTTATTACCATCAGGTCAAACGGGGTACCACTCCTAAGACTGCTCCCAGTTATATTGAGAAGAAAAAGGAGGTACTCAAAATGACAAAGTACAGGTGCACTGTTTGCGGCTGGGTCTACGACCCGGAACTGGGAGACCCCGATGGCGGTATTAAACCGGGGACGCCATTTGAAGAGATACCTGATGACTGGGTGTGTCCCGTATGCGGAGCCGCTAAGAGTGACTTCGAGAAGGAGGAGTAAGATGAAACCAAGAGAGATAAAGCGGGGGATTTATTCGGTCGGAGCTATTGACTGGGACCGGCGGTTGTTTGATTCCCTCATACCACTCCCCGATGGCACGAGCTATAACTCATATTTAATTAGGGCTGGTGAGAAAACAGCGCTTATTGATACCGTCGACCCTACTATGCAGGATGTGTTGATAAACCACCTCGGTGAACTCGGAGTTAAAAGTATAGATTACGTGGTTGCCAATCATGCTGAGCAGGACCATTCCGGTGCTATCCCCCAGGTGCTGGAGAAATACCCCGAGGCGAAAGTGGTATGTACGCCCAAGTGTAAGGACATGCTCATCGACCTGCTCATGATTCCAGAAGCGAAGTTTATAACGGCCAACGATAAGGAAACCATTTCGCTGGGGGATAAAACGCTGGAGTTTATCTATGCCCCCTGGGTTCACTGGCCGGAGACAATGCTTACTTACTTGAGGGAAGACAAGATACTCTTCCCCTGCGACTTCTTCGGCTCCCACCTGGCTACAACCGACCTGTATGTCAGGGATGGAGGGCAGGTCTACGAAGCCGCCAAGAGATATTACGCGGAAATCATGATGCCCTTCCGAGCCTCTATCCAGAAGAACCTGGAGAAGGTGAAGGACTACGCCATCGACATTATTGCTCCCAGCCACGGCCCCATGCACGATAGGCCCGAGTTTATCCTGAAGGCCTATCATAGCTGGGCATTCGACGAACCAAAAAACATCGTGGTACTGCCCTATATCTCGATGCACGGCAGCACCCGCAAGATGGTGGAATACTTTGTCGGAGCTTTAGCCGAGAGAAGCGTGATGGTGAAACAGTTTGACCTTGCCGTAACGGACATCGGGAAACTGGCGATGGCCCTGGTGGATGCGGCGACAGTTGTTATCGGGACACCTACTGTTCTCGCCGGTCCACACCCGAATGTTGCCTACGCTGCCATCCTGGCGAATGCCCTGAGACCCAATCTTAAATTCATCTCCATCATCGGTTCCTATAGTTGGGGAGGTAAAGCCGTTGAGCAACTGGCGGCGATCATTCCCAACCTGAAGGTGGAGATATTGGAACCGGTGTTAAGCAAGGGCTTTCCCAGGGAAGCTGATTTCAAGGCACTGGATAATCTGGCAGCTACTATTGCCGAAAAACACAAGGAGCATAACTTTGCTTGATAGCTTTTTACAAAAGGAGGAGAACAATGGAATTAAAGGCAAGTAAAACCGAGCAGAATCTTCTGGCCGCTTTTGCCGGCGAATCGCAGGCACGAAACAAGTACACCTACTTTGCTACGGTAGCTAACGCGGAAGGTTTCGAGCAGATCGCCGGGATATTCCTGGAGACAGCCGAGAATGAAAGGGAACACGCCAAGAAGGAGTTTGACTTC
>JAUVXN010000013.1 GCA_030603605.1 Dehalococcoidales bacterium | reverse complement strand
CAGCACCAGTTTTCTATCAAGCTCGTCAGTCATAGCAACCTCCCAAGCAAAGTCTAATAATTAATTATAGCACGCTCACGTCGGTAGGCAAAGATAACTCGATGCCTTTGTTACGATTTTGGTAACAAAATATTATGAAATAACCGAATTTTTACATTATTTAGAGAAATATTTCATCTGGAAGCACACCATCAGTTTACCACTTACGTAAAAATTACCGTCATTATCTTGACAACCTGCTTTTTTGGTGCTAATAATATTCAGCCACGCTGTATTACCAAAAATTTAATAGCCTGACCCCTATTTCATAGTGCTTCTACCGAACAGTTAAATATTTGGCGGTGAAGGGCAAGTATAATTGGCTAGAGTAAACAAGAGAAGAGGCGTAAGCGATTAAAGAGGCTAATGAACACGATTAATGTATTCCTGAGCCTTTTTATTTTGTGGGGAATAGAAGAAGAAAAATTTAATATTAACGGGGGTTCAAAAGAATGATTATTGGTGTTCCTAAAGAAATAATGGCTGAAGAAGGTCGCGTAGCCCTTCTACCACAGCAAGTCGAGGAGCTCAGCAAACGAGGATACAGGGTGGCGGTGGAGTCGGGAGCAGGAGTTGGTTCCCTCGTTGAGGATAGCGCTTACCTTGAAGCCGGGGCAGAGATGGTCTCCGATGTGAGGGAGCTATATGAAAAGGCCCAGGTCATTCTCAAGGTAAAGGAACCAATGCTCAACGACAAGATAGGCGAACATGAAATTTCCATGATGCGAGGGGGGACTGTGCTGGTGACATTTCTCCACCCGGCTGCCCCAGCTAACCACGGGATGGTGCAGCAACTATGCAAACAAGGAATTACAGCCTTTTCTATGGATGCTATTCCTAGAATTTCCCGAGCCCAACCTATGGATGCCTTGAGTAGTATGAGTACGGTGGCAGGATACAAATCAATACTAATGGCAGCCCACCGACTGCCGAAGTTCATCCCCATGATGGGAACCGCTGTAGGCGCTACCCCACCAGCCAACTTTCTGGTGGTCGGTATGGGAGTCGTGGGGCTACAAGCGGTAGCCACAGCCAAAAGACTCGGCAGTGTAGTATCTTGCGTCGATATCCGCGCTGCGGCACGAGAAGCGAGTCGCAGCCTGGGAGCTAAAGATGCAGGATGGGATGTTCCCAAAGAAATTGCTGAGGGAGAAGGAGGCTACGCTAAAGCATTGCCTTCCGAGTGGCTTAAGAAAGAGCAAGAAGCCCTAGCTCCCTTAGCCAGAGAAGCAGATGTGATAATACTCTGCGCCCTGGTACCGGGAGAGAAGGCTCCGCTGTTAATAACCAAAAATGTTATCTCTTCGATGAAGCCGGGGGCTGTGATTGTAGATGTTAGTGTCGACCAAGGTGGAAACTGTGAGCTGACAGAGGGTGGTAAAGAAATCACCCTTGACAACGGCGTCACAATCAGTGGCTATAAGAACATTCCTGGACGAATGCCAGCCCACGCCAGCATGTTATATTCGAAAAATATCTGTAATTTCCTCCTGAACCTCTATAAGGGTGATTCGGGCGAGATGGACCTAAAAGATGAAATCAATAAAGAGGCTCTTATTACTCACCAGGGTGAAATCTTGCATCGGGGCACCTTGAAAGCAATGGGAGAAAAGGCTAGATAAAGGTGGTGTCTAATTGTTACCTCTCATCATAATGCTGGGAATTTTCTTTTTCATTCTCGGAGTGGGGTATTTCTTGGTTTCCAGAGTTCCCACCCTATTACATACACCTTTGATGAGCGCCACCAACGCCATTTCCTCTATAACTATTCTTGGGGCTTTTGTTCTGCTTTCTAAAAATCTCTCGCCTCTGATTACTGCATTAGTTATTGTAGCTGTGCTCACGGCTTCTTTCAACTGCATTGGTGGATTTCTGCTGACCGACCGCATGTTCAAGATGTTTAAAAAGAAGGAGTGACCGATGGGGTTTCCCTTAGAGTATCTTGTTGCTGCCGTTGTCATTCTCCTTTTTCTAGGAGGCATAGCCCTCTTCCGAAGCCCTCGGACAGCACGCCGGGGTGGTTGGCTCAATATGCTTGCCTACGCCGGGGCTGTGGCCTTTATGGTGCTCCGATACCCCATGTTAGGTCTGGAATTTGTCCTGATAGCTGTTTTGCTCGGTGGAACTTTAGGGTCTATCCTAGCAGTCAGAGTGAGTATGCTCGGTGTCCCGCAGATGATAGCCTTTCAGCACGGTTGCGGTGGAACTGCTGCATTTCTTATTGCTTTTTCAGAGTTTATACGAAAGGGAGCTGACTTAACCACCTTGGCTCAGGTCGGCGGCGTGCTGGGCATCATCGTTGGCGCAGCGACTTTCAGCGGAAGCCTTATCGCCGCTGGGAAGCTCGCCAGGAAGATTGAGCAGCGACCAGTGTTCTTACCCAGGCACACTACCATTTTATTTGGATTGTTACTATTAACCCTGCTGCTGAGCGTGCTTGCCATATTAAAGTATGGGCTGCCAATCGCCTCTGGCTCGGCTATCGGTCTCATCGTGGTGTCTGTAATGATAGGTGTCATCTTCACCATTCGTGTTGGAGGAGCTGATATGCCAGTGATAATCTCCTTCTTCAATAGCACTGCCGGTTTTGCAGCCGCCTTTTGTGGGATTGCACTGAACAATTTTCTCCTGATTGGATGTGGAGCCTGTGTTGCCGCTTCTGGCGCCCTCCTTACCATTACTATGTGTCGGGCTATGAATAGGAACCTTCTAGGTGTGTTTTCTGGAATTAGGCCGAGCATTGCTACGCCGGCAGAAGCACTAGAGGAGGTGCCTGCTGAGGCTGACAGTCAAGGTGGTGCATCATTCGACCGCGCCATCACTGCCTTGAAAGCCGCCAAGGATATCATCATTGCCCCTGGTTATGGAATGGCACTGTCTCAAGCCCAAGAGCAAGTCCACAGCTTAGCGAACTGGCTTAAGGAACGGGGAGCAAGGGTTCGATATGCTATTCACCCTGTCGCCGGCCGTATGCCAGGGCATATGAATGTGCTGCTTGCCGAAGTAGGGGTAGAATACGATGAATTGTTTGAGATGCAGGTAATTAATGACGATTTTAAGAAAGCGGAGCTAGCTATCGTGATAGGTGCTTGCGATGTGGTTAATCCCACAGCCAGCCTTCGTCAGGATACCCCGATTTCTGGCATGCCCATTCTTGAAGTTCAAGATGCCAACACTGTTCTCGTGTTGAACTACGATGAAAAGCCGGGGTTTTCCGGTGTAGAGAATCAACTTTATAAGATGCCGCATGTGATTACTATTTGGGGCGATGCCAAGGCAAATCTCAATGCCTTGCTCAGCAGCCTTCAAGGGCAAGCGGTCTCCCAGGAGAAGATAAATGAAGGCTGATACAGTTTGTCTCCGCTGTCATCAAAAGTGCGTGCTAACTGCAGAGGTCATTGACGGAAAAGTAGTAAGTGTTGTGGATGCATCCCCGATAAACAGGGTGCCGCCCTGCAGTGAGGCTTGTCCCATAGGTATGGATATTCCTGGTTATGTCAACTCCGTGTCTCAGGGCAAATTCAAGGAAGCCATAGAAATAATACGGAACACCAACCCCTTTCCCTCCGTTACCGGGAGGGTTTGCCACCATCCCTGCGAGCTCGAGTGCCGTAGAATCGTCATCGATGAACCTGTCGCAATTGAGTGGGTCAAACGTCTGGCAGCTGATTATTCGCTGAAATCTGGGGGGAAACCTGCTCCTGTCAAGAGGACGAAGAAGGAAGAGATAGCCATTATTGGTTCGGGGCCAGCCGGCCTCACTGCCGCTCACGACCTGGTGAAAGCAGGATACGGTGTTACCGTTTATGAAGCCGCTCCAGTGGCTGGCGGCATACTAGCCACAGCAATTCCCGAATTCAGACTTCCCCAAGCTACAGTCCAAGCCGACATCGATTATATCACGGCTCTGGGTGTACAAATTAAGACCAACACACCGATTGGCAAAAGCCTGACAATTGATAGCCTCCTCCAGAAGTATAACGCTGTCCTGGTCTCCGTTGGCTGCCAAAAGTCTGCCACCCTAGCGATTCCAAGCTCAGATTTGAATGGTATCTATCATGCCCTACCCTTCCTGAAAGATATTAAACAGGGCAAGAGGATTCGTCTTGGTGGCAAGGTCATAATAATTGGTGGCGGTAATGAGGCGATAGATTCAGCCAGGTGTGCTCTTAGACTTGGTGTAGAAGAAGTCTCTATTATCTACCGGCGCTCGGAGAAGGAAATGCCGGCGTTGCCTGAGGAAGTAGAGAAAGCCAGGAGTGAGGGCATCCAATTTAAGTTCTTAACTGACCCGAAGAGATTCCTTGGTGACGGACACAACCAAGTTGTGGGTATAGAGTGCTATAAGATGGAGCTTGGTGAGCTTGATGAGACTGGTCGGCCTCGCCCCGTTGCCATTCTGGGCAGCGAATACTCAATGGATGCTGATGCGGTAATAGTCGCTATTGGTCAGACCGCCGATATATCATCCCTGAGGAAAGCTAATAAATTGAAGGTAACTTCCCGCGGCACGGTGGTAGTCAACCCTTCGACCTTAGCCACTGATATCCCTGGTCTTTTCGCCGCTGGAGATGTTGTAGTCGGTGCCGGCACAGTGGTAGATAGTATTGCCGCTGGACGTAAGGCGGCTTCTTCCATCATCAAGTACCTGGGGGGTCCTGAGCCGGAAAAACCGGAAATCAAGGAAGCGCCCATGCCAGAAATGGTGACTGGCCTCGTAGGTGAAAAGAGCCGCCAGAGAATGCCCACTCTGACACCTGCTGAAGCTGTTGGCTCTTTCCAGGAGACTGCGCTGGGTTACAGCGACCGGATGGGAATTGAAGAGGCTAGCCGTTGTATGAACTGCGTTACCCAGTGCATTAAGGGAGCAACTATCCCCGATGTCATGTATCACCCTGACCGATTACTGTACCCGTTAAAGAGAGCTGGAGAAAGAGGAGAGGGCAAATGGGAGCGCATATCCTGGGATGAAGCTCTAAACACGATTGCCGGGAAATTGAAGGAAATAAAGGAGAAATACGGGCCAGAAGCCATCCACATCTCCTGTGGCTCTGGACAAAAACATGTCGGACTGGAGACTATAGCCATAGCTGAAAAGTTATGGCCCTGCCCAAACACTCACTGGGGGCGGTATACCTGTCAAACTCCAGACGAATTTCAGAACTGGATAACTTTTGGCGACTCAATCACTTATGAGTTTGGTCCGGACTATGAACACTCAAAATGCATCGTGTTCTGGGGGTCAATCCCCGAAGTAGGTACTCCGCGTGACACACGGGCTGTCTATAGAGGCCTGCGTAATGGCGCCAAGTTACTAGTCATCGACCCCAGACCCACGCCCATGGCAAAGCGGGCTGATATATGGTTGCGGATTAGACCGGGAACAGACATGGCTTTGGCTTTAGCTATGGCACACGTGATTATAAATGAAGAGCTTTATGATAAAGAGTTCGTTAAGAAATGGTGCGTGGGGTTTGATAAGCTGAAGGAGCACATTCAAAAATATCCGCCCGAGTGGGCGGCTAAGGTAACTGGCCTAGCCAGAGAGGATATAATCAGGGCCGCCAAGTTATATGCCACCAATACACCTGGATGTGTTTACGTGCGATTAGGCGCCGGTGCCCAAATAATTACTTCCACGCAACAATCCAGAGCCATATCGATTTTAATAGCCTTATGTGGCAATGTAGACGTCCCCGGAGGCAACCTTTTATATTACCGGACTTATCGCGACGCGCTGTTCTGGCACATCTATGACATGGATAAGGGTATTATGGGTCCCGCTGCCGTGGAGGCAAAGCGGATAGGCGCCAAAGAATATCCATTTATGCATAAGGGCCGGGTCTGTGACATTCCTGGTACTATCCGCGCCATGGGAAGAGGTGAGGTTAGAGGATTGTGGTGTGTTTGCGATAATCTAATCGTGGCGGAGATAGGAAACCGGGAGATATGGGATGTTATGAAGAACAAGCTTGACTTTACCTTTGTATCCGATTTCTTCATGACACCAACCGCTGAGCTGGCTGATATTGTGCTTCCAGCGGCTTTCTATCAGGAAATCGACTTGCTGTCGGGGGCTTTTGGTTATCCATCCAACTACATCATCGCAACGCCGAAATTGGTAGAACCTCTGGGCGAATGTAAAGATGACAGGGAAGTAGCGATTGAGCTAGCCAGAAGGATGGGAATGGATGTTACCCCTTGGCACAGCGTCAAGGACTGGCTTGACTGGAGGCTTAAATACCTTGGCATCACCTATGATGAACTTTACCAGAAACCAGGCTCAAGGATAACACTGCCCAGAGAGTTCAGAAGATATGAAAGGAGCCAACCTCCTTTCGGTACGGCTAGCGGCAAAGTTGAACTATATTCATCAGTTTTTGAGGCGGTGGGGTATGACCCGCTACCTGTCTACCAGGAGCCTCCTGATGGTCCAGTAAGCACACCTGAGCTCTTCAAGGAATTCCCTTTGATTTACACGCACTATAGAATATGGAGCTACATGCACAGCGAGGGCAGGCAAATCGACCGCCAACGCCGGTTGGCACCTGAAGCCTACCTTGAGATAAATCCGGAGACAGCCTCCAAACTCGGCATCAGCACGGGAGACAGGGTATACCTTGACACACCTAAGTCTAAGGGTGAACAGCCCATTAAATTCAAAGCACGGCTAATTCCGGAAATGCATCCGGATGTGGTCGCCGGACCCCATGGCTGGTGGTTTCCCGAGAAACCCGGACCCGAATATGGTTGCTTTGATTCAAATATAAATGCGTTGTTGACTCTTGACCCACCTTACGACCCCGCCATAGGGGTTATGCAATGTCGAGCCTTTCTCTGCCGGGTATGGAAGGCTGAATCTCAATAGGGAAGAAAAATGTCAGTAGAGTTTACAGAGAAGATAGAAAAAATGCTTCAAATGCCTGCTGAAGAGTTAAGAGAAGCTTTACCTCTCACTCTTGATGAAATAGGCAACTACGGCATTGAAAAAATGCTGAAGGAAGTGCCAGATTTACTATCGAAGATAATAGGCAAGCTGATAGAAATTGATGCGGCGAAGTTTGTAAGCGAGGCGCCTGAAGCTTCAGACAAATTCATGGATTTCCTATGGGAAGGCGTAGACGTACTTGCTGTAAAATCTAAAGAGCTAATGTCAGAGTTAGAATCTGAGAGACTGATGTCAGTGTTAAAGAGGACTAAGCAGATAAATGTCAATATCGAAGCTTCTGATAGCCCTTTAAGCGGTCACTTCGCCATAAGCCAGGGGAAACTCTCCGGAGGTTCGGGGTTACTGCACTTTAAGGACCAGGATTTTAGGTTTCATGGCCCCACAAAGGTATTACTAAAATTATTGAGAGGTGAACTCGCTTTGGGTTTTAGTAACCCTGAACTTCTGACAGATGGACATCCAGGGTTCGCACCCTATGTCAGCCCGGTAATACAGGGTATATCTAAACTCATTAAGGGTAAACATTAATATAAAGGAGGAGAAGGAAAATGGTTAGTAAGCGGACAGAAGAACTTATCAAATGGGATGCCGAACACATAATACATCCCTATTTCCCCATCGGGCACAATGTGGGATTGGTGATTGAAAAGGGGCACGGCATCTGGTTGGTGGACACAGAGGGTAAGGAGTATATTGACATGGGGGCGCAGTTGGGATACGCCCTCTTAGGTTACGGCCAGAAGGAAATCGCTGACGCCGTGCAAGAACAGATAAATAACCTCGGCACTACCCATATATGGTTTGGATGGTCCAATGCCAAGACGATTGAGTGTGCCCAGAAGCTGGCTGAGTTCATGCCAAAGGGGTTAGACCATTTTCACTTCACCTCAGGCGGTTCGGAAGCCATTGACTCTGCTCTTAAATTCGCTCGCCTATACTGGTCACTTCAAGGTAAGAACAAATGGAAAGCCATCTGCTTCTATGGTGCCTACCACGGCTTTGGTGGCGCCACGTGGAGTACATCTCTAGGCAGAGGGACTACGTGGGAAGGCATTGGGCCGCCAACGCCCGGTTTTATCTTCATCCCTTCTTACTACTGTTATCGCTGTATGTTCGGGTTGAAGTATCCCGACTGCAATATGCAGTGTGCTCGATATCTTGCTGAAGTTATTCAGAGCGAGGGAGTAGGAACAGTAGCCGCTTTTATGGCTGAGCCGGTGATGGGTGCCGCCGGCCTGATTTCACCAGTGCCAGAGTACTGGCCAATGGTAAGAAAGATATGTGACGAGCACAACGTGTTGATGATTGGTGACGAGGTTCAGAGCGGCTTCGTCAAAACCGGCAAGCTATTCGCCCTGCAAAATTGGGATGTCACACCGGACATGATGACCATGGCCAAGGCGATTAACGCCGGTTACGTTCCTTTTGGGGGAGTGGCAATTAGCGATAAGATTTATCAGGTTTTGAAGGATAACCCGCTTTGGCACGGCTATACCTACAGCGGACATGCGGTTGCTGCTGCTGCCTCAATAGCCACCCTGAACATCTATGCCAGAGACAAGGTAGTCGAGAATACCGCCAAGGTAGGCAAGCATATCGCGGAACGCCTTGAGGCTGAATTCAAGCCTCTCCCCTGCGTGGGCGGCTACACTGCGCTGGGTCTGATGATTGGAGTGGAAATAGTTGCCAACAAGACTACCAAGGCAGCATTTTCTCCAGAGATGAGGAGCAATATCCAGCGTCAGATGTGGGAGAGAGGAGTCCTGGCACGACCAATCTCCGGCTACGGAGGAAGCAGACTTTTCATTGGTCCACCATGCATAATAACCATGGAGCAGGCAGATGAAATGCTTGACCGTATATTACCAGTAATAGCTGCCCTAAAGCCAAGCTAGATAATGATATAATCAGTTTAGCCGAAAGGTTTGAAAGGAGACCCGACAAGCTTGTCCCATGACTTGACACAGTGACATAATTATGTGAGACTTGGTTCACCTTTCGGCTAAGCTAAATACCAAGTTTGTCCAGCGCTGAAATAATGTAGAAAAGGGGGTGATAATATAGAGAGTATTAATCTAAGAAGAAAGCGGACTAAGACAAATTTTTAAAGAAAGGAGTGAAAAGGATGAAAAGGAAAATATTGCTAATCCCATTGGCATTGCTGTTAGCCATAAGCCTGGCTGCTATTGGCTGCCCGGCGCCAGCACCTGCACCAGCTCCGGTACCAGCGCCAGCTCCGGCTCCGGCACCAGCGCCAGCTCCAGCGCCAGCTCCGACACCAGCGCCAGAATATGGTCCTCCATCAGAGGTGACCGAGTGGGTATTCCAGCCATGCTTTGATTCGTCAGACGCCGGTTGGCCCCTTGGTCTAATCCCCTGGATTAGGGACGTGGAAGCGGCAACCGAAGGCACGGTGAAAATCGAGCTGCTCGCTGTTGGCTCCATAACCAGCTCGGATGAGGCGTTCGGCGCTACTGCTTCGGGGATGACCGACGTCTATGCTGGTTGGGCCACTGTCTATAGCGGAGATTTGCCCGAGGGTATGCACGCCTATGGAAACGCGTTTGGTTGTGCAAATCACTTCGAAGGCTGGGCCTGGGTGAAGGGAGACCCTAAATATCGTATATATGATATTGTTGAGGCAGGAGCTAACAGGGTCAATATGCACTGGGCTGGTTGGTGTTCCCAGGGACCCAATGCCGCATTCCCCAACAAGCCCATAAACAAATGGGAGGACTTCGAGGGGATCAAGATGAGGGCTGGTGGTCCTCAAGCGGTATTCCTTTCCGCCATGGGTGGTGTACCGGTGGCTATGCCTGGTGGCGAGATATATATGGCGGTAAAGCTGGGCACCATTGAAGGCACCTTCTGGGACACCGGCGGCACGGATGACATGAAATTCTACGAGGTTATAGACTATGCAATCCAGCCAGGATGGTGTCCAAATCAGTGCCAGGAAATATACGTAGGCCTTGATAGCTGGAATGCCCTGACGCAGTGGCAGAGGGACCGCATCGACGATGTGTTCATGCCCAACTACTTCGAGTCCAGTCGACTGCACTATGCAGGAGTAATTGAGGCACTAGCAGCCATTGAGGATTATGGCGGCGAGGTTATATACCTATCCGATACAGAAGTAACCAGAATGACTCAGCGGTGCGTGGAGCTAGTATACCCCAAGGTCGCTGAACTATCGGCAGGCTGTGCCCAGGGAATCGAGCTACAGAAGGAGTTCCTCAGGGACGTTGGTCGGCTGTAATCTTGAGTAAAAATTGGAGGGCGTATCCTTAGTGAAAGTTTGGAGCCAGATAGGCCAAACAATTGAGTCCACCAATGAATGGGCGGGGAGGGCAGTGTGGGTCGTTCTCATGTACTTGATGTGTTTGGGTGTATTCGATGTAGTAATGAGGTATCTGTTCAACAAGCCCTCTCTATGGATTTGGCTAACACTTCAGTTCGCTATGGTTACACTTGCTTGCCTTGGTGGGGGATACGCCCTCCAAAAAGGCGCATTCGTCAAGTTAGACATATTCTACGGCCGCCTTTCTACTCGTACCAAGGCGATTCTTGATATAATTACTTTTTCCTTCACCTTGCTATATTGTTCCGTATTGATATGGAAGGGGATAGAAGCGGCTAACGCATCTTTTGCCATTCGTCAGATGACGTCAACTGCGGTTCGGCTACCCCTCTACCACCTGAAGTCACTGATACCTCTGGGGGGTTTATTGGTCCTGCTGGTGGCAATAAAGAAATTTGTCCTAGATGTCAGGATAGTGCTCGGTAAAGGAGCAGTGCAGAGCGGAAGCAAGCCCTCTGGTTTTTTCTCTCAAGGTAGGACATAAAGTCGGGGATAGTAAAAGATAAAGAAGGATTTCAAGCCCTTTGCATTAATAAGGTAAATGGCTAAGTGAGATTTATATGCTTATGAATTTTAGAATTACCGGGGACACACGAGATTGAGTGCTGAACTTATTACCATATTAATGTTTGTGTGCCTCTTTAGCTCCCTGTTTATGGGATTGCCTGTTGCCCTTGGTTTGGGTGGCACTGCAATTCTATTCGCCGTCCTGATGAGTCCCCGGACTCTCTTAGCTGCTGCTATGACCTTTTTTTACACTCCGTGGCAGGCTGTCCTTGTAACCGTCCCTATGTTCATTTTCATGGGGAACCTGGTGCGATATTCGGGTATTGCCGACGCCGCCTATGATATGGGATACAAGTTGATTGGTAGTCTCAGCGGCGGACTGGCAATGGGAACTGTCATCATCTGCACCTTCTTCGCCGCTATTACCGGGATAACTCCCCCAGCTACTATTACCATGGGACTGATAGCCATCCCATCTATGTTAAAGCGTAAGTACCATAAGACAATAGCCATTGGCTGTGTAGGAGCCGGGGGGGCACTGGGTGCCCTCATTCCCCCCAGCGTTCCCTTTATTTTCTACGGTGTTATCGCCAAGGAATCAATAGGGGCTCTATTTATGGGAGGGGTCATGCCCGGGTTGATGCTGGCTACCATGTATATAACTTACATTGGTATAAGGTGCAAACTGCAGCCGCACATGGGTCCGGCAATACCGCCGGAGGAGAGGGTCTCCTGGGGTGAGAAAGCCAAATCGGTCACCGCCATCTGGCCATTCCTAGTCCTTATCTTTATCGTTCTCGGCGTAATCTGGCTGGGGATAGCGACGCCGACAGAGGCAGCCTGTTTTGGTGCCGCTGGCGCCCTTATCATTAATGCTGTATACCGCAAACTCAGCTGGCAGGTGTTTAAAGACTCAATGTCTACTACCGTTCAGCTAGCCTCTATGGGTGTGTGGATTCTTATTGGAGCCAACCTCTTTGTCAACGTCTTTAGCGCTTTAGGCTGCCAGGACGTGGTGACTTCAACTGTTCTGTCGATGCCCGGTGGCAAATGGGGTATCCTGATTATGATGATGTTCGTTATCCTGATACTCGGGTGTGTTATGGATGACTGGGCGATAATAATGCTGGTCACTCCCCTGTATGTGCCTATAATTGTAGCTCTGGGCTTCAGCAAGCTATGGTTTGGCATCATTTTCATCGTCAATATACAGATTGCTTACCTGTCGCCCCCATTCGGCTTTGTCCTGTTCTGGCTGAAGGGCATTGTGCCGCCAGGTGTAACCATGGGAGATATTTACCGCTCAATCTTCCCCTTTACCATACTTCAACTAATTGGTTTGACTTTATGTATAGTATTCCCCCAGATAGGTATGTGGCTTCCCGGCACAATGATTAAGAAGCCGGTATGAGCATAATAAAGTAAGTTCGGGTAGTGAACCACAATGTGAGATACGATTTGATGGATGTTCACTGAAAGCAGGTAGTGGTCTAAAAACAGAATAACAATGGGTAGGGTGCATTAAAAGTGCAAGAACTATACAAGCGGGCTGTTCGAGTTGTTAGGGCAAAGTTCGGCTTAGTGTCGAATAAGCGGGAATTAATATTTAACCCGGAGTTTTTTGAGAATCGCAAAGTTATACAGTGCCTATTAACTGATATATACCGAGTTGATGATATTCCCTTTAATGAAGAGTTGGATGCCTATATTTATGTGCATGATGTTGAGGGTGTCCCACCGGCCGTTACCGTAACTAACCGAGAAGTACGGTTGGTGGGCAATATCAGCCAGCTCGATGCGCAGATGTCAGATAGGCGATACAGTCTTTTTGGCAACCTTGGTCTTTTCTTAAGATATTCCATGGCTACTCTGGAGAGATATCACGATATTTTTAGTTTCCACGCCTCGGCAATGTACATCCCTGATGAAGATGAGCTTCTTCTTCTCGTAGGTGGAGCCGGAGCGGGTAAGACATGTTTGTTGCTGGAGGGTCTGAATCGGGGGTATCAGATGTTCAGCACCGAGATGACCCATATCAAATTTGAAGGCGATAAATGCCTCTTTTTTAAAGGTTCGCTCATTGATAATGTACGCATCGGTAATCTCGTTTACGATTTCCCCACTGTGCCCCGGTTGTTGAACCTAAAGTTGCCTGAGGTTAAAGATGTATGGGGCACAAAGGTAACCATTGATTTGCATGGCGAGACCACCAGCGAGGATATTCTGGTCAATCCAAAGGTAACCCTAATATTCCCTAAAATAGAGGAGGGCCGTGGCGAGGCTATTTTTGGGGATATCACTGACAAGCGCAAGCTGGTAAAGTCGCTTTTTGATAATGCCACGGAAAAAATTGCCAACACGGCTCTCCTGTACGATACCATCCCGGTAGGCTGTTTGGATAGTCCAGAGCTTATGCAGAAGCGGCTGAAGGCGATGGAAAAATTCGTTTCCGGTGAGCTTTTTGAAATTAAGAGGGCTAAAACAATCTTGGCTAGCCCAACAACTTGTATGAAGGAGGTGTGATATGACAAAAGCATGGGAAGGATATGTTCCAATTCCAGTCAAGGGGAGAAGTGTTAAGCCACGCACTTCAGGCTATACCATGGTCATTGAGAAAGGCTCGGGTATTAACGCCACTAAGGACTTGATGAACACGGCTGCCGATTATATTGATTCAGTTAAGAACACGTTCGGCACGGCGGCATTCCTGGATGAGAATCTGCTCAGGGAGAAGATTGAGGTAATAAAGGCGGCTGGGGTAGATGTCTATCCCGGTGGCACCTTCCTCGAAGCAGCGGTAGCTCAAGGGGCCTATGATAAATATCTGGAAAGGTGCAAGCAGCTCGGATTTAACGTTATAGAAGTCTCTGACGGAAGCATTGAAATATCCAAAGAGCTTCGCAAAGAGCTAATTATCAAAGCCCTGGATAAGGGTTTTAAGGTAATCTCGGAAGTAGGCAAGAAAGACCCGAAAGACGACCCGCCTTTAGAAGTGAAGCTGGATTTAGTCAGATTTGACATGTCGCTGGGAGTCTTTAAAGTTATTGTGGAAGCGCGGGAAGCCAGCAAGGGCGTAGGTATTTACGATGCTTCAGGAGCGGTAAAGGAATCTGAGGTAGATGCCATTGTCGCCGGAGTTGACGATGTTAATGACCTGATTTGGGAAGCAGCCATTAAGAATCAGCAGTTATTCCTTATTCAGAAGTTCGGCCTCAATGTTAACATCGGCAATGTCCCCCCCGAGGACATACTGGCTCTGGAAGCGCTAAGGTGTGGCCTGCGCGGAGACACCCTAAAAACAGCAGTGGCAAAACTCTAGTTAAATCTTAAGAAAAGGCAGGTATTTTATGGTAAGAATTTACGTTAATGAGGATTACTGTAAGGGCTGTAACTTGTGCATACATTTCTGCCCTAAGAATGTGTTCGAGACTTCAACCCGATTGAATAAGCGCGGGTTCCTTATGCCGGCAATAGTTCACCTAGAGGACTGTAATGCTTGTGGTGTGTGCGAGTTATTCTGTCCCGACTTCGCTATTGTGGTTGAAAAAGAGGAAAAGGAGGAGGTAGCCAAAAAATGATATCTGATGTTATTAAAGAGGGAGTGCATTTCGTTGAAGGCGATAGGGCGCTTGCTATGGGCTGTGTTGCCGCTGGATGCCGATTCTGCTCCTTTTACCCCATCACACCGTTTAGTGAGTGTGCTGAAGCTATGGCTGAGATGCTGCCCAAGCTAGGAGGAATAGCCATACAGATGGAGGATGAGATTGGCTCAATGCATGCCGCTAATGGCGCCTCCATAGCCGGACTAAAGGTAATGACGGGCACCTCTGGTCCCGGGTGCAGTGTCCATCAGGATGGGTATGGCTGGGCAATCAAAAATGAGATACCGGTTGTTATTGTTGATGTGCAACGAGCCGGCCCCTGCAACGGCGTAGCCACCATGGTTGGTCAAGGAGACCTTTATCAGGCAAAATACGGTACCCACGGTGGCAATTATGAAATTATCGCCATCTCACCGAGCACTGTCCAAGAGACTTTTGACCTGGTAATTGAGGCTTTTAATCTAGCCGAAATATTCAGGCTCCCGGTCATATTCTTGATGGATGAGGTTGTCGCCCACACCAGGGAAAAGTTGATTGTACCACCGTGGAAGGAGATAGAACCAAGAATAGTTGACCGCATAAGGAAACCAGATGTACCACCCCAGGACTATAAATCCTTCGGGCATATAGCTACACCCGAAGCAATTTCGGTTCCCTTCCCGGCGGCAGGTGATGGTTATGGTTTATGTCTTTCTCCATATACTCACAACGAGAAAGGCTATCCTTCCACCGCCTTTCGGGAGCAGGACCGCATGGCGAGGCGGTTGATTCAGAAAGTCCGCGCCAATATTGATAAGCTAGAAAAATTCGAATCGGCATACCTTGATGATGCTAAATCAGCAATTGTCTCCTATGGATGCTCAGCAAGGTCATCATTAACTGCGGTAAAGAGGCTCAGAGAGGAAGGAGAAAAGATTGGCTTCCTCCGGCTAATAACCATCTGGCCGTTCCTTGATAAGCAGATTTATGAATTAGCCGAGGCAATGGATACTCTTTACGTGGTGGAATGTAATTTAGATGGGCAGTTATCCCGCGAGGTTCAGCGGGCGTCACTGGGTAAAGCCGAGGTAGTACATATCGGGAAAGCCGGGGTTGATATGCATACGCCGGATGAAGTGATAGAAGCCATAAAAAAACACAAGGCTGTAACTAAGTAGGAGGTGAAACTGTGGTAACTGAGACAAAGATACATCCGCTTGTTGAAAAGTATTTTAGAATTGACCGAATGCCTCACCTGGCCTGCCCGGGATGCGGGATAGGGATGGTCATGAAGTATACCTTGATGGCTATTGATGAGCTGGGTATAGACCCGCAAAAGTTTACCTGGGTTACTGGCGTTGGTTGCAGCAGTAGATTGCCCTACGCTACCTGGCTGGGGGATTGTATTGATGCTACCCATGGGCGGGCGTTAGCTACGGCTACAGGGCTTAAGCTAGCCCGGCCTGATTTAACGGTGATGGTCTATACCGGAGACGGTGACTGTCTATCTATCGGCGGTAACCATTTCATCCATGCCTGCCGGCGGAACATTCCGGTTACGGTGGTAATGTTCAATAACATGATATACGGCATGACCGGAGGACAGGTCGCGCCAACTACTCCAGTGGGTGCTGAAACCCAGACTACTCCCTATGGCGACATTGAAGATCCTTTTGATGGCTGCAAGCTGGCGGCGGCGGCGGGCGCTGCATATGTCTGCCGGTGGACTGTCTTCCAGCCCAAACGCATCATATCCTCCCTCAAGAAGGGGCTAGGTAAGAACGGTCTTTCCTATATAGAGATTTTCAGTCCTTGCCCTACTCAATTTGGAAGGTATATCCTCAAGGTCGGCGACCCGGTGAAGCTGGCTATCTGGACCAAGGAACAGACAATTGACTTGAAGAAGACCGAGACAATGACCGAGGAGGAGTTGAAGGACAAAATTATTGTCGGTGAGTACGTTGATGTTGAGAAACCGAGTCTGGTTGACCGGTATGCCGAGATGTTTGAAAAAGTCAAAGGAGTTAGTGCTTGAGATGAGAACAGAAATCAGGTTAGCTGGCTTTGGTGGACAGGGGCTGGTTCTAGCCGGAATGGTGCTGGCTAGAGCTGCTGTTATGTATGCTGGCATAGAAGCGGTGCAGAGGCAATCTTATGGCACTGAAGCAAGGGGAGGAGCAAGCCGGTCAGAGGTTATAATCTCAGACCAAGTGATTGATTACCCAGGGGTGGTTTCGGGTAGGAATGACGTTCTGGTGGCTATGGGAGGAGCGGCGTTAACCAGGTATTTAAAGGATGTCAAACCCGGAGGGATGGTCATTTATGACCCCGACCTAATTTCAGATGTGCCCAAGGATGTTGACGCTAAATTCTATGGAATTCGGGCAGCGGCAACTGCTGAACGCTTGGGGAGAAGGATTGTCGCCAACATGGTTATGGTTGGTGCCATCACCGAACTAACCGGTGCCCTGCCCCTTGATGCGGTGAAAAAATCGGTGGCAAGCACCGTGAAAGCAGGAACGGAAGATTTAAACCTGAAGGCTATTGATGCCGGCATTGCTGAAGCCAGGAGTTTGGCGGAGAAGACAGTTTAAATTTGGTCTATCTCCAAAGTCAAAAGTAAACGTTACCAATGTTAGGGTGCCCAAGCTCTCCGGGCTTGGGCACCGACTTAAGGATAATGCCTTAATTAGGGGTTTAACCCCCCAGCTCGCAGAGCTGCTGCCAAAGCTTCTTGTCTAGCGGAATTCCCTCCTTCACCCTTGTTGAACGAGTTATCAGCTCTGGGTCACCGGGTAGATAAATCCGGGCAACTCCTGGAGCCTTCTTGCAGGATTTGATTTGCTCCTGTAACCGCTCTACCTTGTCCAGGAAGTCCTGAGAGCTGGTGAACATCTGAGGGTCGATGGCGATAAAAAGGTCGCCTTTGGTGCAGATGTCCTCAGTATGTACTGTGCCCTTGACATCAGCTCCCACGGAGGCTCCGGCGAGGGCACCAGTCAGGACATCAATGGCGAAAGCCAAACAATAGCCTTTGGGACCGGCGATGGGGAGCAGAGCCCCTTCCAGTGCAGCTGTCGGGTCTTCAGTATCTGCCCCATCTTTATCTACTGCCCATCCCTTGGGTATTTTCTGCCCCTTCCGCGAGAACTCTAAGATCTTACCCCGGGCAACAACACTTGTCGCCAAATCAACCACAATGGGCTCCCCTTTGGATGGAATTCCGACGCATATCGGGTTGGTGCCAAGAATAGCCTCCGCCCCGCCCGGCGGGCTCATGGCTGGTTCGGTATTAGTAAAGGCAATGCCGATTGTTCCCTGCTTTGCCGCCTGCTCAGTATAGTAACCGAGGAAACCTATGTGGGAGGCATTTCTCAGGCTTACAATCCCGATACCAACCTTATGTGCCTTTTCTATGGCTAGAGTCATAGCTTTCACCGCCACAATCTGGCCAATGCTATGCTTGGCATCTAATAATGCCGTGGCAAGGGTTTCTCGAACAACGCTTACCTCTGTGCTAGGGCTTATAGTATTTTTCTGTATGCCCTTCATAATGCCCAGTAGACGCATGACGCCGTGAGAATCACGCCCCCTTAGATTTGCCTCAACCAAATGGTCAGCAACTAGAGCCGCCTCACTTTCCAAGACCCCAGCCGATATCAGGATTCCGATTGCCTTCTGCTTCAACTCTGTGGCAGTTACAACTTCCATGTCTTTCCTCCTTAAGATTTATTCTATCTAGCCCGACTCCATAAGCTCACGGCGGACAATCTTACCGCCGGGCGACTTAGGCATCTCCTCTAGAAATGATATACTCTTAGGGCATTTAAAGTCAGCCAGGTGTTGGCGACAGTAATCCAAGAGCTCTTCCTCCGAGCACTCTTGCCCTGGTTTTAACACCACAAAGGATTTAACCTCCTCACCATAGAAAGAGTCGGGGATGCCCACCGTAGCTGCGTCCTGAATTTTGGGGTGGTCATAGAGAACCTCATCGATTTCACGGGGTGCTATATTCTCACCACCGCGAATGATGAGCTCCTTCAAGCGCCCGGTTATAACTACGAAACCTCGGTCATCTTGATAACCCAGGTCCCCGCTATGAAACCATCCATCACGTAGAACCTCAGCGGTAGCCTTCGGGTCTTTATAATAGCCCTTCATGACATTCCTGCCCCTAACCACAATCTCCCCCTCTTGCCTTCTTGGCAACTCCTGCCCCTCTTTATTGACGATTTTAACTTCGCAGCCCTGAGCTTTGCCCACCGAGCCCAGTTTCCACTCATTTATCTCCCTGGGATTAGTAGTTACCTGGCTTGCTGTCTCAGAGATACCGTAAGTTTCAATAATCGGTATGTGGAATCTCTCCTCAAAAGCTTTTTGCACCGATACAGGGAGAGGGGCAGAGGCGGAACGCCCAAACTGAACCCTTGATAAATCAAGGTGCTCTGCCTCCTCCTTTGGTCGGTTGAGGAGTATGGAATAAATGGTAGGCACAGCATTGAACCATGTAGCCTCGCAATCAGCCAGAGTAGACCAAAAAGCGCCGGCACTGAAACGACGGGGCAGGATGATGCTACCCCCACTAAGCAAACCAGAAAGCAGGTTGACTACCTGACCATTGATATGGAAAAGCGGCAATAAACATAAGCCTCGGTCACTTTCAGTGAACCTATGTCCAGCAACGATGAATTGAGCTTCAGATAGGAGGTTGCTGTGGGTGAGAAGCACCCCCTTAGGTCGCTCTGTAGTTCCTGTTGTATAAAGAAGCTCGGCTTCATCTTCAGAAGAAATCTCTGTAGATGGTGAGGGAGTGCTTACCGGGGCTTGCTGCAAGTGCATGTCTTCGTCACCCTCGCCCAATACGGCAACCGGTAGTGTTTTTCCCCACAATTGCCATACCTCCTGCAAAAGAGGCAGAAAATCAGGTGAGGCGACCACCATCTTGCTCCCGGCATGTCCCAGGACAAATTGTAGTTCAGGGGCTTTCAGATGAATATTAATAGGGTTAGCCACCGCTCCCAGCTTCATGACTCCGAGAAAGACGCAAGCATACTCGGGAATATTAGGCAGAAGGATTGATACCTTGTCACCTTTGCTTACCCCTTGCTGACGTAAGGAACCCGCTACCCGGTTAATGCATTCTCCCAGTTGCTGGTAGGTGATTGCCCGAGGCTCATCGGGGGAGATAATGAAAGGCTTGTTCCCGTATCTCTGAGATTGAAGGTCTACCAGTTCCCCGACAGTCTTACATTGTGACAGGATGCTCATATTAGAAACA
>JAUVXN010000108.1 GCA_030603605.1 Dehalococcoidales bacterium | reverse complement strand
GGCAGTGGTAAAACCACCCTGGCTTACATTATCGCCAATGCCACTGATTCGCACTTCAGCCCGATAAGTGCTGTCAGCGCTGGCGTAGCTGACCTGCGGCGGATAATTGAAGAGGCTAAGGAGCGCCGCAAACTCTACCAGCAGAAAACCATCCTGTTCATAGATGAGATTCACCGCTTTAATAAGGCTCAGCAGGATGCAGTTCTGCCCTTCGTTGAGGATGGCACGGTTACCCTCATTGGCGCTACCACGGAAAATCCATCCTTTGAGGTTGTCTCTCCTCTCCTCTCCCGGTGCCAGGTTTTAACTCTGAATCCCCTTACCGAGGGGGAGATTCGCACTATTATCATCAGAGCCTTAAGAGACAAGCTGAATGGTCTGGGCACATTAAGTGTGGAACTGGCTGATGATGCTATGCGCCATCTTATCACTATGTCAAATAATGATGCCCGAATTGCCCTTAACGCCCTGGAGATGGCAACCCTGGCTACGCCGCCTGATGCGGATGGAAAGCGCCATATCTCATTGCCCACTATTGAAGATGCCGTCCAGCACCGGGCTTTGCGTTATGACAAAGCGGGAGAACAACACTATGACCTCATCTCAGCCCTGCACAAATCGCTGCGAGGCTCGGACCCGGACGCTTCCCTCTACTGGCTGGCAATGATGCTGGAGGCAGGAGAAGACCCGCTTTACATTGCCCGTCGTTTAGTTCGCTTCGCCTCAGAGGATGTCGGTATGGCTGACCCTCAGGCACTGGTAGTAGCTATGGCCGCTCAGCAGGCGGTTCACTTCATCGGCATGCCTGAGGGCAACCTGGCTCTGGCTGAGGCAGCCGTCTATCTGGCTACAGCCCCTAAGAGCAACTCTTTGTATGAAGCTTACTCACGGGTTCAGAAGGAGATTAAATACGGCTCCAGCGAGTCAGTGCCTCTACATTTGCGCAATCCGGTAACACCGCTAATGAAAGACATAGGCTATGGCAAAGGATATAAATATGCTCATGACTACCCTGAGCACTTCGTTGAGCAACAAAATCTTCCTGACTCTCTTCGGGGCAAACGCTACTACACTCCGAGTGACCAGGGATACGAGAAACAGGTTATAGCTCGGCTCAAAGCCTGGTGGCGGAAGAAGGGCAAAGAAAAAGAAGGTTAAAGCGAGCTCATACCACATTAAACGCCTTGACACCCATTTTGCCAGCGGGTTATACTGAGGTACAGTGGCGCGGGGTAGAGCAGTGGAAGCTCGTTGGGCTCATAACCCAAAGGTCGCTGGTTCGAATCCAGCCCCCGCTACCAACAGGTATGCAAGGCAGGATGTTGACCAATTAGCTTAGTATCTATCTTTCCTCTATAGTTATCTGTACTATAGTATCACCATTCTCAATTGTTTCAAGAACATCCATCCCGTCTACTAGCTGGCCAAATACCGAGTGCTTGCCATCAAGGTGGTGTTGTGGACTATAAGTAATGAAAAACTGGGAGCCGTTCGTATTCGGGCCAGCGTTGGCCATTGATAAGGCTCCGGTGACATGGGTGTGCTCCGTAAATTCATCAGCAAATTTGTAACCAGGTCCACCAGTTCCGGTTCCAGTAGGGTCTCCTCCCTGAGCCATAAAGTCAGGGATAACACGATGGAATGTAGTGCCATCATAGAATCCCTCACCTGCGAGAAATACGAAATTGTTAACCGTCACTGAAACATCACTGGCGAATAGCTCTAATACTATATTCCCTTTCCCTGTTTCGATGGTGGCAGTGTATTGCTTGCTGGTATCAATTGTCATTGGTGGTGGTGTTGAGTAACTCATAGGCTTTTTCGTTTGTGCTGGCTCTGTGGTGGTAGTACTACATGATGTTAAAAGAAGTGTTGCTAGAACTAGGATAGCACCAGCTATTCGAGACAAAGTCCAATTTGCCACGAATCTTCCTTCTCCTTTCTTATCGTCACATCGCATTGTAACATTTAACCTTGCAGTTGTAAAAGCTCCCTTTTTCCAGACTAATTAAAATACGGCCCGCGGAAAAATGGGTCGGCGCGGCGGGATGGAGGCACACGGGGGGATAATCCTGTGCTGAATAGGACGCCGAATAGGAAGTACGGGTTCATAACAGTTAAATTATGCGCCTGACGGGCCGATTTACCCAGAGCATTCGTTCTGGTGGGGTGGGGGGTAGGTGATTAAGGCCTTTAAGGACACCGGATTCTCAACTTTGCTTCGTAGTGACCTGCCCCTCTTGCTCTCAGACCCGATTGACACGGCCACAGTGTGGGCATTTGATGTTAGTACTTTTGAGTTTGGGGGGTATCTTTAGCTTAGTGCCGCAAGCGCAGGTGATACTCTTATAGTTGTTCAAATGCCACATCAGGTCGGAAACTTCACGAGTGCGTTCTACTTTACCTAATTCGGCCTCTCGCCGTGCGGCTTCTGGCACTGCTGGCCGCAAGCTAACGGCACCAGCGCCGGCGATAACAGAAGGAGGAATGACTCCCCTGCCACCCTTGTGAATCTGACGGAAAGCGTTGTCGTAATCGGCGAAGGAGGCACCCCCGGCCATGGAGCGTAAGATACGTATCCGCTCTGAGATAGGCGGGTGAGTACTGCTGAGGTCACTGGCGGCTCTTCCTTTCTTGCGGAAGGGATTAATAATGTACATTGGGGCTGAAGACTGGTTAGCCGATTTTACTGGTGCGGTTGAAGCGGCAAGCTTCTCAAGTGCCGAGGCCAGTCCCTCTGGGTATCTGGTATACAGGGCAGAGGAGGAATCGGCTAGGTATTCCCTCTTTCTAGAAATGGCAAAGTAGATCAGTTGAGCCACAATCGGCGCCAGTATCATCAAGATGATGCCTACGGCAAGGATTATCAACTGAGCTTGACCGCCTCCAGATGAAGAGCTTCTCCTACCGCCAGACATGGAGCTGAAGAAGAGCATATGCGTTGCGTACCAGGACAGAATAACAATGGTCCCGAGAAGGATACCGCACAGCGACATCAGCAGTACATCTCGGTTGTTCACATGCGCTATTTCGTGTCCAATGACGCCCTGGAGTTCGTCACGGTTGAGCTTTTGCAGAAGCCCTGAGGTTACCGCGATTGCAGCCCGTTTGGGATCCCGACCGGTAGCGAATGCATTCAGTGCCGGGTCGTCGATGATGTAGATATCGGGCATTCTCTCCAGGCCCGAGGCAATCCTCATCTCCTCTACTATATTATAGAGGCGAGGATAATCATCGCGTTTTATTTTCCTCGCCTTGGACAGCGCTAGCAATATATTATCCCCTTTGAAGAAAGCAAATAGGTTCATCACTGCCCATATTATTAGGGCAATAATCACGCCACCTGTGCCACTGTCAAGGAAGTAAAGACCCAAGAAATAGCCAATCAAAAGCAGCACCGCTGCCATTCCGGCCACCAGTATTACCGACCTAATTTGATTAGATCTAATCTGTTCCCACATAGCTGTGTCTCCTGGCTAGCTGAAACTGACCTTGGGCGCTTCCCTTTCCTCGGCTGCCTCGACCTCGAAGAACTCGCTGGCCTTGAAACCCATCATGCCAGCTATCATGTTGGAAGGAAACATCTGAGTCTTGTTGTTATACCTTAAGACTGAGTCATTGTAGTATTGGCGGGAAAAGCTTATCTTGTTCTCTGTTGAGGTCAATTCCTCCTGGAGGGCGAGGAAGTTCTGGTTGGCTTTCAGGTCAGGGTAGTTCTCAACCACAACCAGCAGTCGGGCCAGAGCGCCGCTGAGCTCACCCTCGGCTTTGGACTGGGCACCGATACCAGTACCGACTGCCTTCTGGGCCAAGTTACGAGCCTTAGTAACTGCTTCAAATGTCCCTCGCTCGTGCGTCATATAACCCTTGGCTGTTTCCACTAGGTTGGGGATGAGGTCGTGCCTCCTCTTGAGTTGGACATCGATTTGTGCCCAGGCGTTCTTCACCCGGTTGCGCAATCTTACCAAGCCGTTATACGTTGAAGCCATCATGATAAGAATAATTGCAACAATGCCGATGATAATGTAGACCGTAGTCATTTAAAACCTCCTCAAC
>JAUVXN010000059.1 GCA_030603605.1 Dehalococcoidales bacterium | reverse complement strand
CGATGCCGCAGTTGAAAGTAAGGGACAAGCGGTAATGGAGGAGATTGTTTACCTGAACGGGTCACTCATACCCCGCTCTCAGGCAAGGGTATCGGTGTTTGACCATGGTTTCCTCTATGGCTATGGATTGTTTGAGACCATGCGTGCCTACCACGGGACAATTTTTCTTCTGGAACGTCACCTGAAGCGCCTGCTAAATTCGGCAGCGGTTATTGGCTTGAGTCCCGAGCTGGCTGAAATTGACCTTGGTAAGGCTTGCACTGATACCCTGATGGCTAACGGTCTGAAAGATGCTCGCCTGAGGCTCACTGTCTCCAGGGGTGAAGCGGGCTCTTTCCCCGGCTCCGGCACCAGCGTTGCGCCCACGGTGCTGGTTACGGCAAGAAGTTATCAGGCTTTACCATCACAGATATACAATAAGGGCTTTAGAGTCGGGGTATCCTCCTTTCGTCGGTATAGCCAATCTCCCCTGTCAGGACTTAAATCGGCTAATTATCTACTTAGCGTTCTGGCAAGGAGGGAAGCTGAGGCGGCTGGACTGGATGAGTCACTGTTGTTAAATGAGCGCGGATTTATTACCGAGGGCAGCACAAGCAATGTCTTTTTTGTTGCTCACTCCGGTCTGGTTACGCCGCCTGTGGAAAGTGGCATCCTGCCCGGCATCACCCGCAAGGTGGTGATGGGACTGGCTGATGCCCTGGGAATAAATGCTACCGAGGGTGAGGTAAGATTGGAAGACTTGCGGCAATTTGGCGAGGCTTTCCTGACCAACTCACTGATGGAGCTCATGCCGCTGGTCGGGGTCAGGGACAGCGCGGGAGAGGTTATAACCATCGGCTCGGGAAGACCTGGCAAAATCACCAGAAGACTGATGGCTGCCTACAAAGAAATGGTGGAGAGGGAGACCTCAAGGGTAAATAGCTAGCGCCTCAAGGCCGGTAGTCTCCGGCAAGCCGAGCATAAGGTTCATATTCTGGATAGCCTGCCCCGCCGCCCCCTTGACCAGGTTGTCAAGACAGCTGATAACAATGAGCTTCCCTGTTCTGGGGTCAATGGTGGGGTAAATAAGGCAGAAGTTGTTCCCCCAGGTGTGCTTGGTGTGGGGTGGGGATTCTACTCTCCTGACAAAGGGCTCACCCTTGTAGAAGTCAAGGTAGAGTTGCATCAGCTCTTGCTCACCCTTCTTGCCGGCAGCAATTTTACCCGGGAGGAGGGGGGCATAGGTGGTGGTCAATATCCCTCTGGTCATCGGCAGCAGGTGGGGGACAAAGGTTACCGAGGGCGATTTAGAGCCAAGCAGTTTTAGCTCCTGAGTAATCTCAGGCAGGTGTCGGTGCCCTTCCAGGGCGTAGGCGCTGGCATCTTCATTGGCCTCGGGGAAGTGAGTTTGCAGGCTGGCGGTTCTGCCTGCCCCGGATATACCGGACTTGCTATCAATAATAATGTCGGGCTCAATTAGCCCCTCCTTAACGGCTGGAGCCAAAGCCAGGATAGCCCCGGTGGGGTAGCAGCCGGGGTTAGCCACCAGCTGGGCTGAGGCGACCTGGGTCCGGTATAGCTCGGTTAGACCGTATACTGCCTGCTGCAGCAATTGTGGCGCCGGGTGAGTGAAACCGTACCAGCGCGGGTATTCCGCAGCATCCTTCAGCCTGAAGTCGGCGCTGATATCTACAACCTTGATGCCATGGCTGAGCAGTGGTATGACCTCTTTAGCGCTCTCCTTATGGGGCATAGCCGAGAAGACGAAGTCAACTTCCCCCAGCTTGGCTTTAATGGCCAGGTCCAAGCTGGCTAAGTGAGGAAAAACTATGTTCAACTTTTGCCCGGCAGCACTCCGCCCGGTAACTGAAGCAAGCTCTACTTCCGGGTGCTGATAGAGCAGTCGTGCCAGCTCAACGCCGGCGTAACCAGTAACATTGATAATGCCTACCTTGGTCTTGCTCATTTATTTGAGTCCTTTTGCTTATAATGGCTGCCCACTCAGGAATCATATCGAACTTTTTGCGACCGGACTTGGCATCAGAATTGCGTGAATTGCTTAAAAAATCACAGCTTTCACAGCCATAGCTAGAAGCATTATATCAGTAAATGCACAAGACGACAATACAAAAGCTTCCCTATTCCCTTGACAATACCCCTTGAGGAGGCATACAATGCGCAGGACAAGAATAATTACATGGACCAAAGGAGGAATGCATCATGTTTGACCTGTTGAAAAAAGCCACTTTAATGGGGATTGGGATTACCTCGATGACCAAGGATAAAATTGAGGGACTGGCTAAAGAAATTGTTGCGGAGGGCAAACTCTCTGAGGAAGAAGGCAAGAAGTTAGTTGAGGACATGCTAAAGCAAGCAGACGAAGCCAGAAATGAACTTGAAAGCCGGGTTGAGAAATTGGTAAAGAGTCATTTAGAGAAGCTGGATATTCAATCCCGCGCCGAGGTGGAAAAACTCAAGGCTCGGATAAAAAAGCTGGAAACTCAAATCAAGAATAGATAAGAAGGGAACAGTAATTCCTAGAGTTGGATTAGGTCGTCCCTACCGCCACATTAACCGGTACCGAGAAATCGTTACTGTGCTAGTTAAGCACGGTTTTGGCGATTTGGTAGCCAGAAGTAACTTAGAGAAACATATAGCTTTTGGTAAGAGATTCCTTCCCCGGGGAGGAGATGCAAAAATAGTGTCTCTTTCCCGCTGGGAGCGAATACGGATGGCATTGGAAGACCTTGGACCGACTTTTATAAAGCTCGGTCAGATAATGAGTAAGCGGCCGGATTTATTGCCTCAAGAACTTCTTGTCGAACTTGAGAAACTTGAGGATTCTGTTCCTCCCTTTTCAGAAGAAGAAGCCAAACAGTTGATTGAAAAGGAACTTGATAAACCCATTGCCCACCTTTTCAAGGAATACGTAAGTACCCCCATTGCTTCAGCCTCAATAGCCCAAGTCCATAAAGCAGTACTTCCAGATGGAGAGATAGTTGCCGTTAAGGTGCAGCGTCCCGGAATAGAACAGGTTATTGAAGCTGATATAGAGATAATGCTTCATCTAGCTACATTGATGGAGGAGCATATTAAGGGGACGGACATTTTAAATCCCGTTGGTATAATCAAGGAATTTGAGCGGTCGATTAGGAAGGAAATAGATTTTACCATTGAAGCCTCGCATATTGAACGCTTTGGCAGAAATTTCCAGAAAGAGACCACCATCTGTATACCAAAGGTTTACCGAAATTATACCACCAGGAAAGTCCTCACCATGGAATTTATGGATGGTATCAAAGTCTCTAATATTGACGCTCTATTAGAGTCAGGAAACGACCCTGAAATTATTGCCAGTAGAGGTGCCACCCTCGTTCTGAAACAAGTTTTTGAACACGGCTTTTTCCATGCCGACCCACACCCCGGCAATATTCTGGTCCTGGATAATAACATCATATGCTTTCTCGATTTTGGTATGATGGGAGTTTTATTACCTAAACACAGAGAATATCTTGGCAGCATTGTCGTCGGGATTGTAAATAGAGATGCAGAAAGAATAACAAAAGCTCTTATACCGTTCTCCAGCAGTAACCGTATCGAAAATATCGAAGGGTTAGAATATCAGATATTTGAATTGATAGAGCAATATTCTTACATACCATTAAAAAGTCTAAATATGGGTGAACTTCTGAATAAACTGATTAAACTGATTAGTTCCTACAAGTTGAAAATTGCACCTGATTTTTATCTATTAATAAAAGCGTTAGTAACCATCGAAGGGGTAGGCAGGAAGTTGGACCCGGATTTTGATATGGTAAAACATACGGAGCCGTTTGCTAAGAAATTATTAAGGGAGCGCCTAAGTCCTCGCAAATTAACAAAGGATATATATTTATCAGCCACAGAACTCAGTCTCTTGCTCCGTGACCTTCCTTCTGAAATAAGAGAGATAATTGGGCAGATTAAACTTGGACAAGTCAAGATGGGGTTTGAGCACAAGGGGCTGGAGCCAATGCTCGAAAAACATGACCAAATCAGTAATCGTATTGCCTTTGCCATTGTTCTGGCTTCCTTAATTATCGGTTCTTCTCTTATTGTTCTCTCAGGGATTCCCCCCAAATGGGATGGAATACCTATTATTGGAATAGTCGGTTTTCTTGGGGCTGGTGTAATGGGTTTTTGGTTGCTTATTTCAATATTGAGGCATGGCAAAATGTAGCCATCGAAGAGGAAATTTGTGAAAGTAATGAAGAAGCTCAGAGTGGGGCATTTCAGCCCCAGGGATAACGGTAGTGGTATCTTCGCTGAACATTTTGACGGATTGTGTTGCGTAAAACGTTGTAATTTTTGGTAGATAAATGTAATATTGTTGCCTAATTTCAAATTTGTGAGGGGAAATAGAAGCAGTTAATTACTAGCTAATTTAGGGTAATAACATTACCTTAGTTGGCTGGGGAAGAAGGATTCGAACCTTCGCTTACGGATCCAGAGTCCGCTGTCCTACCACTAGACGATTCCCCAGCACACCAAGATTATAGCATGTAGCTATGCCAGTGACAATAACCGGATAATTTGACATGCTCAGTCTGGACGCTTATGCTAAAATTACTTCAGGAAAAGGAGGTTTTCCTTGGTTGATTTAGTCGCTTTGCAGAAGACCTTCGAGGTTTCTTTTAATAACCTATCTCTACTGGAGCAGGCTATGGTTCATAGCTCCTATATTAACGAGAATCCCGGTTTTGCCACGGTCGCTAATGAAAGGCTTGAGTTTTTGGGCGATGCTGTTCTAGGCGTTATCGTCGCCGAAAAGCTGTATGAGGACTTTCCCGACCTTGCTGAAGGCGAGATGACCAAGCTCCGCTCAGCCCTGGTGCGCCGGGATACCTTGGCTGGCGTTGCCAGAACTATTAAACTTGGCAACCACCTCTATATGGGAAAGGGTGAGGAGGCGAGTGGTGGGCGAAATAAATCGGCTAATCTGGCGGGAGCTTTGGAAGCGGTGATAGCAGCAGTTTTTCTTGATAGGGGTCTGGCTATCACCAGGGATTTCGTTTTGAGGTTATTTAGTGAAGAGTTGCAGAAGGTGATTAAGCCGGATACAGGGATTGATTATAAATCGCAGTTACAGGAACTTATCCAGTCCAAATATCATGCACCACCTACCTATTGGCTGGTAGAAGCAATGGGTCCAGACCATGACAAGAGGTTTACCGTTGAAGTAATAGCTGGCGATACTGTGCTGGGCAGGGGTTCGGGCAAGAGCAAAAAAATGGCTGAAACTGAAGCCGCCCATTCCGCATTAGAACAACTTTCAGCTAACTTTACACAATAGCCTCTCTTTGTTAAACTTCAATTAGCATCACCTGTAGTCCAATACTCAAATAGAGGTGTTACTATGGGGAGACGAGATTACAGACATAGAGAGCCGAAGAAATCCAAAAGGGATGTCAGGAAAATATCCCCGGTTTCTATCGTGCCACCCCCAGTGAATGTGGAAGTAATTAAGAAGAGCAAAAAGAAGCGAGAAGAAGTGGGGGGAGAAGAATAGCCGCTTACCAAAGGCTTCACCACTCTGGAGAGTTAAAAGCTCGAGTAGAAAAAGCCAAAGCAATGCTGGAAGAGTGTTGCCTCTGCCCTCGTCATTGTGGAGTTAATCGCCTGGTTGGTGAAAAAGGTAAGTGCCGTATTACTAATCAGGCTCTGGTTTCCAGCTATGGGCCTCACTTCGGGGAAGAAGCGCCTCTGGTGGGGAGGCGTGGTTCGGGGACTATCTTTTTCACCTACTGTAATCTACGCTGTGTCTTTTGCCAGAATTACGCTATAAGCCAATTAGGTGAAGGAAGTGAGGCAGGCAAGGAAGAACTGGCAAGGACGGTGCTTTCTCTCCAGGCGATGGGCTGTCATAATATAAATCTGGTAAGTCCAACTCATGTAGTGCCTTATATCCTGGAGGCTCTGGAGCTGGCGGTAAGTGGGGGTCTCTATTTACCCCTGGTATATAACACCGGCGGCTATGATGCTGTGGAAACCCTGCAGTTACTGGACGGAATTGTTGACATCTATATGCCGGATATGAAGTATTCTGATGAAAGGACTGCTGAGCGATTATCCGGGATAAAGGATTATCCTCAAGTAAATAGGGCGGCAGTCAGGGAAATGCACCGTCAGGTGGGTGACCTCCAGGTAGATGAGCATGGTGTTGCGCAACGTGGTCTTCTGGTGCGTCATCTGGTATTGCCTAACCGTTTGGCTGGGACTGAGGAGGTGGTGCGATTCCTTGCGCAAGAGGTATCTACTAACACCTATCTAAACATTATGGATCAGTATCATCCCTGCCACAAGGCTTTTGATATACCGCAGTTAGCCCGTCCAGTAAACAGGCAGGAGTTCACTGAAGCTATTGACTTGGCTCACCAGCAAGGCTTATACCGACTGGATAAGCAGCAAATTTCGTTACCATTGAGACTTATCCCGGGATAGATATGGTAAAAGAGATGGGAAATGAGTGAACTAAGCTCAGTTCAGGCAATAGTTTACGGTCGCGTTCAAGGAGTCTTCTTCCGTGACTTTGTTGCCAGACGGGCTACCGAGCTAGGCCTGACTGGTTATGTGCGCAACTTGCCTGGTGGGAGTGTGGAAGTTCTGACCGAAGGGGAAAGAAAGCAGCTGGAGAAGCTAATCGGCTACCTCAAGGTGGGACCATCCGCTGCCAGGGTGGAAAAGGTAGTAACCAGCTGGTCGGAACATACTGGCAGTTACTCCGGTTTCAGGGTGAGGTATTAAGTCTCAAGTTCTACTTTAGCTGACTTAATCAAATTAAGATACTCGGTCTTGAGTCCTAGCGTCTCTGAGACTTCACGGTCTACCTCATAGGGCTCACCAACAAATATCTTGCCATACTCCTCACCCTCGCCCTGGGTGGGGTCGTCTTGACTGGTAAACTTCTGTCTGGCTTCTATAATCCCCAGGTCAAAGGGGAGGGTGAAATAGAGGTCAGCTATCACCCTATCAATTCCCAGGTTGCGTAAAGTTCCCCAGCCGCTTGGTGACTCACCATGATACTTACTGCTCGGCAGCAATGTGAGCAGGTTCATTATGCTGAGACTGCCCCTCCCCTTAAAAATCTTTAGTGGAGCTACCGTTATTAAGTAGTCGCTGGACAGGATAAGATTGGGCACCCAGAAAGTCGGCATAACCAGAGCCTTGGGTAGGGGATTATCTACCTCCACCCAGATACAATCCTTTACATCCAACGTCAATACCCGCGGGAAATTATAACCTAGGGCTTGATATATCGGGTAGATTGGTCCGCCCCCGGGAGTCCCTTCTAATAGAAGAATATCGGCATCACTGACCTGCCTGATGCCTTCTATTATTGACGACAGTATAGTCTGGCTGGTAGTTACCGGGTATGTTATCGGGTAAGAGGCACTGGGTTTAATCAGAATGCGTC
>JAUVXN010000061.1 GCA_030603605.1 Dehalococcoidales bacterium | reverse complement strand
GGTGCTTGCCAGCACCGTGGCTATTGCCAGTCCACCCCGCAGCGGACCGGTCCACTCCCGGATGGTTTCATACATCTCCTCAACGATACCAGCCTGCTGCATCATACTCGCCAGAAAGATAAACAGGGGAATGGCAAAGAGGAGATACTGATACATCTGACCCCAGATACGAATGGCAAGGGTACCTAAAGCATCAGGACTCCATAGAAAAACAATAAATATTACCGCCAGACTACCAGTGGCAAAGGCAACCGGCAACCCAGCGAGCAATAGTATGATAAGGGAGCCAAACATAAGTATGGTGATAAGCTCAATGCTCATTCCAGCTCCTTCCCGGTGACAGCAAACTTGAGGTCACGAGTCCATTTAGCCAATCCCTGAAACAGCAAGAGAGCCCCGCCAATGGCTATCGTCCACTTTGCCGGGTAGAGGGGCAGGCGCAGGTGGGACTGGTCAACCTCCAGGTTCCAGCCAATTCCTTCTATATGGGTGGCCATCATGCCAAACTGCCACCCGGTGTAGACCAGTGCGACAGCATAGATTAAGAAAAAGGGGAAAGTCATCAGGTCTAAAATGGCTCTTCCCCGCAGTGGCGCCAGCATATAGAGCACATCCACACTGACATGCCCTCTGGCATGAAGGGTATAGGCGCCGCACATCATGTAATAAACACCGAAATAGGCACACTGTAAATCCTGAACGCCCATTATCGGGGCGTTAAAAAAATACCTTCTTACTACCTCAATTATTATTATGCCGACTAATGCCAGTATCAACCAGCTGAAAAGCTTTCCGGTGCATATACTTATATTGTCAATAGTAGCCAGTACCGACTTTATTACCTTCTTCAGCAATGCAGCCCCCTATCGCAATTCTAAAAACCTTTACGAATGAAAAGAAAATGTATCGCTACCATTAGCGGGTAAGCAAGGAATAATATCCATCCCACCACCCAGCCTATTATTTGCGTTTTGGTCATTCCTCTCCCTCTTCCAGGTAATTGGCGCTTCGTCACCGAATTTTATCCTTATCGGCACTCAATGTCAAGTCTTATCTTTATTAATGTTTGCTTTTTTAATCGCAAGAAGGCGGGGGATTGGCCCCTTCCTTTCCCCCGCCTTCTCCATAATCCATTCATCCCTTACATAAGGATGAGAGGCTTTTACACCATTATTCCACTATGGTTCCAAGCCAGTAGTCTTCCACAACCTTGCCAGCCAGTCCTTCGGCCATCAAGCCGGGGAAGTAGGTTTCTACCTCGTCCTTAATGCCAGGGTAGTCGAGAAGTCCAATCGCATTCATAAGCGAGACTTGTCCTCGTATTGCCTCCGTGGAATTGGCATCCGTCGCCCACTTGGCCCACAGCTCGACAGCTTCCTTCCTGAACTTAGCGCGCTCAGCGGCGGGTAGCTCCATGTAGACGTTCCCGTATGACTCGACCATCCACTGTTTAGCAATGAGGTCGGAGCTCTGGATGTTGCGATGCAGGCTCCAGGACAAATCCTCACACCCTATTTCAAGCATCAACTGCAGGTCTGCGGGTAGCTTATTCCAGCTTTTCGCATTCATGACGAAGGCCTGTAAGTCTACCGGCTGGTGCATCTGTCCGGGACCGATGATATACTTACCAACCTCGTGCAGACCGAGCTCCCGGTTCATGGCATGCCCGACATACTCACCAAAATCGATAACGCCGGTAGCCATTGACGTGTAAATCTCGCCGCCGGGCAGAATAATTACTGAAGCGCCGGCTTTCTCATAAATTTCGGCAATCATACCACCGGGGTATCGGCACTTCAGACCATCCCAGTCTTCCATCTTGGTGAGTGGTTTTGTGCAGTGCGCATAGTTTGGTCCGGTCTGGATTGGAGCCACATACTGCAGACCAAACTGGGCATAATCCTTCCGAGCCAGGTCAATACCACCCATGTTGTAGAACCAGCACTCCCACATCCACGCCATATCAAGACCGTAGGGGAAAGAGCTGACGTAGACAGCCAGAGCATGCTTGCCCGGCCAGTACTGGGGCCAGCAGACCCATCCGTCAACGGTTCCAGCCATGGCAGCATCAAACAGGTCAAAGGTACCTATTATTCCACCTTCGGGATAAGTTTCAATGTTGAGACGCCCGTTGCTCATCGCTGCCATCGTTTCTGTCCATCTCTCATAGATCCGGTAGCCAGCAAGTCCGGCAGCATAGGCTTCCTGCACCCTGATGGTGTAAACTTCCTCAGCTGGTGCCGGGGTGGGTGCTGGGGCTGGAGCAGGGGCTGGAGCTGGAGCCGGTGCCGGGGCAGGGGCTGGAGCCGGGGCTGGTGCTGGGGCTGGGGCTGGGGCTGGGGCTGGCGCCGGTGCTGGGGCTGGGCAGCCAATGGCTAACAAGCTCACAGCCAGCAATAGTGCCAGCGGAATTAACAGTATTTTCTTATTCAACAATTTACCTCCTTAAGACTTGGAATTACCAACCTCACAACCACCTCATACTTTCATAAGCACCACCCCCCTCTTGTCCAAATTAACTAACAAACATAAGCGAGTGTGGTAATGATAACACCTTAACTTTACCCTGTCAAGACTCCCAGCGAAAATTATAAATATATTTTCAAAGTTTGTCAAGACAATGTATACCTTTGCCACTCTTTTTAAAGGCTGCCTCAGCAAATTCCAGGTCGCCATCTACTTGAAGAACTCGCCGGGGAACAAATTCCGCAGAAAGGGGGATGGCAAGATAAAAGGGTAAGATAAAGATAAATGTGAGCGGAAATAATCGAAATTCTATATGCCAACTTCGTCACTGGTCAATAGCTATAGGATTAAGTTCAATAGTCCTCCCACCAATAGGGCAGTGGTGACCATTATTCCTGCCGCCTTAAGCATGCCGGTAACACCCAGTTCCCGGAGAAGGACAACAAAGGTAGCGATACAGGGGAAAAACATAGCTAAAACCACGCAGCCAACGACCAGTTGCCCAGAAGTTAACGCTAAAGGAGCCAGCATACCTATAGCTACATCCTTGCGCAGGAAGCCAACGACTAAAGCCACCACTGCCTCCTTGGGTAGCCCCAGAAGGCCGGTCACCACCGGTGCGGTAAAATTGGCGATGGCATCGAATACACCCAGGGCATAAAGCATATTTATTGCCAGAACCGCAGCTAAAATTATGGGAATGGCTTCCTTCAAGAAACCATAGACTCTCATCCATAATTTTAGTAACACGGTTCGCCATAATGGCAGACGATATGGTGGTATCTCTATTAGTAGCTCCGGGCTGAATCCTTTAACAAACCGGTTAAGTATAAACCCCAGAACAACCCACACTATAAATAGTGTCCCGTAGACAATAGCTACATACTGCCACCCACGTTCTCCAACCAAGCCAAAAACCATTGCCTGCAGAGCAGCACAGGGGATGGCAATAGATATCAGTGTTGCGGCAATAAATCTTTCCCGCTTACTTTCCAGAATACGGGTAGCTAAAACGGCCGGCACATTGCAGCCAAATCCTAATAGAGTAGGAATGATAGCATAACCGTGCAATCCCAGGCGGTGCATAATGGTATCCATTAGAACAGCTAGTCGCGGCAGATAGCCGATATCCTCAAGCAAGCCCAGCATAAAGTAAAAAGAGACGATGTAAGGCAAAACCATAGCGAAAGGTACGTAGAGTCCTGTAGTCAGCAGTCCAAATGATTCAACATAGTTCACTTCGCCGCCGACTATATTACCTATCAAAGCACTGTGTAGAAAACCGGAACCGCCGAGGAGACTGCTTAATTGCAATATTAGCGGCGTCCATAGAACATCAAATAGGGGGTCAAATACATAGCCAATCAGGCTCTCGCCGATGAAACGGACCACCAGAAAGGTACCAGCTAGAACAGCTAAAGCGATAAAACCGCCGGTCAGAGGCTTCACACTGGCATCCTCCAAGCGCTCCAGCCAGGTGTGATGGCGGTGTGTGACACGCTGAACCTGGTCAATAATATTACCAATAACAGCCCAGCGCTCATCATGACTACGTGGCGGAAACTTAGGTGAAGTGGCACGAGGGATACTTTCTGCCAGTTTTTTTATTCCTTCTCCGGTTATGGCTACAGTGGGAATAACCGGCACGCCCAGTAGCTCTTCAAGTCGGCTTAAATCAATATGTATTCCCCGATGTTCAACATCGTCCCAGATATTCAAGGCGACTATCATCGGGGTTTCCTTTTCCAGTAATTGCAAAGTTAAATTGAGATTTCTCTCCAGATTGGTGGCATCAATCACATTGATAACTACATCCCCGGTGTCAAGCATCTTTAAAGCTATTTCCTCAGCTTCAGTAGTGGGCTCCAGGGTGTAAGTGCCAGGCACATCAATGACTTCAGCCTCCTTTTCTCCCACCTTCATAAAACCGTGCGTATAGCTCACCGTGGTGCCGGGATAATTGGAAGCGATTACATGGACTCCGGTTAGACGGGAGAAAACAACGCTCTTACCCACATTCGGATTGCCCATCAAGAGTATCTTCATATCTTACTTAATCTAACTCAACTATTATCCTACTAGCCATGCCAAAACCAACAGCAATTTGAGTATTACCTGACTGGATAGTTACTGGTCCTCGCATAAGCATAGAACTAACCTTGGTTATCTTCTTACCCGGCCTAATGCCTAGAGCGCTGAGGCGATTAACCAGCCCATGCCCGCCTTGGATTTCAACTACTTTACCGCTCCGCCCGGATTGCATCTGGCCCAGAGTTACTATCTTTACATCTGTCATAAATCATACCTTCCTAGTCTTTTGTATAAATTACTTGCTATTAGATACAAATGTTTCTTATTTACCACAAACAAGACAAAGAATTATTTTCGACTCTGCCGACACTTGGAACAATAACCACTCATGCGAACCTCAGTTTCAGCGATGTCAAAGCCTTTAGCCTCAGGGACGCTCCTTTTTATGTAACGAGATAGTGGGTAGTGAAATTCAATAACCCGACCACAGCCGAGACATATCAAGTGATGATGTTCAGCCGATGGCTTCAGCTCATAATGATGGTGTTCCTCACCAAAATGGAGTTCCTCCACTAAACCCAGTTTCTTGAGCATCAGCAGGGTTCGATAGACAGTGGACAGGCTAAGGCGTGACACCCTTTCGCGAGCCCGGCGATAGATTTCGTCAGCGTCAAGATGCCCCTCTCCCTGCCGGATAATCTCCATAATTAAGGCACGCTGATTGGTAACCCTCTTCCCGGCTGCATTCAATGTTTTACGGCTGGTAGTTAGCATCCCGATATCACCTTTTGGCATTAATGCTAATGCTTCTCATTTGCAATAACAATTATAAAATATAAATATACTCCTGTCAAACACTGTAGGGTTAACTGAAAAAGGAAACTAGAGATTTCCTAACTTTCTCTTTATTTCAGGGATAGAGGCTTGGGCGGCCAGCTCACCCTGGAGAATGCATTCCTGGGCATGGTGGAAATCACCAGAGCCAACATGCGCCACATTGGGTTCAATAACTATATCAGCCTCCTCCAGGCTAGACCTGACCAGTGAGTAACTACCAATATATATAGCTTGCATTATGATATTGATGATATTGGGTTCTTTGTAATTCTCCTTGTCCACCTGATGAGCTCGGTCAGCAGCGTCAGGTATTACATTAACGGCAATGATAAAATCTGCCCCCATCCGTTTAACCACACTCACCGGCACCGGGTTCACCAAGCCGCCGTCAACCAGATACCTGCCCTTCCATTTAACTAAAGTAAATATTGCCGGAATAGAAATAGTGGCTCTCACCGCTTCCAGCACCGAACCGCTGTCAATCACGACCTCTTCACCGGTATCTATATCAGTAGCCACACAAGCCAAAGGTATTTTTAAGTCGCTAAATTTTATGTCGCCACCAACAATCAGTGCCAGCAAGTCCTTAATTTTCCTGCCCTTAATAAAGCCGGTTTTGGGGAGGGAGAGGTCTATCAGGGGTGCTAGCTTCTTCCAACCCATGTTTAGTGCCAACTCTTTTATCTGGCTGACATCTTTACCCTGGGCATAAAGGGCGCCAACGGCAGCACCAGCACTGGTGCCAGCAATCATATCAATAGGGATACCTTCTTTTCCCAGGACTTCCAGTGCCCCGATATGAGCCAGCCCTCTAGCGGCACCACTACCCAGAGCCAGACCAATCTTTTTTCTCCGCAATCTTGCCTCTTCTTAAAAACCAGGGGTAAATATTGAAGAAACTGCGCTGATAGCAGAACAGGATAACCACGACCAAAGCCACCATTACCACGTCCAGGTACAATGCGCCTATCACTGAGAGCCTTTCCTGGGCTAGTGTTTCCGCCATGCCGAAACAGCCACAGGGCTCATCCCCCATTCCAAGCTTGAGCAACAAGCTATTATTGGCGATGAAGCCAGCAATCAGCACCGAGGAAAAACTAGCGACAAACTTAGCCGCAATGCCGGTGATTAACAGTACGCCAATTATAATTTCTATGCCAGGAAGCCAAATAAGAAAAGCCCTAACCAAAGCCGATGGAAAAAAGTCAGGGGCAAAGAGAAAAGCTTCGGGTCGGTAGGCTAATTTACCCAGACCGGCGGCAACAAAAATGAGCCCCAGGAGCATGGTTGCCCATACACCTATCCAATGCTTATAACGCTTGAGCCACATTGACATTCTACCTTACCAACCAATCATGGTCTTAAATATCTCTATTCCCACAACTCCTCAATATCTTTTTCGGTCTGTCCCTTAATTTGTCCGCCAGAGGTAAAGTCCTGATAGGACTGGGCGGAGCCATACTCCCGGATGCGGATTGGCGCTGGCATCGGCACGGCATGACCAAAGATAAGTGCCTGCTGCTTCGATTCCAGCCGGGACAGTACCGATTTGAGTTCACTCTTGCCGGAGATACCGGCGAGGACGCTGTCAACGTCCCGCTCGTTGTCCAAAAGGCAGGTTATTTTAGTCCCCATCTGAGACATAACCTCGGCATCAATGCCACTGGGACGCTGGTCAATCACCAGCAGGGTAACATTATACTTGCGCATTTCACGAGCAATGGTGCCGAATATGGTCTGGCTGGCCAGCTCTGGATTGAGGAATCGGTGTGCCTCCTCAATAGTTATCACCAATGGCGTAGGTTTGGCAATATCCTCTCCCATCGCCTTCTCCATCCTGTCCCGATACTGAGTATGAATACGACGGGTCAGCAAGTTAGCCACCAGAGTATAGGCGGTAATATCAGTATATCTGCCAAATTCCAGGACCACGTTCATACCCCGGTCAAGATGGTCCAAAATATGTTTAACAGCGTTAGTCGGAGCATGTGGTTCGATGAAGGGAAGTCGCCTGATGGTCGCCAGTCCCCGCCGCAAGTTCTGGAAGGTGCTCTC
>JAUVXN010000020.1 GCA_030603605.1 Dehalococcoidales bacterium | reverse complement strand
CTATTTCCCGCATGGTGTTTAGGGCACCCATATTGCCACCGCCGATTTGCCGAACATCAACCCCTTTTCTAAGCCGACCGGCAATATAGGCAAAGGGGATGGAGCCCAGCAGGTAACCAATAATTACAGCTATAATCGCATCGAGTATCATTTCGTAATAACCCCTTATTACCTCTCAGCCAAGACAATGAGGCACGCATAACACATATCAGTTGTCAGCATAGAAAGAAAGTCCTATCACGCCAGGCCCGCAGTGTACTCCGGCAACCGGAGCCCAGTCGTTTATATAAATCTCGTTACAGTTAAAATGGGAGGACACTTGAGTCTTGAGCCAGTTTGCATCATCAGGCACATTAGCATGGTCAATGCTCACATGTATAGGGTGTCCTGTGCCTGCTCTTTCTTCCACAATCTCCAGTAATCGCTTCAGTGCCCTCTGTCTGGTTCTGACTCGCTCGAGAGGCTCCACAACGCCACTGGAAGTAGGAACTTCTATGATGGGTTTAATACTGAGCAGGCTACCCGCCCAGCAAGCCGCCTTGCCGATGCGCCCTCCCTTTTCTAGATATTTCAGGGTATCCAGCGTGGCTATCATGTTGACTCGCTCCTTCATGTCCTCCGCTGCCTTAACCACTTCAGGTGGAGGTTTACTCTCAGCGGCGGCACGTGCTGCCGCCAGAACTACAAACCCGTAAGCCCCTACTGCGGTTCGGGAGTCAATTACTTCTATTGGCACTTTTGGGAAGGATTCCCTAGCTATTAATGACGATTTTAGTCCCATACTGCTGAACCCCGAGGTTACCAGAATGCAAATTATGCTGTCTGCGTCCTTGATTGCCCTCTGGTAAGCATCAGCAAAATCTTCAGGTGAGGGGGCTGAGGTGGTAGGAAGCTCTTTCGCCTGTTGCAGCATGGTGTAGAACTCGCGAGGGTCTAAGTCCATGCCGTCTCGATAAACCCTGTCCCCAAAGATTATTTTCTCCGGCACCAGCAGAATGCCATACTTCTCTATCAACTCCCTAGGCAAACAGACAGAGCTATCAGCAACTATCTTAACTTCAGCCATATCTTTCTACCTCCTTCCTTGCGGCATATCTAGCCACCGTATTCATAGCTAAGCCTTCCTATAAGAACTAGCTGCCCGCATGAATCTATTAATCACAGTAGAGAAGCGGCGCCAGTCACCTGACCTGCTAGCCAGAAATTGGCGCCCTTGCTCTGTTATCTGGTAATACCTCCTACCTTGCCGCTCGGTGGTCTGCTCCCATCTAGAGCTAAGCAGTCCTTTCTTCTCCAGGCGCATCAGTGCCGGATAAACGGTGCCTGCCTTAAGCCTGAGATAGCCTTCAGTTCTCTGCTCCAGCTCCTTGGCAATCTGGTAGCCATACATGGGCAGCTCACTAATCACCGACAACAAAATGGGGTCTATAAGTCCCTTTAATAGCTGCTGAACGTATGCCATTTTTACCTCACCCCTCTATAGTATTGTGCTACTATCTATTGCACTACTATATATTGTAATACTTATCATATCCTTTGTCAAGTCTTTTGTCATTCTATTGCGGCAGTTGTGTCTATGTGGGGCAGGTTAGAGGCAATCCTCAAACCGCCGGCTTATCCTATGTCATAGATAAGCAAAGGCAGCTAGCAAATGATGCGGTGTGTAGCTGAATAGAATTTGTGTCAAGGAGTGACCTCAGGATTTGCTGAGAAAAAACCGTTCCCGATCTGCACAGTTCATCAGAGTATGACCCAACAAACCGCCCTTTTGTTGGCTATTCCGTGTCACTTTCTACTAGATTGTGAAGTATGCTATCTCATCTATATTTTGAACCCAAATATTGGAAGGAACATAGGCGAGGGCCGGATTGGATAGTTATCGAAGGTAACTGGGCTGTGTTGATAGAATATCGGACTTCTATACTTGGCCTGCCCCCCGAAAATAGGTCCACCTTTAATGCGAGACTCCTGTAGAATAAATACAGGAGGTAATCGTGAAAACAAGGAGGTATTCGGAGGCACAGGTATTTCGTATCCTCAAGGAAGTTGAATCGGGGATGCCCTTGGTTAACGCTGCCCGGGAGCATGGGGTTTCCCCAGCCACCATCCATCGCTGGAAGAGCAAGTATGGTGGGGTGATCCTTTCTGAGCTCAAACGCTTGAAGGCGCTGGAAGAGGAGAACGCCAGGCTGAAGCGAATAATAGCACAACAGGCACTGGATAATGAGCTACTTAAGGAAATCAACTCAAAAAAATGGTAAGCCCTCTCGCTCTGCGGTCTGCAGTGAAGTATCTGGTAAAACAAAGCAGAAGCTCCCAGCGAAGAGCCTGTGCTGTTGTGGGGCTATCCAGGTCTCTGGTGAGATATATCATCAGACGGCGGAGAGATGAAGCCAAGCTAGTAAGGAAGATACATGGGCTGGCAATTCGTCACAGCCGGTATGGGTACCGCCGGATTACGGTGTTATTGCGGCGAGAGGGCTTTAGAGTGAATAAGAAGCGGGTCCATCGTATCTGGAAGTCGGAAGGACTGGGATTACCACGGAGAAGGCCGAAGAGACGTAGAATAGGACCGACAGGAGAAATAGTGAATAAAGCGGAGTATCCCAATCATGTCTGGAGCTATGACTTTGTTGAAGATAGGACCGAGCGCGGTGGGAAGCTACGGATTCTGGTCATCATCGACGAGTACACCCGGGAATGCCTGGCTATCAGGGTTAAGCCTTCAATACCAGCCTCAGCAGTCATTGAAGTACTGGAGTGGCTATTCCTAACCAGGGGAGTGCCGAAGTACATCCGTAGTGATAATGGGCCTGAGTTTGTCTCCAGGGCTGTCTGCCGATGGCTAGAGAACTCTGGGTGTCAGACATTGTTCATTAAGCCTGGCAGCCCATGGGAGAATGGCTATATTGAGAGCTTCAATGATAAGCTAAGGGATGAATGTTTAAATCGTGAGGTTTTCCGGAACGGGAAGGAGGCACAGGCTATTGTGGAAGCCTTTAGGCAGGAGTACAATAACTACCGTCCACACAGCTCACTGGGTTACCTGACACCGGCAGAGTTTGTGAGAAGATATTATAAAAAGAACCAGGTAAAAGATCTCAAACAACCAGTGGTGAAGGCAGGAAGTCTCTCATTGTAGGTGGTACTAATAATGGGGGCATCCCAGCCCCTTCCACGTGCGAGCCGTACATCGCGGCTCCTGAATTAATACTTGGAATCTTTCGCGAAGGATTCCTTCTTCCTCGTTAGTAATAAATGTTGTATCTGTGCCTGCTAATCTGTCGGCATGACTTTGTGTATACGTAGATCTTCTCCTAATTGGAAATAAATGTCACATTTTGAGTTATTGTATATTCCCCTCTCATGCTATACTAGAAACGGGGTTTGCTATGGTTGGCTAGCTCTCTGCATCATATGAGGAGGAAAGCGAAATGTTTGAGAGAATCGTTGTCTGTCTTGATGGTTCCAGCGTGGCTGAGGAAATCCTACCTTACGTGACCGATGAGGCACTAGCCCACCATAGCAGAGTCGTTTTGCTTCGTGTAGTTAGTCTACCTGAGATAACAATTCCGATTGGCATACCAGGGGAGCCTGGGATACCAATGTCTACAAAGGGAGCAGTGCGGCGCACCAGAAAAGAAGAAAGTGAGGCGGATGATTACTTGAGGCGCATTGCGGAACCAATGCAGGAAAAAGGATTAGATGTGCAATGCGTGGTACTTCCCGGCATAGCAGGAGAGACTATTACTAATTATGCCCAAGAAAATGGCTGTAAGCTGATCGCGATTGCCACTCATGGGTATGGAGGCGTTAGGCGTCTGGTCCTTGGTAGCACGGCTGATTTTGTGTTGCATCATTCCACTGTGCCGATATTGGTAGTTAGGCCAGGAAACAAGCAAGCATGATCCACAAAATCAGCCAATATCACATTCTGAGCCTTTGTTATGCACCCAAATTGCACTATTGTCAGTCATGTGCAACTATAATTCGCTATATCACACAGAACGTCAGAATGCGTAAAATAGAGCCGCTTTGATATATAATTACCCAAGGAATTCGAACTCTTAATAATTTGCTACGAGGCCTGCCTGAAATGATATGCCCGGCTTGTAAAAGCGACATGATAGTTGTTAAGCACAGCAAGATTGAGCTTGATTATTGTACCAACTGCCACGGGGTTTGGTTCGACTCTGGGGAGCTTGAGCTTTTGGTTGAGTCGGCGGGGCTTGAGGGCCTAGAACCGCTACTGGCTAATATGGCCGGCTCCACCGAAGCTAGGTCAGCGGAAAAGAAGCGCAAATGCCCGATATGCCTCCAGAAAATGAAGAGGATATTAATCGGTCAGGAGCCCCCACTGTGGAAGGAATAACCCGGTAGCATGAATATCAAGTTATCTTTCCTAGGAGCAGCCCAGAGTGTCACCGGCTCGCAGTACCTCGTCCAGTCTAATGACACCAGTTTCTTGGTCGACTGCGGCCTCTATCAAGAGAGAGAACTAACAGGGCGAAACTGGAGCCCTTTCTATATCTCGCCCGAGTCACTGGATGCGGTTCTTTTGACCCACGCCCATCTGGACCACTGCGGTCTGTTGCCCAAGCTGGTCCGGGAAGGCTTTAATCAGGCCATCTACTGTACGGGCGCCACCTCCGAAATCACCCGGATAATGCTGCTGGACTCGGGAAAGATACATGAGGAAGACGCCGATTTTAAGAGGTGCCGACATAAAAGGGAAAGCCGAAAAGGCCCCTATCCCGAGATTCCACTATATACCAAGGACGACGCCGAAGCTGTGTCTCCATTATTCTCACCCGTTGAATACGGTGAGGCCGTCAAAATAGGCGATGGTGTTGAGGCTACCTTCTACGATGCCGGGCACGTCCTGGGCTCGTCCATGGTCAAGCTAAAGATAGAACAAAACGGAGAGGCGAGAACAATCTTATTTTCCGGAGACATCGGCCGGCCGAATAAACCGATACTTAACGACCCGACTCTCTTCGACGAGGCGGACTATGTCATAGTGGAGTCCACCTATGGTGATAGATTGCTCGAGAGTCCCGAAGATGCAGCCAACCAGCTCGCCGAGGCTATAAATACCACCGCTAAAAGAGGCGGTAATGTAGTTATACCCAGCTTTGCCCTGGAGAGGTCGCAGGAGCTCTTGTATTATCTAAGCAAATTCCGGCTCGAGGGTCGCATCCCCCGCCTTAAGGTTTTCGTCGACAGCCCCATGGCGGTGGAGGTTACCGGCGTGTTTGAGCGCCACCCCGAATTATTTGACGAAGAAATGAGAAAACTACTGCGCCAGCAAAAGTCACCCTTTGACTTTCCTGGCCTGAATCTGGTAGGAACTGTTGATGAATCAAAGGCGATAAACCATATGGATGGCAGTGCCATTATAATTGCAGGCTCCGGCATGTGCACCGGCGGCCGGATAAAGTACCACCTGGTCAACAATATCTCCAGGGAGGAAAGCACCATTCTCTTTGTCGGCTATCAGGCGGCCGGAACATTGGGTCGGCAAATCGTCAACGGGGCCAAAAGGGTCAGAATGCTGGGGCAATACTATCCGGTAAGAGCCCAAATAGCGCAACTCAACGGTTTTTCAGCGCATGCTGACAGAGATGGACTTGTTAGATGGTTGTCCAGCTTGCGTAAGCCACCAAGGCGTGTTTTTGTAACTCACGGTGAACTCGATGCCTCACAACACCTGGCCAGTTTAATAAGAAGCAGACACGGCTGGGAAACGATAGTCCCATCATACCAGGATCAGGTTTTCCTAGATTAGAGGCTTTTCCCCAAGGTAGATTGAACAAAACATCTTATTGTGTAGCGGAAACCGAGCATAAGCCGCTCTGGCTTGGAGTTTGCCGACATTTTGCCGACAAACTGTCTAGCATAAGGTGATACTACAGGGCATCCCCAGATACGAAATCCCTATCGCTGGTTGACAGGAAAACACCAGATGCTATCTGGGAGGATGGGGTGGGACACTGTGCTTCTTACTTTTAATCAGGGTATCGCAGGTTCGAGACTGCACGGCTTACCAATCCCCATTTTGAAGCTAATTTTCCCCTGTATCTTGGTCTGTTACCTCGTTGCACAAAATAGCGGAAAGTGCAATCCGATGGTGCGTATCCTGAGGGCTAGCAGCCCATTGTTATTGTGATTATGCTCTTGATAGAGCATATCCCCTTCCCTCAATATAGCTATACCTACAGTTGAACAGTGATGCCGATGTTCGTTCAGTGGTGATAATGGTAAGAGGAGGCATTTCTGCCTCCGCCTTTTAACTGAAGTCAGTTGCACTTTCTGACGGATTGTTCACCATTCGTTAAAAAGGTGCGCCCAATTCTACGCCTAGTCCTTAAGCGTGGAATGGTGGGGTGAAAAAAGGAACGTTTTTATGACTATCCGATTGAAAATCGGCAATGAAAAGTACGCATGATCCATAGTCAGGGTATCTAATTAGTCATTTCCTATCCTAGAAAGCATGTAAGTGCATATAGCGTCCATTACATTCCTGCAGGCGTGGCAACTATGTGCGACTTAGTGCGACTGTAGCTAAATGGTACTTTATTTTGTCATTAAATTGTAACTCTGTTGGCTAAAATCACATTAATTTAGAGAAATTTCATTATAAGATTGCCAAGGAAGGCCCAAATGTTACACATTATTTACTAAGTTATGTCAACAATGCTAACGCGAAAAAGAGAAGAAGGAGAGCGGCGGACAACCGATGTCCTTCCATGCGAGAGGTTATCGGTTTGAGTCCTCTACCTGCCCGCCGAATACCACACTATAACTTTTGGTGTCCTCTTCATCTTAGTGGTCCTATTCTTGCCTGGGGGACTGGTTGAACTGCTTGGGAAAGCTCGCCGGCTTCTGGTACTCAAAAGATAAGAACCAAACATGAGCGAAAGGGCGTGTTACCCCTTTGATCCAGACCCAATCCAGCTGGGTAACAATCCGTCATTTTGTTCAAGGGGGCATCAGCGTTTGAAGCTGCTCGAGTTAATAACCCAAAGGTCGTTGGTTCGAATCCAGCCCCCGCTACCAAGATTATTAAGGGCGCTAGCGGTAAAAAGCTGGCGCTTTTTTTGTTTGCTGGCAATAGGCCTAACCGAAGTTTTTAGCTAAATTTACCTGGAGGGGGACAATCCATAAGGAATAGATGCGATTCCCCACTGTCGAGGCTTCGTTTATAAAGGCATGAGTCAGGATAGTGAGTTTTGCTGGGGTTTGTTTACTGGAGCCAACTCATACTTTGCCAGGCGTAGCCGAACAAAGTTACGCCAAGAGTCGCAAGAATAATGTAGACAGCCGCACCGATGAATGCGGCAATCATAGAACATTTGCCAACATCTTCTAGCTCATTCTGCCTTCCCGAAAAAACCCAGAATGTAACAAAGCCGAACACAGGAATAAAGAAAGACACGATGTATACCAACCACTTGACCCAACCCATAGTGTACCTCCTTCCAATATTTATTTTTCAGTCGATATTAAAACATAGCCTAATTATCTTGTCAAGAGTAAGAAATGTCCAAAATGATGGAGCAAAATTATAAATGTATTTACCAACCTAGCCTCTCCTAAACAGACCAAGATTATCCCTCCATTGGGTGCTTTTCGAATCCGACCCCCGCTACCAAATATAAAATGGGGCGAGATAAAGTCTCGGCCCCTCTCTTCTTGACCTCTATGGCTATACAAAAGCCTCTTTTGTGACCCAAGCAACAAAACAAGCTATTGTGTAATTAGAAACGCTGCATCAATTGAAAGGGTTAGCCCGAAAAGTGAGGTTTATGGTTAGCTGCTTAAAGCTTCCATGATTTCAGAGGCCTTGAGTTCGGATAGCTTAGGCCGATCTAGGCTATCGCTAAAACTAAACTTACCGTCCTTAGGCAGTTGCCATTGTGTAACTCCTTGAGCAGGTTCATTATCCTTGGCAGCTTTATAAAGGGGGACAAGTTCGGCAATTTCCTGGTAGATGCTTGAGACGGTTGGATAATGCATCGGATAGCCCAGAGAAGTTGCTAAAGCTGAGACAATCTCCCAATTTTTCTTGCCAGCGGGTGGAGAGATAGCACAGTGCAGATGTTGGACTCGCCGCTCACAGTTGGTATAAGTACCCTCACTTTCGGCAAAAGTAGCTCCGGGAATAATTACATCAGGATAAGGCGGCTTTTCAGGAAACACCGTATCTATAAGCACGGAGAAAATCGGGGCTTCAAATATAGCGTTCCCTATTTCGCCGATAGCATCTCTGCCAACAACAAGGATGCCTTGGATTTCACCTTTCTCTACATCTTGGATAATTCCGATAGGGCCTCTTCCCTTTTCAACAGGCACAGGCCTGCCCCAGTCGGCCTCAAACTTCTGCCTAGCCGCTATATCCGCAATCGGTTGCTGCCCAGGGAGGTAATCCGGACTGACACCCATATCAATCAACCCCTGAGCATTACCCGGAGTACGGAGGGCTATTATCCCAGCACCATCTCGCCCCGCATTTCCGGTAACTAGGACTAGGTCGCTGATTAGGTCGAGTTCAATAGGTGTAACCTTATCAGCATTGATTATTATCACTGGTTGGCGGGCGCGAATATAAAGGTGTATCGCCTCTATGATTTTTGCAGGCGTTACCCAGGGCACATTAATAATCTTCTCCGGAGGATGCTCTCTCATCTCCTGGGCAAAACGGTGGAAACCGGTGGTTCGAGAATCAATGAAGTCCTGGTCAATCAGCTGGTAGGACATGATGTAACTCAACATGGCATCGAGTAAATCCACGCTGGTTCGACGATTGACCCTCAAACTGAGCTTTGCCAGAGAGTCTATCGTGGTTTGCCGGGGATTAAATGTAATCAGTTTGCTTCCCTTAGTCACTGCCTCTCTGACTTTCAAGGCTATTATGGGATAATCCTCGGCGAGGTCACAACCGTAAACAAGGATAAGGTCACTGCTTATAATGTCACTATAGGAGCATGTGGAGGCATTTTTACCCAGGCTCTTCAGCAGGCTGCCATTCGTTTCGGGACTGGATAAACAACCTATGTTATTGGTTCCTAGGGCGGCTCGAGCCATCTTTTGAACTAGGTAGTTCTCCTCATTGGTCAGTTGCGGGGAGGATAAGACGGCTAACCTGTCTCCACCAGCTTTATCCCTGATTTGTTTCAGCCCTTCACCGGCCAAGGCTATCGCTTCCTCCCAACCGACTTCAATTAACTCACCATTTCGCTTAACCAGTGGAGTTCGGAGTCGCTTCAAATGGTTAAGGGAGCAGGGGTTAAAGGCGCCCCTTTTACAGAGATTACCGTTATTCACCGGACTTTCGAAAGGGGAGGTTACCTTTACTATTCTGTCCCCGATAACATTAAGCTCCAGGTTACAGCCAATACCGCAGTAGGGACAGACGGTAGATACAGCTTCAAGCTGCCACGGACCTGGTTTAGCCAGCTGGGTTTTCGGTGTCAATGCCCCGGTAGGGCAGGTAGAGATACATTGACCACAGGACTCGCAGCTCGTTTCGCGTAGAGGCATGCCCAGGGCTGGCTCGACCACGGTTTCAAAGCCGCGATTAGTGAAGCCTAGAGCACCGATGCCCTGAACCTCGTTGCATATTCTGACACAACGACCGCACAATATACACTTGTTGGGGTCCCTTAGAATATGGGGGTGCTCATTCTCTTTTATGCGCAGGTGTCGCTTACGACCAGTATATTTGGTATCGTCCACCTTGTACTTAGTGGCTAACTCTCTCAGCTTGCATTCATATACATCTTGGCAACCGCAGGCTAGACAGCGCCCAGCCTCGTTTTTGGCCATCTCCTCAGTGAAACCAAGCTCGATTTCAGCGAAGTTCGTTTTCCGCATCTCCGGGGCCAGAGCTGGTATCTCAGTACGTGGAGCACGCTGCACATCGGCGTAGTCTTCAGTGTCAATCTCTTCCAGCTCACCTTTGGTGCAGTTGTACGGCTTCTCTGGCGGGGCGATTGGCTGGCCGTTAAGATACTGATTGATAGAAACGGCGGCTTTTCGCCCGGCGGCTATTGCTTCCACTACGGTAGCCGGACCCGAAGCACAGTCGCCGCCAGCAAAAACCCCTTCCACGAAGGTTTCCATCGTTTCCTGGTTAACGCTGATATATCTCCTTCGGTTGAGTTCTACCTGTCTATCCTGGTCTAGTCCGGAAGTATCGAGGGTTTGACCGATAGCCGCAATCACCATGTCTACTTCGGCAGTAAACTCCGAGCCGGCAACCGGCTCTGGTCTTCGCCTGCCCGAGCTATCCGGCTCCCCTAAAGCCATCTTAATACATTCCATAGTGCCGACTTTGCCGTTTCGAGTGTTGAGTTTTACCGGCGTCGCCAAAAAGAGGAACTTTACTCCCTCCTGCTCAGCCTGCTCTATTTCCTCATCGTTAGCCGGCATTTCATCTCTCGACCGCCGATAGACAATGATTGCCTCGCTTGCGCCCAGCCTTAGAGCGGTTCGGGCGGCATCAATGGCGGTATTGCCGCCGCCGATAACTGCTACTTTCTGTCCCAGGCTAACCTTTTTGCCCAGAGCTACATCTTTCAGGAAACTAATCCCGGAGAGAACGACGGGTATATCCTCTCCCTCAACCTTCATCTTCTGGCTGGCTTGAGCACCGAGGGCAAGAAATACGGCTTCAAAGCCATCGCCTTTGAGGCCTTCGATGTTGAAATCTTCACCCAGGGAGACATTGCAGTGAATTTGATGACATAATTCAGTAATAGCAGCTATCTCCTTATCCAGAACCGCTTTGGGCAGGCGATACTCGGGGATTCCGTATCTCAGCATTCCACCGAGCTGGGGATTGGACTCAAATATGGTTACCTTATGTCCGTCAAGGGCGAGATAGTAAGCTGCTGATAAGCCGGCAGGGCCTCCGCCGACAATGGCTATCTTATGCCCGGTAGCCGGCTTGACCTCGGGGACATAGGGGTCTGCGTTATTAAGGTCATAGTCAGCCACGAATCTCTTTAGAGCGTTTATGGCTACGGGACCGTCTACCAGATTTCTACGACATTTAGTTTCACAGAAGCGGGGACATACCCGACCACAGACAAGAGGCAGCGGGTTGGACTCTTTAATTAGCTTTATCGCTTCTTTATACTGTCCGTCGGCAACCAGGCCGATATAGCCCTGAATGTCTATTCCGGCAGGACAGGCCAATTTGCACGGGGCAACACAGTCGCCATAGTGGTCGGAGAGGAGCAATTCCAGGGCCATTCGGCGACTGTTAGTAATGTCATCGGTTTCCGTTTTCACTACCATGCCTTCCGCCACCGGGGTGGCACAGGCCGACATAGCCCCACGAGCCCCCTCCACCTCCACCAAACACAGGCGACAGGCAGCGGTGGGGTTCAGACGAGGGTCATGGCATAGAGTAGGTATATCAACCCTATTTTGCTGAGCCGCTTCCAGAATAGTGCTCCCAGCTTCCGCCTCAACCTTTTTCCCGTTCAATATAAACCGAAGCTTTGCCAATTTCCTTCTCCTTAGTGGACAGATATGGCACCGAGACGGCACACACTCATACACAGCCCGCAGCGAACACACTTCTCCGGGTCAATGAGGTAAGGCTCTTTCCTCTTTCCTGAGATAGCTTCTGAAGGACAGTATTTGGCGCAAAGCCCGCACCCGGGACACTTTTCCGCTATAATCTCATAGGTAATTAAGGCCTGGCATTTCTTGGCCGGGCATTTTTTATCTCTGATATGTGATTGATATTCATTGCGGAAGTACCTGAGCGTGGTCAATACCGGGTTAGATGCCGTCTGCCCCAGACCACATAGCGAGGCTATCTTTACCCCTTGAGCCAATTCTTCAAGGCGTTCCAGGTCTCCATCTTTACCCTCACCATCGGTAATTCTATCCAGGATTTCCAACATGCGCAGGGTGCCTATTCGACAGAAGGTACACTTACCGCAGGATTCATCCTGGGTAAAATTAAGGAAGAACTTGGCCACATCTACCATGCAAGCACTGTCATCCATCACGATTAATCCACCCGAGCCCATGATGGCGCCGGTCTTGGTCACTGAATCATAATCTACAGGGGTGTCGGCCAAATTGGCCGGAATAACGCCGCCAGAAGGCCCCCCCATCTGGACCGCTTTAAATTCCAGCCCGCTTGAGGTTCCACCACCGATGTCAAAGACAATCTCCCTTAAGGTTGTGCCCATGGGAACCTCTATCAGTCCACTATGGGCTATCTTGCCCGCTAAGGCAAAGACCTTGGTGCCCTTGCTTTTCTCGGTGCCGTAGCTGCTATAAGCGTTGGCGCCGTTGAGTATAATCCAGGATATATTAGCCAGTGTTTCCACATTGTTGATATTGGTAGGCTTGCCCCACAGGCCTGATTGAGCAGGAAAAGGCGGACGGAATCTAGGCATTCCCCGCTGCCCCTCTATGGACATCATAAGGGCAGTCTCCTCGCCGCAGACAAAGGCGCCGGCTCCCTGTCTGATGCTTATATTAAAATCAAAATTACAGCCCAGGATGCTATCAGCGAGACAGCCTTTGTCCCTGGCCTGGGCCAGGGCTATCTCTAACCGCTGAATGGCCAGTGGGTACTCTGCCCGAACATAAATAAAGCCTTCCGAGGCACCAATAGCATAGCCGGCTATCAACATCCCCTCGACAACACTATGAGGGTCGCTTTCCAGGACACTTCTATCCATGAAAGCACCTGGGTCTCCCTCGTCGGCGTTACAGACTACATACTTTTGACTGGCGATAGACTTTCTGGCAAAGTCCCATTTGACCCCGGTAGGGAAGCCAGCACCACCCCTTCCTCTCAAGCCGGATTTAGTGACCTCATCGATAACCTCCTGGGGAGACATGCTGGTTAGTACCTTCTCTATAGCCTTATAGCCGCCGGCGTTAAGATAGTCATCAATAGATTCGGGGTCAATCACACCGCAGTTTCGGAGGACAATTCTCTTTTGCTTGGCCAAAAGGTTATCCAGTTCATCAGCCGGTACGACCCATTCGTTAACAGGCCTGCCCCGAGTCAGGTGTTCGGCAACTATGCGCTCAACACGCTCAGGGGTAACCTGCTTATAGAACACCTGCCCACCCTCGGGTGAGGAAACCTCAGCCAGCACCTCGTTGTAGCACATACCCAGGCAACCGGTTTGTTTTAGTTCTACATCCGGTCTACCCTGAAGCCGGGTGGTAAAGGCATCGTACACTTTCCTCCCTCCGGCGGCTATGCCGCAGGAGGCGAGTCCTACCCTCACCGTCCAATTTCTATTCTTTCTATCCGAAGGCATCGTCATTTATCTAATCCTGCGGGAGTAGCTGACTCTTTTTCCCGGACTTGCCTCACTAACTTGTCAATAGCTTCAGGAGTGAGTCGCCCGTGAATATCACCGTTGAGCATTATGCAGGGAGCCAGGCTGCAGCAGCCAAGGCAGGCTACCCGCTCTACAGTGAAAATGCCATCCTGGCTGGTTCCCCCTTCTTTGGCACCTGTTGCCTGAGTTAACGCTTCCGCTATCCTTTCTGCCCCGCTCAGGTGACAAGCCGTACCGTGGCAAACCTTGATTAGGTTTTTACCTAGGGGCTGGAGACGAAATTGAGTATAAAAGGTAACTATGCCAAATATCTCACTGGCGGGAATGCCCATGTTCTCCGCTATGCGTTCGACAGCCACCGGGGGTACATAGCCATAGCTATCTTGGATCTCCTGGAGGACGGGTATCACAGCTCCGGGTTGCACATTATGCTTATGGACTATGGCATCAATCACAATAAGACTGAGCTCTTCTCTGGCTTTAGCTTCAGTAACCATCGAATCTCCTTCTGCTTTAGCTTAGCTCCTTCAAGGCTTAATGGATTTAATCGGCGGGCAGGAAATTACACACCGGCGTGAGTTAAAGCCTTGAGAAGCTCCTGCTTTGAAGCCCGGTGGCGTTCGTACATACTGACAATTCTTAAGATTTCCATGTTCTTAACCCAACCACTGGCTCTAATCTTGTTGGCTATGGCTTCAACCGTGACCGGCGCATCCACCATAATTACCAGGTCGCGGGAGCCAATGACAGGGTCGGCGAAATCCACTCCCGGCATCTCCTCCAGTTCTCTTAGCGCTTCGATAAATTTCCCCTGCTCCACATCGTCGGCGACATCCACCATTAAGTATGCTCTCAGTCCCATTTTTGTGCCTCCTTCTAGTCTCTAATTTAAATAAACCATAGTTATGAGGTCGGCTGCATCCGTGCCATGCCCATCTTTAGTCTATGGGAAACCCCATGGAAAAATCCGGCTTGGCTAGGGATTTCCACATTTCCCTGCCTGTAGTTTTCCGCAAGACTGTAGGCTATTACCACGGCTTATTCGGTTGAAGAACACGGTCATGTAGGTTAAGATTAACTGGGAAGGGGGTAAAAGCTGCCAACCGGCCGGTGGCAGGAATGATACTCAATGAAAAAGATTGCCATTCTTCTTGCTGAGGACCATGTGGTGGTGCGGGAGAGTATCCGTCAGTCTCTGGAGCGCGAAGCAAGTCTTATTGTGGTTGGTGAAGCCGGTGACGGTGAGGAAGTTGTGCGAATGGCAAGGGAACTTAGGCCTGATGTCATTATCATGGATATCTCTATGCCTAAACTCAATGGCATTGAAGCGACAAAGCAGATTAAGGAGTTTCAGCCCTCTGTCATTGTATTAGTACTTACTGCCTATGATTACGAGCAATATATTTTCCCACTTTTAGAGGCGGGGGCCGCTGGCTACCTGTTGAAGGATATAAGTAGTCGCGAGCTTATCAGTGCCATCCACACTGTGTATAAAGGAGAGGCGGTGCTTCACCCGGCAATTGCCCGTAAGGTGCTGGAACGATTCAAGCAAACTAAAGCGGAGGGCGAGAAGGAACGCGAACTGGATTTGCTCACCAAGCGGGAGACGGCAATACTTAAGATGGCAGCCAAAGGCATGAGTAACAATGACATCGCTGAGGAGCTGCACCTTAGTGTGCGCACTATTGAGAGTCATCTGGGGAGCATCTTCAATAAATTGGGGGTGGGCTCCCGTACTGAAGCAGTGATAGAGGCTATGCGCAAGGGCTGGTTCACACTGGAAGAATTGTCTTGACGCTTGTCTTAATTTGAATTATCAGGGATACAATGCCTATGGCTTCAGGTTTATTTAATCCAGCGACAAGGATGGTACGGAATCCTCGTTTTTGGTTCGTGGTGGCGATGTTTGTCATCATCATCATCCTGCACTATCCGCAGCAATTCCCCTCTTGGGGTGAGGTAGCCCCCTTTTCGTTGCTGGGGTTGACTCGACACGCAGTAGAACGGGTTCTTCTCCTTGTGCCGATAGCCTATGCTAGCTTTGTCTTTGGCATAAGAGGGGGGATAGCTAGCTTGGTGACTGCGTGCCTCGTTATGCTACCTCGAGTTATTTTCGTCTCCTCCACCCCGGGGGATGCTTTGTTTGAGAGCAGTGGTGTGCTCCTCATTGGTGGCTTACTAAATCTGTGGTTCCATATGACCCGAAGGAATATCGCCCAGCTAAAGAGTGCCCAGGAGATGCTCTCCGAGATTATTGATGGCTCTCCAATTCCAGCATTTGCCATCAATAATCAGCACAAAATCACCCACTGGAATACGGCACTGGAGTCTATGTCTGGCATAAAGAGGGGGGAAGTGATAGGGACAGACGGGCAATGGCAGCCATTTTACTCTAAAAAGAGGCCAGTCATGGCTGATTTAATAGTGGATGGCGCATCTCCAAATGAAATTGAGGTGCATTATCGGGATAAATCCAAAAGCTCTCACCTGATTGATGGTGCCTATGAAGGCGAAGATTTTTTTCACGACATCAGAAGAATTGGGAAATGGCTTCATTTTACGGCCAGTCCCATCAGGGATAGCAGTGGAAAAATAGTAGGCGCCATAGAAACCCTAGAAGACGTCACTGAGCGAAGGAATGCAGAGGAGAATCTACACTACTATTTGCAGGAGATTACCAGAGCTCAAGAGGAGGAGCGTAAACGTATCGCCCGTGAGCTTCATGATAGCACTGCTCAAAATCTTATTGCCTTGCTCCGTCAATTTGACAACCTGCTAACTGATAAGAAAAAGCTGCCAGTAAGAGAGGCCAAGGAGCTATGGGGCCTCCATGAGCGGATCAGGGATGTATTGCAGGAGGTGCGCCAATTCAGTCGTGACCTAAGACCTCCCATCTTGGACGATTTAGGTTTGCTGCCAGCCCTGGATTGGGTAGCCGGGGAAATCAAAAATGAATATGGGATAGAAACTAGCTTGGAGGTGGTTGGTAGTGAGCGGAGGTTGTCTCCGGAAGTAGCATTATTACTTTTCCGCATTGTCCAGGAAGCACTAAGGAATACTGCAAAGCATGCCCACGCCTCAAGGGCTGAGGTTAAGGTTGAATTCGCTGAGAACAAAATTGAGATTTCTATAAGGGATAATGGCATAGGCTTTCAACTCCCGGAAAACCTTGGGGCTTTGGCATACAAAGGCAAGCTGGGCTTAGCCGGAATGCAGGAGCGAGTGCAGTTACTCGACGGCAGCTTAAAGCTAAACTCCGAGTTAGGTAAGGGCACTACGGTATTTGTCGAGGCTCCAATTTAACTGGGGATAGATGCTGATAACTATACCTATAGTGAGGTAAATTCCCACTTTGTCCTATAGGCACGCATTCCTTGTACTGATAGTCTAGACCTTGATTGGGTAATACACTACGACTTTGTTAAGTACCTGTCAAGACACATATCGCTGAACTTCAATAGACAAGGGCAAAGGTTTTGGAGAAAGTCTTAGTTCTACCTTTTGATACGCACGATCTACCGATAATAACCAAGTCACAATTCGTCATGTTGTTAAGCCGGAAGAGTTCCCTTCTTTTGCGCCTGCAAAATACGACCAGTGGTAAAGTAAAGTAAAGATTAGTCAGCTTGACAGCGCCAGTATATGTAGTATGATAGTTCACATGTGAGGTATTTTTCGCCATTTGGCGACTAATATAGCGTGAGGTGTTGTCAATCAGCGAAATGGGACACTTTTTAAACCGAACACTTTGGCATGATCAGGCGGCATTAACAAGCTCCCTGATGCCCCGGTTGTAGTCTCTGCGGCGATTAATCGTTTGTATTTGCACCTCCTTTCGACGCTC